>CAYFZO010000023.1:0-18279 GCA_964347615.1 uncultured Chromatiales bacterium
AAAAGCGTCGCACGACCAAAAAGAAGCGCCGCACGACCAAAAAGCGTGCAGCGCCTAAAAAGAAGCGTCGCACGACCAAAAAGCGCGCAGCGCCGAAAAAGAAGCGTCGCACGACCAAAAAGCGTGCAGCGCCGAAAAAGAAGCGTCGCACGGTGAAGAGACGTCGCCGCAGCTAACGGCCGTCTGTCACGACAAAGCCCGGCTTGTTTGCAGGCCGGGCTTTTTTTTTAGGGATTTATATACATAAACCCGCAAGAGATTGACGAACAACTGGTAAAATTAAACCATGCAAGTCCACCGCACAATCCGCTACCGCGTCCATCCGCGCACAAGGTCAAAGGTTCGCAAGTTGTTCGGTCAGGCTAGTGCCTGCCGTTTCGTATGGAACCACTTCGTGGGCAAACTGCGAGACGACTACAAGCAGTACGGCGTTTGCAACCCGTATTTTATGCGTGATATGGAGACCGACGGCGGCGTCGCTCTGCGGTCGACGGGCAAGGCGTTCAAGGAGCTGCGCGATACGGATGAGATGTGGCTCAATGACCATTCTTGTCATATCACCCGCGAGGTCTTGCGGGCGCTTGAGACAACCTACAAGGCGTTCTACAAGGGCGCTCGTGGGCTGCCCCGGTTTAAGGGTAAATATGACGTCGAGCCGAGCTTCCCGCTGGCGACCGGCACGTTCAAGCTTAACGGCGACTGGCTGCACGTGCAGAAGATCGGTCAGCTGAAACTAGCCGGGCACAATCCCTACTCCGGCGCGAAGCCGGTCAGCGGAACGATCAAACATGAGGCTGGCCGTTGGTATTCCTATATCGTCTACAAAGTGGATGAGGCGGAGGCATCGTTGCCGCACGAAATCAGGGCGGTGGGCATCGACCGCAACGTCGGTCAGGTCACCACATCGGACGGAGTGATTTACGCCCGCCGGAACATGGAGCGGCTGGAGGCAAGGCGTCGTCGCTACCAGCGGATGATGTCCCGGCGTGACAAGGGGAGCCGCAAGGAGAAGCGCGCGCCGTCGCACCGATACATGCGGGCGAAGCTCATGCACGGGAAGACGCACAAGAAACTGCTGCACGCGCGGCTGGACTGGTGCCACCAAGTCTCGCGCGAGATTGCAAACAGATATAACGTCGCTTACTTGGAAGACCTGAACGTCAAGGGCATGACCGCCAGTGCAAAGGGAACAAAGGAAGCGCCGGGCAAGAACGTGAAGGCAAAATCAGGTTTGAACCGGAAGATACTGAACACCGGCTGGCACAGATTCGAGCAGTGCTTAAGCTACAAGATGAGCGTTGAGAAAGTGCCGGCGGCTTACACGAGCCGGCGCTGCAATGCTTGCGGGTATACTGAAAAAGCAAATCGCAAGACGCAAAGTGATTTTGAGTGCCGCTCATGCGGTCATCGGGACAACGCGGACGTGAACGCCGCGCTGAATATCTTGGCCTCCGGGAATGGGGCAGCTGGACGTGGAGGTGGCAACGTTGGTCGACCTGTGAAGCGTCAAACTGATACGGAATCCACTGCGGATTTATGTAGATAATTCCCTTTTTTTTACTCTCGCGCTCCCCTCGTTTCGCGGCAAAAACGAATCAGAACTACAGCGACGGCAGCCAGTGCGCCGCTGAGCGCACCGTACCAATGGGCGTCGAAAATAATCGGAAGGTCGTCAAGTAAATCGGCGGTCAACGGCGTCGCTCCTTGAAAGTGTTCGTAACTCAGCTTGATCGCAACGACCACGAGAAGGAACCACGCCGAGTAGTCGCCTCGGTTCGCCGACAAACGCAACAAGACGACGGCGACAAGCAGGCCGTGAAGAACACCTGACAGCCCCGTGTACCACTCGACCTGCGGCATGAAAGCAAACAGGCCGACGCCGGCGCCGAGAGAGCAAAAGGCCAGCAGCAGAAACCACGTCAGGTTACCGCACACCGACAAGCCGTAGCCCCAAACCAGCAACCACGCCGTGAGGTTCAGCAGCAGATGAGGCGCGTTGACGTGAACAAAATGCCCGCCGATGAGCCGCCAGTACTCGCCCGCGAGAATCTCGCCGCGGCGGTAGATGAAAAATTCACGCCAGGTCTCCGCAAACAGCAGCACACAGACGGCAACCACGGTTACGGCGCTCGCCGCCTGTTTCAGGAAGAATCGACCGTTCAACGCACCGGCGCGCGCGCCCGACGCGCTTGGTTCAAAGGTCCGTCTCAAAAAACTTATTCTTCGACGGATTCGGTTTCGCCGTCGGCTTCAATCCATGCTCTCAAGCCGCCTTCCAAGCTGTGCACCTTTTCCACGCCCATCTCCTTCATGCGGGACGCCGCCAGCACCGAGCGCCCGCCGCTCATGCAATACAGCACAAACTCCTTGTCCGAAGCGAAGACTTCCTTGTGGTAAGGGCTTTCCGGGTCAACCAGAAACTCGATCATGCCGCGGGAAGCGTGCTCAGCGCCCGGGATGCGCCCGTTGGCGACCAGCTCGCTCCAATCGCGGACGTCTATGAACTGAACGTCGGGAGACTTGGACATTTCCATCGCTTTGGCGACGCTGACGACGTTCACCGTGCTTTGGGCTTCCTTCATGTAGTCTTTGAAACCTTTTTGGATCTTCATAAGCGCGCCCTCCTCTTAAGCGTCGTTATAAGGAACGTGAATGGGGAATTATATACAATAGTTCCTGGAGAGGATGAAGGCTCACCGCATAATCCGTTAAGGCAAAGAAACTGACGGCGCAGACGGGTACTTGCCGCCGGGTGCTGAAGGGCGAACACGTTGAGAAAGTCGGTCGGTTGAAGTTGGTCGGGAACGATCCGTACTCAGGCACGCGCGGTATTCCGGACGCTGAAGTATGGGACAGGCACGTGGTATGCCTACGTCGTCTACAAGGTGGATCAGGCTGAGACGTCGTTGCCGCACGAGATAAGGCGGCCGGCATCGACCGCAACGTCGGTCAAATCGCCGCTTCAGGCGGGATGATTTGCACGGGGCGAACGTGGAGCGCCTTGAGGCTCGTCGTCGTCAACGAATGCAGCCGTGATTCCGGTTGCCGCAAGACGCGGTGCCTTAAGCTTGAGCCTGACTTCCCCGCTTCCCGGCTTCGGCTTTCCGAGCCTTGCCTTTCAGCGGCGCTGAGCAAGCCGCGATCGTCGCTGCGCATTTCCGCCGTACAGCGGTGGCTTCACCGGTCGAGGTTGTCCCGGGGTTCATTCCGGGATTCATTTCGGAAGTTTGGCTTTCGGTTGATTGCTCGGGCGGGCGCTTCAAGGCTTGCTGCGGCGCTTGCCTTGAGCCTTGCCTCCCAGCTTCCCGTCGCCGGAAAAAGTCAGCTTCCCGGCTTCGGCTTTCTGAGCCTTGCCTTTCAGCAGCGCGAGCAAGCCGCGATCGTCGCTGTGCATTTCCGCCGTATAACGGTAGCCGCGCTGGTCGAGGTCGAGCGAAGCCTGTCCTTTGAGCTTGAACCTGTCGTTGCCGCCGCTGAACTCAGAGCTTAAGTTAGCGTCGGACTCGGCACCGACGCGCCACAGGTAATCACCGAGCGAAACGCCGGCGGCGCGCAAATCCCTGACCTCGCCGTTTGCGCGCAAACCGGTCAGCAGACGGGCGTCCTTGAAATCAACCGACAAGCTCTCGACGTCGGCTTCCACTTCCCCCGACAAGTCGGACCGGAACGATTCGATTTTCACCGGGTAGGCTTCGACTCGGGCGAGAAAGCGCGCGTCGGACACGGCCAGACCGTTTCCCAAGACCGAGTACGCGAGTACCCCTTCCCCTTTCAGCAGCCGCGAATCAACGCGCACGCACGCCGCCGCCAATCCTTTCCTCCAACCGGGACACCAGTCCCAAGCCAAATCCAGCTTCTTGTCTTTCGCGGCAAGTTCGCCGACCGGCCCGAGATAGGCGACGTCGACGGCACGCCCCGACCAGACCGTACCCGTCAGATGACCGACGCGAACGCTCTCGGGCAGACCGAACTGCACCGCCAAGAACTGCACCGGCATCGTCACGAAGACCATGCCGCCCAGCGCCACCAGCAGAATCAGCAAATAAAAGAGGCGTTTGAGCCAGACGGTCACACCCTTAAACTTCGATAACGACGACGCCCGTCAGACGCCCGCCTTTGTTTTTCAAATCGAACGCGGACACCGAGTAACCGCCGCTGGCAAGTTCCTCTATCCAACGCATGACGTCTCTTCCCTGCCCGCCTTCGATCGTGACCTTGACCGTGTTGGCGTCGCCGGCGGCTTCAATCACGACCGCGCCTTGCATTTTATTCTTTTCCAAGTCCCTTTCGATCTTCATCTTGATTTCCTCGGCAGGCAGATAAACCGGCAGCACTCCGCCGGCTTTGGAACGGATGTCCGCAAGCGACGAGACTTGCTCTTCAAGCCAGCGGTAGTCCCCGTCGGCGGCACGAAGTGCTTCGGCCGCAGTCGAATATCTCAAAAATATCGGAGAGACTCCGGTGTACAAAGCGGCGACGACGGCGAACGCGCCCGCGACCAACAGCAACTTCTGCTCCCTGCTTTCGCGCGTGTGCCACCAAGACGTTATCGGCTCAAATAAGCTCACGCTTTTTTCTCCAGCGACAGGTCCAGCCGCAGCTGTTTCCTTGACTCCTCGTCGGGTAAGGACTGATAACTCACCCTGACTTCCCCGAGGTTCTGCAACTTCTCGAGCAAATCGTCGAGTTCGGCGGAAGAGCTCACGATCATGAACACCGTGGCTTCTTCCAACCTGACCTCCTCGACGCGACAAGCCTTGCACGCCGAAATCAGCGGCTCGACGCGAAGCAAGGTCTGCCACGGACTCGCTTCCCGCTTGACGACCCCGCCCTTGACCTGAGCCATGCGCCGTGCAACCTGTGCGCGCAGGTCACCGACCAAAGCCTGTTCCGGAAAATTCCTCTGATACAACTCGACGGTCGCCTGCTTCAGCGCCGCCGCGGTTCGGTCCATCAGCCGCACTTCCGCCGTCACCAAAGCGGCGTAAAAAGCCGCCGCCGCGACCGCCGCGGCACCCGCCCACGCCCACGGCCGCCCCCAGCTGACAAAAGCCGATACCGTGCGAAACGCCCCCTGCAGGAGGTTCATCTCCGCCGCTTCCTGATCGGGGCCGGCACCCATCCGTTCGTCGAGGCTGCACGGCAACGCCTCGACGTTCGTACGCCAAGCCTCGGGCAAGGATTCGGCGGCGTCGCTGAAAACGCGCATTTCTCCGAATTGACCGCAAGCGTCGAGCACCGAATGAATCCACTCGGGCGAACCGACGAGACCGGTTTGCGCGTCGAGACGCAACAAGCAACGACCGTCTTCGTGCCACAGCGTCGGCTGCCCTTCTTCGAAAGGAACGGCAAGCACGTCGGGCCAAACCGCGCCCGGCTTGGCTCCTTGTCCGTTCCAAGCGTCGGCCCACGCCTGCATCAGCTCCATGGAAACCACCGCAACCGGCACTTTTCCTTCGGCACCGCCGGCGCGACCGACGGCGAAATGCTGATCTTCGATCGGTGCGGCGACCTGCTCTTCAAGCACGAAAGCCACGGTCTGTTCCCACATTTTCTGGCGCCCCGGCGGCAACTCGGCGCGGTGGAACACGATCTGTTCCGACGGCACCCACACGCCGCCGTCGCCGCCGCCGTGCGTCAGCGCGGTCAGCTGCCCTTCAGTATCTATTTTCCAGATGCTCATCCGTGGTCTTCGCCCTCTTCAAGGTCGCCCGGCGAGCCGGGTGTCGCCGGGCGCCGAACCAGCCCTGCGGGACGCCCGCCCGCATTGCTCCCCTTTATAATAGCCTGTTCCCATCCTTCTTTGCAGAACCACCACCCTTTTGTTCTCGCGGCGCAACAAACTCTGCATTTCTATCGGTCGTTCCCGCACACCGAACCGCACGCACGCCGAGAACAGGAAAAAATTGCTTTTGACGTCGAAAAAATCAGCCACTTTATTCTGCTCCCTCAGGTTCCGATCGTCTACATAACCTTTATACCCGTTCAGAAACTTTTTCAACCGTTCGCGCTCCGTGAAATAGACGTCATCGGCGCGTCTGCTTAGGATTTCGGTAACAATCTCGTCGGCGATCCCGTCCTCGAACCCGGGCATGCTCGACAAGACGTGCCGCAACAAATTCCGCTCGATCGTGTTGACGTTCATTCGCACCGGCGCAGGATGCGGCAAGGCCGAGGCACGGGGCAGCAGACGATCGGCAACCTTGCCGTTGAACCCCTTGACCAAGCGCAGCTCTTCGGGCCAGGCCATGCGCGTTTGTCCGGTCAGATAGGGAACGTTCCGGTCGAGATACTCTTCGTCTTCGGCGCCGCCGTCGCGCGCTTCGTCGTCGCGGTCGAACCAGTCGAGCAGAGCGTTCCACAGATCCTCGGTGACTTGTTCGTCGGCTTGGTCTTCGGGCGCGGGCGGCGGAAACAATCTCTTGAATACTCCCTCGTACATCGTTTCCCACTTGTCCGGTTTCTCACCGTCGGGCTTCGACAGAAGAGCCGCGTAGTAGACGCCGTTGAGATTGAACAAGCTCGATAGATCGTCCAAACGCGCTTCCAGCGTCGGCTTGATGCGTTGGAACACCTCGAGCCACTCATCGGGCATGTCGCGGTTCGGAATCGGCCACGACCACTCCTCGATCCTCGGGTCGCCTTCCTCGTAGCTCGCGTATCTGAAACGGTAATCGTATCGTTGATCGTCCTTCGTCAGAAGGTGGCGTGCGTAGGTCTCAAGCCCGAAAGCGAGCAGGAACGCCTGTTCCCGGCTCATGATGCGCGTCGAACGTTCGACGTCTATGCTCTGGCGATACAGCAGCTGCGCCGCCGACGCCGAGACCACCGCAACCACCACCATCGCGCTGATCAACGCGACGCCGCGTACCGCTTGCTTGTTACCCGTCATCGTCGCTGCTCAGCTTGTATTCCTCTCCGCCCGGCAACCAGCGCTCGAAAGTCTGTCCTCCCGCTTCGATGACGACCCGCACCGCCACCGGCAGTTCTTCCTTCTTGCGGGTGCTTTGAGCGCTCTGCGCGGGGGTCGAGGAGCCGGTTTTCTCGACGTAAGGATCGAAATCTTCCGGGACCGGCAACACCTCGAAACTCTCGACGCCCTCGAGCAGCAAGCTTTCCTGAGACTCGGCGTCGGAAGGGCGGTCCAGAACCGGCCAGACCACCCGGTACAGACCGTCGCCCTTGAGACAGTAGGAGAGCCGCTGCATTCCCGCGGGCAAAGCCACGCTGCGCTCAAGCCCGGCGCGGGTGAAACTCACCGCGCAGTCCTCGGCGTCATCGGGGTCCAGGTCAAACGCGGGATAGGCTTCGCTGTCGCCCTCCACGCGGATAGGGCGCCGCGCCATGTTCAGGAAATCCTGAAACAACACGGTCCACAGCAGTTGCATCTCGACGAATTCCTGGGCGCGGCCTTCGACCCTGCTTTTGACCTCGATCGAGCTTTGAATGCCCTGGAAAGTAATCGCCGAGATGACGGCAAAGATCGCCGTGGCGATCAGCACTTCGATCAGGGTGAAGCCGGAACGCCTCATTCGCTCAAAGCGGCTCGTTCATCAGCGCCTGCAGGCGACTCAGCACTTCGTCGCGCGACGCGGAAGAAACGCTGATCTCGTAGAACAGCATCTGATCTTCGATTTCCTCGGTTTCCACGGCCCACGGCCAATCAACCCCGCCTTGCTCCTCGATGCCGGACAGCTCACAGTTGACCTGACCTTGATCGTCGCCGCCCTTTTGCACCGACGCGACGTAACATCGCATCAGGGCGTTCCACGCGACGCCGTGCGCGGTGTAGCTGCCGCTCAGACGGGTCTGAAACCTCACGTAGTTGCCGAGCGCGTTGAGCGAGGCGCCGAGTGCGATCGCAAGCACCAGCACCGCAATCAACACTTCGATCAGCGTGAACCCGCGTCTACGGCGCGTTGCCATGCTCAAAGCTCATCTTGCCGGCGGTGGTCCACTCGAGCCGGGCGTAAGGCCTGTCGCCGACGAAAAACTCGATTTCTCCCGCCGGCTCCCAAAGGCCGGTGGGCAGAAACCGTATCAACGGCGTCTTACTCGCTTTTTCCTGATCCCACCCGGCGTAAAAATTCTCGTCGTCCTTCATGCGTTCGTCCAAAACCGCGCCGTCCACGGTAATCACCGCGTCGGCGAACCCTTTCCACGACACCGGCTTGAAACTCGGACGTTCGCCGGGCGAGCCGGAATAAGGCGACCATCCTCTTCCCCTCCCGACCACGGGCACGAACCTCTGCTGTTTGCGCTCCCACCTCAGGCCGTATTCGCCGCCTTCGAGAATCGCCTCGTTGGACAGGCCTTGCATCAGCAGCTGGACGTTGGAAACCACGGTGCGCGTCCTTTGGCCGCCGGTGAGGTCGATCGAAAACACGACCGCCGCGACGATGACGCTGATGATGATCGTCACGACCATCACCTCGATCAGGGTGAAGCCCGCGGTTGCCTTGCGGCCCCGCCCGCGCCGACAAGCGTTCAAACCGCGAGGCTGCATGATGGACGGGTAATCGTAAGCAGCGGGGTCGGAGGCAGGCTACTCGTCGAGGTTCCAGTTGCCGACGTCCGCGTCAAGGTCGTTGCCGCCCTCGGCACCGTCCACGCCGTAACTGTAGAGGTCAAACTTGGCGCTGCTGCGATGGCCCGGGTAGCTGTAGTTGTAAGGCCGTCCCCACGGATCCTTCGGCACGCGCTCGAGATATTTGCTGCCGCCGGTGGCCAGCTCCTCGAGGGTTCCGGGATAGTCGAAATTGTCGAGTCGGTACATCTGCAGAGCGTTGCTGATCGTGCGCACGTCCTGTTTGGCACGGACTATGCGCGCCCGGTCGGGACGGTCCATGATCGCCGGCACCACCAGCGACGCGAGAATCCCGAGAATCACGATGACCACCATGATCTCGATCAGCGTGAAACCGCGCTGCCTGCTCCCGCTGCGTCGGCGCAGGGGAGTAATGCGTAATTTCTTCATCTTCGTTCCTCCACGGCGAGACTCCGCCCCGCTAAATCAGTTGGTTCATCTCGATAATCGGCACCAACACGGCCAACACGATCAACAATACGATGCCGCCCATCATTATAACCAATAACGGCTCAAACAGCTTCAACGTCGCGTCTATGACGGTCTTCAATCTCTGCTCGTAGTAGTCGGCCACCTTGAGCAACATACCGTCCAAAGTACCGCTCGACTCGCCGCTGCTGACCATGTGGACCAAAAACGGCGGAAAGTGTTCGGCTTTGGTCAAAGCCTTGTGCAGGCTGTCGCCTTCACGCACGCGTTCGGAAACCAGGTCCAGCGATTCGCGCAACGCCACGTTGTGCACACGCTCGGAGGCGATCTTCATGGCTTCGAGTATCGGCACGCCGCTGCCGAGCAACATCCCGAGGCTGCGCGACCACCCGGACACGTTCGAAAGCACCACCCAGTAGCCGATGCGCGGCGCACGCAGCATCAGGCCGTCCCAGCGCAGCCGCAGGGCGGGGTTTCTCAGCGCCAAGGAAAAAACCACGCCAGCGCCGAAAAGCAGCACGAACAGATAGGGACCGTAAGCCTGCAACCAGTCGCTGACCCCGATCAGCCCGCGCGTGAGCAGCGGCAAGGTCTGGTTCATGTCCATGAACACGTTCGTCACCTGAGGCACCACGTACACGATCAGCAAGATAATCACCGTCAGGGCGACGGTCAGCATCAAGAAAGGATAAATCAAAGCGGTCACCAGAGACTGCCGCGCTTTTCCCTGCACTTCGACGTCGTCGGCGAGACGCTCGAGAACTTCCTGCAGATGTCCGGTCTCTTCGCCCGCGGAAATCGTCGCGACGTAGTCGGCGGGAAACGAGTACGGCGAGTTCTTCAGCGCGTAAGCGAGGCTGCGCCCCTCTGTTACCTGACTGCGCACGCTCGACACCAAGCGCTTGATTGTCACGTTCTCGGCCTGATCGGCCATCAGGCGCAAGCATTGTTCGAGCGGCATCCCAGAACCGAACAGGGTCGCAAGCTGGCGGGTAATCAGCATCAGGTCGTTGCGCCGGATGCGTTCACGCATACGCAACAGCGACAGGCTTTGACGCACCTGCGTGATCTTCACCGGCGTCAAGCCTTTCTCGCGCAGCAATTGCCGCACCATCCGGTCGGAGTCGCCCTCGAGAACGCCTTTCTGCGACTTGCCTCGCCGGTCGTAAGCCAAATAGTTGTACGCTTGCATCGCGCGAAAAGTATAACGCAAGCGCGCGGCGGCGAGGCACCCCGAAGCCCGTGGGTGCGCGAACGAAAACCCGGCGGCGACCGCCGCGGAGCGCGGGGACGGCACGGAAGCCTAGGGCTATCAGGCCTGGAAATCGGGGCTGAAAACCGGGCCTGGAAGTCGGGCCTGGCAATCGAGAATGGCCGCGAGCACCTCTTCGAGCGAGGTCTCCCCGGCCTTGACGTGTTCGAGGCCGACGTCGCGCAGGCTCAGGCTGAAACCGCGAATGTATTTCTCCATCTCGATCTCGCTCACGTTGTCACAATCATAAACCTCAGCCGGTCGTCCATCGCAATCAAACGTAGCCGACGTCGTACGCTTGCATCGCGCGAAAAGCATCACGCAAGCGCGCGGTGGCGAGGCACCCTGAAGCCCGCGGGCGCACGGACGAAAACCCGGCGGCGACCGCCGCGGAGCGCGGGGACGGCACGGAAGCGGCACGGAAACCCGGGGCTATCGAGCCTGGAAACCGGGGCTGAAAACCGAGCTTGGAAATCGAGCCTAAAAGTCGAGAGTGACCGCGAGCACCTCTTCGAGCGAGGTCTCCCCGGCCTTGACGTGTTCGAGGCCGACGTCGCGCAGGCTCAGGCTGAAACCGCGAATGTATTTCTCCATCTCGATCTCGCTCACGTTGTCGTGAATCATCTGCCTCAGCCGGTCGTCCATCGCAATCAGGTCGAACAAACCGAAACGGCCGACGTAGCCGGTGTTGTGGCAAGCGTCGCAACCTTTGGCGCGGTAAACCTGCTGCCGTTCACCGAAACGCGCAGGGTCTATCGCCCAATGCTTGAGCTGCTCGGCGTCGACTTCGTAGGGTTCGCGGCACTCCGGGCACAGTCGCCGCACCAGACGTTGCGCGAGCACGCCTTGCAAGGTCGAAGTCAGCAAGAACGGTTCGACGTCCATGTCGCACAACCGGGTCACCGCGCCGATGGCGGTGTTCGTGTGCAGGGTCGAGAGCACCAGGTGCCCGGTCAAGCTTGCCTGGACCGCGATGTCGGCGGTTTCCTTGTCCCGAATCTCACCGATCAGCACCACGTCGGGGTCCTGGCGCAGGATCGCGCGCAGGCCGCGTACGAAAGTCATCCCGGCTTTGACGTTCACCTGAGTCTGGCTGATGCCTTCGATGTTGTATTCGATCGGATCTTCGATGGTCATGATGTTGCGCTGGCGCCGGTCTATCTCGGCGAGCGCCGCGTACAACGTGGTGCTCTTGCCGCTGCCGGTCGGCCCGGTGACCAAAACGATGCCGTGGGGGCGCTGCACCATCTGCTTGAACCGCCGTTGGGTCTCCTCGCTCATGCCGACGCCGTTGAGGCTCGGTTGCTCCATGCCTTTGTCGAGAATGCGCAGCACCGCCCTTTCGCCGTAGTTCGAGGGCAACGTCGAGACGCGCAGGTCAACCGCGCGACCGCCGAGCAGCAACGAAATGCGCCCGTCCTGCGGCACGCGCTTCTCGGCGATGTCGAGGCGCGCAAGCACTTTCACGCGCGACACCAGAAGCGGCGCAATCTGCACCGGCGGGGTAAGTACGCTCTTGAGCACGCCGTCGAGACGGAATCGAACGTGCAACTGGCGTTCGTAAGGCTCGATGTGGATATCGGAGGCCTTCTGCTTGATTGCCTCAAAGAATATCGCGTTGAGCATCCGGATCACCGGCGCGTCGTCCTCGCTCTTCAGCAGATCTTCAGGCTCCTGCAACGCCGCGGCGACCTCGTCGAGCCCGATCATGCCCTCCACTTCGGACAGACTGTCGCCCGAACGGTCGGAATAGACCTGTTGCAAGGTCTTGTCGAACAGCTCGGGCTCGAGCATCGTCACCGGCAATTCGTGCCCGCACCAGCGTCTGGCCTCCTGCAACGCCGAGGCCGACGCGCCGGGACGGTAACACAGCACGTCGCCGCCTTCGGGCGACTGGTCGAGAAGCACGCCGTGCTTCTGCGCGAACTTGAATGAAAAACGACCCTGAGGCACGGCGTCAGCGGAACATCTGGGCGGCGCCTATGCGGAACAAGCGCCCGTGAAAATCGAGAATCACGCCGTCGGGAGTAATCTCACTGACCAGCAAGTCATCATCGAGATATTGTCCTTCTTTCAGCGCGACGCCGTTGAGGATGACTTTGCGCGCGTTCGGGTGTCCCAGCGAATATAAATGCCCGGTCAGCTCGAGCCGCGGCATGTTCTTGCGCAACGACGGAGGCAATTCAGCCATATCGGGAATCGAGTCGCCCACCGGCCACTCCCGAGCCCACTTCGGAACCGCCCCCGCGGCGTCGGTATCCGCGCCGAACTCTTCGTCCGGCTTGCCGCCGAAGACGGGTTCGTCGCCCGCAAGGCCCGCGGACGGCGCGGGCGAAAACAACGCGGGAGAAACGTCGGTCTTGGCTCGCATCGCTCCGGGCGAAGGGTCGGACGGTGCCCCCGGGGTCATGCCAGGGGTCATGCCAGGGGTCATGCCGGGAGTCATGCCGGGGGCGGCGTGCCGACTCAGATCGGACGAGACGCCCGGCGCGGCGGACCGCGGCGGCGCAAGCGACTCATCCCCCGCGTCTCCCGCAAAGTCGAAGCGAAGCGCGTCGACCATCCATAAGCCCGCCAGCAACGCCACCGCAACGCCGCCGACGAAATACAGCTTCGGTACGCGTCGGGAAGACGTCTCGACCTCGATGGTCTGCGGCGTCAGCACGTCGGGCGCGTCGCCGCTGTGCCTTTCCTGCTCGGCTTTCTTCAACGCTGAAAGAATGTAGGACACGGCTTACACGTTCAGCCGGCGGGGACACCGGCGGTTTGAGTTTTTCGACAGAGTGGGCACGCTCGAGGTCAGGCCGTTGATCATGATCACCGTCTCGCGCCCGACCAGCCCGTCAACGCGCAAACCGCAACGTCGTTGCAGATTACGTACGCGGCTGACCAAAGCGAAGTCGTAAACCGACGATTGACGGTTGGAAACCTTGCGCCCTTCGGCCTGCGACACCCGCTCCTCGACCCACGGAACAAACCCGTTCTTGTCGCCGGGGCGCAGGGTGCGCACAAACCCCGGCGGACGCCGCCACAACAACGTGAACTCGTTGGTCCACCGCTTTTCGAGTTCGCCGCGGGAGACCTTCATCTCACGGTCGCCGAGACCCAAACGCAAATCCGTACCGTCGATTCCAAGCAAGGTCGCGTAAAAGATCCCGTTTTCGGCCGTAATCATCTTCAGCAACGCCGGACGGTTCAAACGCTGCAAATCCCGCCACTTTCCGCGTTTGTGCCAGCAATCGAGCTGATTGCTCGACGCAAACCCGCACGGCGTTTGCGCCTCGGCGGCGGAATAATCCAATTTCCAGTTTCTGAACAACGCGAAGTACGCCTCGACTTCACTGCGCTCCTCCCGGGCGAGCGTTTCCCAGGTCAGCGGCACTACCGGCGGCTCGGCCTCGATCGCCGGCTCCGCCTCCGCCACCGCCACCGTTATCACTTCGGCCTCGGGCGCCGGAGAAGCCGCCTGAGGCGGCTCGGAGAGAACCGGCGGCGCGGCTGAGACGAGGGACGGTGCTTCGCTTACGACGAAGCGCTTGAACAGATCCCATCTCTCGAGGTCCAACGCCGGCACTTGCAGATATACACCCGCGGCACCCGCGGCGACCGCGGCAACGGCGACCGCGGCGGCGGTCGGCAACGCCCAACGGCGTCTGCGAAAAGTCTGCATTTCCCACCCGCGCCTCGTCCTCTTACGCGAGACCTTGCGCTCGCCGAACACTTCGCGCGCGGCTTGCTCCAAAGTCCGCATGTCAACTTGATGCTTTTCCTGCACGTAGCAACCGAGCAACGCACGGTCGCACAGCAGGTTGATTACGCGCGGTACGCCTTTGCTCAACTGCGCGATGCGCAACGTGACCGAACGCGGGAACACGGACGCGCTGCCGCCGGCAATCTTCAGGCGATGCGCGACGTAGGCTTGCACCTCGCTCGCCTTCAACGGCGTCAGGTGAAAGCGCGCGACGATTCGCTGCGACAACTGGCGAAGTTCGGGCCGCTCGAGCTGCTCCAGGAACTCGGGCTGGCCGATAAGGATGATCTGCAGCAGCTTCTGCTCGTTGGTCTCGAGATTGGTCAGCAGGCGCAATTGCTCGAGCACCGCGACGTCGAGGTTCTGCGCCTCGTCTATGACCACGACCGCGCGTTGCCCCTGCGCGTGGACCTCGAGCAGATAGCGGTTCAGCGCGTCGGTCAGCCCTTTGGTGGTCGCGCCCTTTTCGTGGGCAACGCCGAACTCGTCGCAAATCGCTTCGAGCAGCTCGTTGGCGCCGAGCGCCGGCGTCAGCACCAACGCGAGGTGGACGTTGTCGGGGATGCGTTCGAGCAGGCAGCGACACACCGTGGTCTTGCCGGTGCCGACCTCGCCGGTCAGCAGGATGAAACCGCCGTTCTCCTGCAGACCGTAGGTCAGGTGCGCGAGTGCTTCGCGGTGGCGGTCGGTCAGGTAGAGATAACGCGGGTTGGGCGCAATCGTGAACGGGTTGTCGGAAAAATTGAAGTGCCTTTCGTACATCGGCTCAGACCCTGCGCACGCTCCGGGCGATCAACCGCTGTCGTTGCCGCGACGGCGCTTCTTGCGCTTGATGATCTTTTTCTTGCGCTTGGCCGGGCGGGCTTCTTCGGCTTTCCCCGGCAGCCCCGGCAACACCATCGGGTCTTCTTTGGGCAACAGGCTTTCTTCGGACTGCGCGTCCATCAATTGTTCGAGGCGCAGCTCGGCGTAGCGTTCGCGGGACTTTGCGCCGCCGTCGTCGGCGTTGCGCAGGATCGTCGGGCGGATGAACACCATCAACGTGGTCTTGTTGCGGGCGCTGCTGCGGTTCCTGAACAGGTGACCGACGACCGGAACCTCGCTCAACAACGGCACCCGTTCCTCGTTTTCGGCCGCCGATTCGTTCGACAGGCCGCCCAGGACCAGCACGTCGCCGTCGTTGACAAGCACCGTCGTCTTGATCTCCCGATTTCTCGAATCGGGATCGGAGCCAGACCCTCTGCTGGTCGGCAAGACCTCTTCGGTCTTGTATTCGATGTCCAAACGCACCGAATCGCCTTTGGTAATCTGCGGCTTGACCTTGAGTTTGGTACCGAACTCCTGGCGCTCATAAGCAACGTTGCTCCCCCCGCTGTCCGTAACCGCCCCGGTTTGTATGGACAACACTTCTGAGACATCGATCTCCGCCTCTTCGTTGTTCAGCGTCAAGATAGACGGCGTTGATAAGACCCGCGAGTCCCCATCGCTACGCAGTGCTGAAACCAACAAAGTGATGGGACTATTCTGAGGCGAAATACCGACACCTGCCACAAAATTCAAGGCTGCATTACTACCGCTGCCAAAAGTCTCGAAAACGGCTCCTATGAAATCATCCGGGTTTCTAGCGTCAGAAGCAATCCCATCCCCGGATGGTTCAGCCCCGGCTTTCAATCTCGCACCCAAGTTGAACGCTTTGGTCTCCGTCACATCGGCGAAAATCGCCTCGATCAGCACCTGCGGCCGCGGCACGTCAATCTCGCGCACGACGCGCTCGACCGCCGCGATCACCTTCGGCGGCCCGCCGACGATCAGCGCGTTCAACGCCTGGTCCACCTGAATCACGTAGTTGCGCTTGGTGCTGGTCTTCTTCCTGGCGGCGGGCTTTTCTTCTTCCTTGGGAGCTGCCTCCCTCTCATCGTCCTTCTTCTCGTCCGTCTCGGCGTCGGGCTTTTTCTCGGCGGGGGGCGAGACCCCGTCGTCCTCGCCTTCACCGCCGAGGGTCTTGATGAACTCGGCCGAGCTCAACAGCCCCTTGACGACTTTCTCGACGTCCTCGGCGCGCGCGTAGTGCAGGTTGATTACCCTGATGCGCCCGGTGGCTTCGACGCTGGTCTCGGTGTCGAGCTCGGCGATCAAGGTGCGCAAGCTGCGGCGCACGTGGAGAGGGCCGGTCAGGATGACGCGGTTGCCCTTGTTGTCGGCGATGACCTGAACCAGATGCCGCAGGTTCTTATTGCTCGCGCGCTGCACCAGGCCGACGACGTCCTTGGCGTCGGCGTAGACGAGGTTGATGATCTCGAAATCATCGAGCTCGGCGACGTCTATCCTGTCGATAATCCTCCTGACCCGCTCGAGACTCGAGTTGACCTCGGTGATCAACAGGTGGTTGGTCTGCTTGTGCACCAATACCTGCGCCTCGGGGGTCATCAGCGGCTTGATCATCGGAATGATGCCCGCCGCGCCGAGATGCTTGATCCTGATGATCGTGGTAACCAGTCTCTCGGATTCCCCAACCGGGTCGCCGTCCAGAAACTCGGGCTTGAAACGCGCGGCGACGTTGCCCGGCAGGATGCGCGTGAGGTTTTCCCCCTCGATCTTGACCGCGCGAAAGCCGTGCATCCTGAGAATCGACAACATCACGTCGTAGAGTGCGCTTTGCGGCACCGGCTCGTTCGCCAGAATCGTAACCTTGCCTCTGACTCTCGGATCCACCAGGAAATTGGTCCCGGTCAGCTCGCCGACGCTTTCGATGATCTGACGGATCTCGACGTTGCGGAAGTTGAGCAGCAGCGGCTCGGAAGAAGCGGCGCCTTCAGGGTCGGGGGCGGCGGAATCGCCGGGCGTCTGCTCCGCTTCGGGAACCTGCGGACTCTGGGAAACCACCGGCGGCGGCAGTGCAAGCATCAGCACGATCACCAGCACGCAAACCGCCTCGCGGCAACGCTTGACGCAACTTCTTGTTTTCACGCGAAAATGGAACACGTCTGAGCTCGGTTCAACCTCAGTCCCGCCGTCGTACCGGGCTGGTCACAGAGTTACCTCGGTTTCGGCGCCGTCCCGCAGCACTTTGACCTTGATTCTATTCGCTTTCAAGATCGCTTTCCACAATCGGGGGTTGGAAGGCATCTGGGACGCCGGCGTGCCGTTCACCGAAATCAGCACGTCCCCTTCCTTCAAGCCCACCGAATCCAGCATATTGCGCCCGTCCTCGCGTTTGGCCGAAAGGCTGAAACCGGTTTGGTCGCCGCTTTTGACCTGCTCGAAACTGAACAGGTTCAGCAGCTGCAACGGCTCCTTGCGCAGGATGTCCTTGAACGTCTTGGCGTCGGCGATCTCTTGCGGAGATTCGGGCAACGCCGGCGCATCATCGTCCTTCGGCGCTTTCTTGTCGCCTCGCTTCGCCTTCTTGCTCTTTTCTTTCTGCCCACCGAGCAACGCCTTGGATTTCTCAATCTCCAAGGTTTCGGTTACGTCGTCGCGTTGCAAGGTTACGTAGTTGCCCGCTATCTCGGTCAGCACCACCGCTTCGGCAATCTCGTCGCCGACCCGGTAGATTTCTTCCTTGCCCTTGTATTTAATCAACGCCAATCCCCTGCCGCTTTGTTTGCTCATCGCAATCACGCCGATCAGGTTGGCTTTGATCCGCGACGGCGGAGGCCTCGCGGACTTGGCGGAAACCGCGGTATCGGAAAACCAATTCCACTTGCCGCGCGCACCGGCGACCTTAGTTACCGCGCCGTTGTTCACGGCCGGCACGAACGGGCGAAACCCTTCCGGATAAAACATGTGCCAGAACAATGAAGAAGCGTAGTAGAAGCATATTATGAGCAACGCCACCGCGGCGGTTCGAGCCACCACCGCGTTGACTGCCTGCACGCCGCCGCTTCTCCCCTGCTGCAGGGGCAATCGCAAACTGAGCATGTGCCGCCATCCCCTCGACACTGACCAAAAATCAAGGGCTTATTGTAGTGCTTGCGGGGAAAAACGCCAACTTACGGGCTGAAAGTGATGGATGGGCGGGATGGGCGATACAAGGGGGGTAAACCGGGCGTTACGCGGCGACGGGCGCCTGGCGAACGTGAGAAGCCCCACAGACGGGGCGGTGCAAGGGCAAGGCGGCCCAAGATAGCCAAGGCGGCTCGGACCAGCCTTTCTCGGACCACGGCCCCCGACGCTCAAGACGCGGCACGGCGGGCTGGCACCGTCCCTGCCGAAAGACAAACGTTTCACCCCCGGACGGGGCGGCGCAAGGGCAAGGCG
>CAYFZO010000023.1:18379-28635 GCA_964347615.1 uncultured Chromatiales bacterium
GAACCAGCCTTTCTCGGACCACGGCGCCCGGCGCTTAAGACGCGGCACGGCAGGCCGACACCGTCCCCGCCGGGGGCGGAGTCAAGAAGCGCTTCCGACGGTTGCTTTCTTACGTCTCTGCTGTATCACCAATTTCGCTTGCCCGAGTACTTTGCTCACTTTCGCCAATGCCTTCTGCTCCTTTTTTTGATCTCTCTTGAGACGCTTCAACAATCCGACGTTGTTGTATTCCGGATCCTCGAGCTTCTTTTCTTCACGGTTGACGTCATCGCTCGCCTCTTTATAGAGAAAGTAGTGATATCTGTGCAAGGTCTCAAGTTGCTTGATCGCTTCCTCGTATTGACCGGCATTAATCAACAAAATGCCGTGCTGGTATTTCACCGGAAAGCCAATCGGCTGTACCCGGGACAGATCTGAAATAGCTTTAACCGCGTCTTGATGCCGACCGATCTTATGATACGCACTGGCCAAGTTCAGAAGCGTACTCGACGAGTAATATCGGGCCGCGGCCACTTTCTCCAACATTTCAACGGCGGGATTGTAAAACCCTTTCCTTCCGAGTTGAAGCATCGCGGTCGCCTGGGTCCACAACAGGTTCGTGCGCAGCGGATTGAGCGCGTAAGCACGCTTGGCCGCAAGATAAGCCTTCTTGTATTTTTGGCTCTTCATGCTGATTACGGAGTCGCGATAATGAACTTCCGAGTGATACCAGTCGTACTGCAGCTTGAACAAACCGGCGGCGGCAAGAATGGTGACAACGGCGGCCGCGGTCCGAATGGGCAAAGGAAGTATCGGCAGGATATAGTCCCGCCCGCCTTCCACGCCTTTCCCGTACAGGTTCGAAAGCACCGCTATATAAATCATCACCATCAGAATCGGCACCGGCTGCTTCAAGGGAAAACTGAACACCGCATTGACCGCGATTCCCGAGATTGCCATGATGAAAGGCATCGCCAGCACAAAATATTGCGCGTCGTCGTGCAGCAACAAGCGACGGATTACCCTGAAAAGCGAAACAATCACCCAAACGAACAGGGCAAACCCGATGATGCCCAACTCGCATAAGATCTCAATGTAATCGTTGTGTGCATTGGCGTGGTACTGATTTCTCATCAGCAACAGATCCGGCTTGTAATACGACTGATACGCCGCGTGATGAATCGTCCAGTTGCCCAACCCGACGCCGATCAGGAAGTGCTCCTTGAACATCGGTATCGAGTTGCCCCACATCGTCAAGCGCCGGTTGGCGCTTTTGTCGAACCCCTCGGTGTTTGCCCGCAGGATTTCCCCTCCGGTCCTGGAAGACAAGGCCTTAGGCTTCGCTCCGATCGAAGCCTCCATCACTTTGTCGATGTTACCCAGCCGGGTGGGGGTAAGAGACGCCAAACCGAAGAACAGCGCAAGAGACGCGACAAATGCAACTCGTTTGATCGGCATGTCTCCGAAAAAGTGATAATCGTGCTTGATTTTCAGGTAAATCACCAACCCGATCAAAGCAATCACTCCCGTAAGAGCACCGACCCAAGCGCCGCGGGAACGCGTGTAAAAAATGTAGGTCATGATCAGCGCCATCACGACCGCAAAAAACCAGATTTTCCAATGTTGCTTGGAACGCAGAAAGAACACCAGCGCAATCGGCAAGGTCAAAACCCCGTATTGTCCGGCCATGTTCTTATTGCTGAACGTCGCCGCGGGAACAACGTGCTGCTGAACCCAGTCTATTCCGAATAAAAACTGCCCTATACCCAACAGCGCCATCAACAAACCGCTGATAAGGATGAAGAACAACATCAACTGAATCTGCTTGACTTCCCGCAACAGCAGTATAACCAGCAACGCGCACAAGAACGCGCCGGACCAATCAAGCGCGTCCACCACGGCCTCATACTTTGTGTCGGCCCACAACACCGACAACATCGCCCAGCCGTAGAAAAGCAACAACGGCAACAACAGCGGTGAGCGCGGTACGTCCACTTTCATCCGCTTGCTGAAAAGAATCGCCAGCAGAAAAAACGACAGAACCACCAACGAACCTACTTGAATATAGGCGGCCATGTGCAGGTCCGGCGTGTAGCCGTGTTTCTGCCCGTAGGGGCCGAAAATCGCCGGCGTTGAGAGCAGGAATATCAGCAAGCCAACCAGCAAAGGCGACCATCTGGAACCGGCCGCGTCTTCATCCGTCGCCCCGCTTTCAACGTCGCCGTCAATCTCCGTGGGTTGCTTGCGCAACGTAGCGGCCTCGGCCGCGGCAACGGCCGCCCGCCGACGGGAGGCTTGATTGCTGGAATTTTTCTTTTTGGTTTTCTTCTTCTTGCTCATTATAGTCAGCTGCTGCGTTCAGGATCCTCCGACGGCGCTTTCCTCAAAGAGGTGTTACGCTGTTTTATATTACGCTTGGCTTTTTCAATATCTCGGGCAATCTGCGCCAACCTGACGCGCTTTTCTTCAAGTAAGTTTTCCCCCGCTTTCACCAGGCTGGGGGATGGATTCGCCGAACTCTTAAGCGATTTCAACCTTGCAGCCACTTGTTCACTGGCGTACTGCCAGTTCCTGCTGTATACCTCCAACCTTTTGAGCGCTTCCTCAAACTTGCCGACACTGAACAGGAAAGAAGCGTCTTTATTTTTCAAAGGCATGTTTATCGGCTGCACCGACGCCAACTGCGCGAGATTTTCAATTGCGTTTTCCTGTTTGCCGACGGCTCTGTAGCCGGCCGATAAATTCAACAACGTATTCGCCGAGTAAGGATACGCTTGGGTTACTTTTTCCAGCATTTCGACCGCTTCCTGATAGGATTTTTCCCGGCCCAACTGCAGCAAGGAGGTCGCTTGGAGCCACAATAAATTCATGCGCATGGGGTTGAAACCGTAGGAACGTTCGGCCTCGATCAAGGCGTTCTGGTAATCCCCGTTTCCCAGACTGATCACGGCGTTATGGTAGTGATGTTCCGAATGGTACCAGTTGCGTTGCAATTCAAACAAACCGAGGGCGGCAAAAACGGCAAAAGCCGTTGCAACACCTCTAACGGGCGCAGGAGGCAGAGAAAAAACGCGCTCTTTCCCCCCTTTGAAGAACGCTCCGTGCAAATTCGACAGTACGGCCAGATAAACGAAGACCATGAGGATCGGCACCGGCTGCTTTAAAGGAAAGCTGAACACCGCGTTGATTCCAATTCCCATGATTGCCGTCGCAATCGGCAAGGTCAACAGAAAACACTCTTCGTTACGATCAGACAGCAGACGGCCCGCCACCCTGAAAAAAGAGACAATCACCCAGATAAACAGGGCAAAACCTATAATGCCCAGCTCGCACAATACCTCCACGTAATCGTTATGCGCGTTGGCGTGGTACTGATTATTCATCAGATACATATCCGGCGCGAGCCGCCCTTGATAGGTCGCATAATGGACCGTCCAGTTGCCCAATCCGACGCCAATCAGAAAATGATCCTTGAACATCGGTATTGAGTTTTTCCACATAGTAAAACGAGTGGAGGCGGTGTCTTCATAGCCAAGAACCCTGGCGAGCAACCGGCCGCCGTGTTCATCACGCAACGCCGGGGGCTTTTCCCCCAGCGAAGCCGCCACCACTTTCTCGGTATTGCCAAGCATGGAAGGCGTAACAGACGACATGCCCACGAATAAAGCCAGTGATACCGCCAACGCGACTTTCTTCACCGGTGTGTCTCCGAAGAAGTGATAGCCGTGCTTGAACCTGAAGTAGACCAGCAGACCGGACAAAATGATTATCTCAGTCAAAAGCCCCACCAAAGCACCCCGCGAACGCGTATAAAAGACATAGACCATGATCAAAGACGTCGTGATCGCAAAGAACCAGATTCTCAGGCGGTCTTTTGAAACCAAAAAGAACGTCACCGCCAACGGAAAAATCAACACGCCGTACTGTCCGGCCATGTTCTTGTTGCTGAAAGTCGCCGCCGGCACAATGTGCTGATGAACCCAGTCTATGCCGAACAAGAACTGACCGATTGCCAGCAGCGCCATCAATAATCCGCTAACCGTCAAAAAAAGCAGCAAGAGCCTCAGCAACTTAAGCTCCCGCAGCAACAATACGATCAGCAAGCCGCACAGGAACGCGCCGGTCCAGTCAAGCGCGTCACCCACCGCCTCGTACTTCGTGTCGGCCCACAGCACCGACAACGTCGCCCAACCATAAAAAAGCAACAAGGGCAGCAACAGCGGCGAGGACGGCACGATGATGCGCATTCGCTTGCGAACAAAAGTCGACAACAAAAACAAAGACAAGAGCACCATCGCGCCTACTTGAATATAGGCCGACATGTGCAAATCCGGCATATAACCAATGCCTTGTCCGTACGGTCCGACAATCGCCGGCGTCGAAATCAGGAAAATCAACAACGCGGCCAGTAAAGAGGGCCATATCGAGAGCTTTTCACTCGCTCCCACTGCCGCACCGCGAGCCTTCTGCCGGTTGCCGCCGCGCGACTCCGTGGAAACGTCGGTGCCGAGGGCCTCCTTCCGCCGGGAAATCCGTTGACCCGACTTTCTTTTACCGTGCTTCTTCTTGCCCATTTTCTCCGCTCAATCCCGCCGTGGCATCCAAGCGTTGCGGCTGAACGCACACGGGGATAGCTAACCCGTTCAAAACGCGTCCTCGGAAAGGCTCATGCCCTCCTTGATTCTGCGCTTCACCCGTTCAACGTATCTGTCTATCTGGGTCAACCTCACGCCTTTGTTCCTGCGCCTGTTCTTCCATGATTGAAACCCCTCTCCCTCCGTGTAATCCGGACGCTTCATCCTCTCTTCCTCCAATTGTATCTCCCTTCCCGCCAATTCCCAGTCATACTGCCAATTCCGGCGATACAACTCGATTGCTTTCAACGCTTCTTCAGGCTTATCGATCGCAAGCAACAAAAAGGCATAATGGCGCTTCACGGGAAAATTGATCGGTTGCATTTCAACCAGCCGTCTGAAAACCGCAAACTCATCCTGCGGCAAACCGGCCACTTTGTAAGCGCTCGCTAAATTCAACAAGTGGCTTGACGAGTAAGGGTTTACCCGCAGCGCTTCTTTCAACGTTTCAATACCGGTTTCACGTTCCTCCAAATCATCGGAACCCACCAAATGCTGCGTTCGCAACCAAAGCAAGTCGTTCCGCAACGGATAAAAATCATGAGAAAGGATCGCTTCGTCGTAAGCGTCTTTATATTGTTGCTTCTCCAAGCTGAGCACGGCGTTACGGTAGTGAACTTCCGAACGATACCAGTTATGCTGCAGAACGAACAAACCGACGGTGGCAAAAGTGACGGTTGCGGCAACGACGCCTCTGACGGGCACGGGAGGCAACCGGAAAACGTGCTCCCGACCCTTGATTACGCCGTACAGGTTTGAAAGCATCGCAATATAAACCAAGAGCATCAAAACCGGCACCGGCTGCTTCAAGGGAAAGCTGAATATCGCGTTCACCGCAATCCCGCCAACCGCCGTAATCAGAGGCAAAGCCAGGAAAAAGCTTTGTTCGTCGCAGTCGGACAAAAGCCTCCCTCCCGTTCTGAATAGAGAAACAACCACCCAGACAAACAACGCGAACCCGATGATCCCCAGCTCGCACAGTATCTCTATATAGTCGTTATGCGCGTTAGCATGGTACTTGCCCGACATCAGAACGAGGTCGGGCTTGAACCATGATTGATGCGCCGCGTAGTGAGTCGTCCAGTTGCCCAATCCGACCCCGATCAAAAAATGATCCTTGAACATCGGTATCGAGTTTCCCCATATCGCAAGACGCTTGTCGGCGCTTTCCTCGTATTTGAGGACGTGCTCCAGCACCTCTCCGCCGTGCTCGGAAAGCAACTCCACCGGCTCTGAGTCCAGTGAATTTTCCAACACCGCCTCGGCGTTGCCGAACATTGCAGGCGTGAGATACGCCAAGCCCGCGAATAAAGCCAAAGACGCCGCAAGTGCAACCTTCTTGACCGGCATGCTCCCCAAAAGACGACTTCCGTGCTTGAACTTGAAATAAGCCAACAGCCCGAACAAAACAACCGCCTCCGCCAACAAGCTGATCAGCACGCCACGCGACCTCGCATAGAAAATATACGCCAGAAGCAAGGAAATCACGACCGCAAAAAACCAGGTCTTCCACGGAACCTCGGAGCGCAGAAAAAACATCACCGCAATCGGCAAGGTCAATACACCGTATTGCCCGGCCATGTTCTTGTTGCTTAAGGTCGCCGACGGCACAATGTGTTGCTGAACCCAATCAACGGCGAAAAGGTACTGCCCGACACCGAGCAGCGCCATCAATAATCCGCTGACCAGCAAGAAAAACAGCAACGCCTTCATCTGTTTGGCGTCACGCAACAGCAACAAAACCAGCAAGCCGCAAAGAAAGGCACCGCTCCAATCAAGCGCGTTGCCGACCGCCTCGTGCTTCGAATCAGCCCACAAAACCGACAGCATCGCCCAAGCGTAGAAAACCAACAGCGGCAACAATACCGGCGAGTGCGGAAAAGCTATCTGCATCCGCTTGCGGAAAAAGGTCGATATCCAGAACAACGACAGGACGACCATCGCCCCGACCTGAACGTAGGCCGACATGTGCAAATCCGGCGTGTAACCGTTTTTTTGCCCGTAAGGCCCCACGACCACCGGCGACGCGACAAGAAATATCAGCAGCGCCGCGAGAAAAGAAGGCCACATCGATGTGCTTTCGCTCAGCGCTGCCGCTGCCCCGGCGCGGGGACTTCCACCGCCGCCGCGAACACCGGACCGCTTTCCGGAAGAATCAGCGGCGGAGGCGTCGGCAACTTGCTGCCGGGAAACCCGCCGACCCCGACGCTCTTTTTTCCTGATCTTTTTCCTGCCCATGAATTCTCAGTGAATAACTTGGATATTCCGGCCGGAACAAGCCGTCACGTCAAAGTCGGAACCTCTGCAGCCCCTCGGCGTTTGCCGGTGTAGGCGAATTATCCCTTATAATACGGCAAACGCAACAGGCTGAACCGCCGTTATGCACGAAAAAGACCATGATTAGGCTGCCTTTACTGACGATTACCGTCTGGGTGGCGACGGGAATGATTGCAGGGTGGTGGTTGCACGTTTTCTATCAGTCGCCGGCGTTCCCGGAGGTCGAGCTGGGTTTTCCGGGCGGGACGAAAGCCGGCGACGACGAAACCGGAAAAGACGTCGTGGAATCCCCGCCGCCGACGGAGGTAGAAGCCTTGATCGAGCAGGGAGATTACGAACTCGCGTTCTCCAGATTCGGTCAAACTCGAGTGCTCGATCAAAAAACGGCACAAAGAGATCAGAAAGTAATCATCACGTCGCTGTCACAGCTGAACGAGGAGTCTCCGGAAAAGGCTCAACCCCTGCTGCGACGCTTCCTGGAAGAAGACGCCTACAACCCGCGCGGCCTGTTCCTGCTCGGCAGAAGCTACTTTGAAAGCGGGCAATACATGCGCGCACTCGAAACGCTGTTCGACCTCAAAAGCTTCAACCAGGCGGAAATCGCCGAAGACGACCTCGATCTTCTGATAGATCAGATCGAAACCGAGTACGCCAAGCAGCTCGAGGAAGGCAAGCACTTGAGCGACCTGTTGCAGCTCTACGAATTCCTTACCAGACAAAACCCGGAAAACGTCGCCCTGTTTTACAAACTCGCCGGGATTCAGCACCGCCTGCGGCACTACTACGACGCGCTGGCGTCGCTCAACCAAGTTCTCTACGACCCGACGTGGGGCAAACTGGCCCAGACCCTGGTCGA
The DNA here is from genome assembly GCA_964347615.1 of uncultured Chromatiales bacterium. Lineage (GTDB taxonomy): Bacteria > Pseudomonadota > Gammaproteobacteria > Poriferisulfidales > Oxydemutatoraceae > CAYFZO01. The sequence goes on from CAYFZO010000023.1 coordinate 26,126, forward strand.
TGAAATACAGCAATCCATAGACCTCGACGACGAAGTTCAGGTCCCCCTGCAACGCGCCGGTGAACACTTCGTCGTCACCGCGCAAATCAACGGCATAGACGGCGCGCGCCTGATGATAGACACCGGCGCCTCCCTGTGCGTGCTCCGCCCGCAGACCGCGCAGCAGTTCGGCTTGCCGACCGACAGCGACGACTACGTCACACTGAATCTGGTCGCGGGCGTTTTCAACGCCCCGCGCATCGAAATCGGTACTTTGAGCATCGGCGACGCCGCGGTGCGCAACGTCCAGGCCAGCGTGATAGAAATGCCGCCAAGCGTGGAAACCGACGGCTTGCTGGGCATGAATTTCCTGAACAACTTCAAGTTCTTCATCGACCAGAAACGCGAAATCCTCTACCTCGGTTCAAGATAAGCCGCGCAAAGACAAGGTCCAAAGCCAAAAGCCGAAGCCGAGACCCCCCGATACCGACGAGTGCTGATAGACGCCTGTTTCAACTTCACCCACGAATCCTTCAGAAAGGACGAAGCGGAAGTTCTGGCCAGAGCGAAAGCCGCGGGCGTGCGCGCGATGATCGTTCCGGGGTCGTCCATCGCCGACAGCGCCGAGGCGATCGAACGCTGCGCGGCCCATCCCGGCGTCCTGTTCCCGGCGGCAGGCGTGCATCCGCACTCGGCAAAGGAGTGGTGCGATGATTCTCCCGAGGCGTTGCGTTCGCTGCTGCGCAACGACGCAGTGGTCGCCGTCGGCGAAACCGGCCTCGACTACTACCGCAATTTCTCATCCCGTCGACAACAGCTGCGGGCGTTCGAGGAACAGCTGAACCTCGCCGAAAGCGCCGGCTTGCCGTTGTTCCTGCACCAACGAGACGCCCACGACGACTTCATCGCCGCGTTGCGTCAGGCGACGGTCACCGACGCCGTGGTGCATTGCTTCACCGGAAACCGCAACCAGCTCGACGCTTACCTCGAATTGGACCTGTACGTGGGCGTCACCGGCTGGATCTGCGATGAACGCCGCGGCACCCGACTCAAGGACCTGGTCAAGGCGATACCGCAACAGAGGCTGCTGATCGAGACCGACGCGCCTTATCTCCTGCCGCGCGACCTTCCCCGCGAACAACGCCCTCGGAACCGGCGCAACGAACCCGCCTTTCTCGCGCACGTCGGGGCACGCGTCGCCGAGTGTCTCGGCGTTTCGCCGACGGAGCTTGCCCGTCGCACCAGCACCAACGCGCTGCGCTTGTTCAGAATCAAGGAGTCGAACCTGTCCGCCTCCTGAGAGAGGCTCCCGCCGACGCGACGAACGGCGCTTCTTATTTGCCCGGTTTTGAAGCCGTCTTGATCGCCACGCGCCGCAAGGTGTATCCGTAGTCCTTCTCGAGCAGCCCGAGCACGCCTTTCTCGCCGTACAGATGCAACGCGCCGATTGCGATGAACGCTTTCTTACGGCGCAACGGCGCCAGCATGTAATGCGCCATCACGATATTGCGGATGTACAAAACGTGCTTGAGATAAACCTGGTCGTACCCTTCCGCCACCGATTCCTCGGAGATAAAGCGGGTGCTCAATTCAAGCATCCCGAGCAGATCCTCGCGCAGGTACGCCTCGGTCATCATCTCAGAGACGGCGGGCAGCACGTCGTGTGCTTCAAGACGATCGCGCAGCAGCCCGATTTGGGCATCGAGCGGAAAATCATAATAGGCCGCCATCAGCTCTTCCAGGGTTTCGACCTGATACAGATCGCTCATCCGGGCGGCGGCCATCTCATACAGCACGTGATCCATGATGTCGCCGCGTTTCTCCTCGACTTGAAGTTTGCGCGTCCCCAACTCGCTCATCGCGGCCCAAGGCTTGAGGCGGGAAATACGTTCAGGGCTGACCCCGTTCTCCACGAGCAGTTTCTCGATGCGCCGGTAGGTCTTCTCACCGATCAAATCAGACAGCGATTGCCCTTCGGGCAGACTCATATCGTTGATGATGTCCTTGAATCCCCAGTGCGGATTGAAGTAACGCGCGCCAGGAAACGCTTCCATGCTGAAGCTCGACGACGCGAACAACGTATTCTTGACAACCGGCGGGAGGTCGAGCACCCGCTCGTCGTTGGAATGGAAAGTGCCGAAAATATAGCCGATGGGCTCGCCGTCCTTGAGTATTTCCCAAAACAGCCCCTCGCTGAAACGCTGAGCCGGCGGTTTGTCGCCGCCGCTGACCGGTGCGACGCCCGCAAACGCAAGCAGTATGAACAGCAGAAAGAAACGGCGCACCGAGCCGCCGTAAGGAGAACAGTTCATTGAGACCTGCGCAAACAACGGAATAGAGGTCGTGATGATACCTTTCTGCGCTAAGGCTGTAAATACGCTGTTCTGGACGCACCTCGCGCGCAAACGCAAGCGGAATATATAAAAAAACGCCGACGCAGGAAGCGCCGGCGTTTAAGCAATGAAATGAAACGCCGCTCAGGCGTAGCCCGCCTGCTTGTTCATCAGGTCCGCAATCCGTCGCTCGCCTTC
>CAYFZO010000024.1:0-27952 GCA_964347615.1 uncultured Chromatiales bacterium
GAACTGCTTGAAGTGGTGGCCCGCTTCGAAGTGAAGTTTGACGAGTTCGAAGTGAGGTTTGACGAGAACAAGGCAGCGATTGCCGAGAACAGAGTAGCGATTGCTGAAGCGGCAGCCAAGAACGAAGCGGCGATTGCTAAAGCGACGGCCAGGAACGAAGCGGCGATTACTGAAGCGACGGCCAAGAACGAAGCGGCGATTGCTAAAGCCATCGCTGAAAACAAGGTGACTATCGCCGCTTTCAAAGTTGAGATGATCCGGTGGGTGGTCGCGAGCAATGCTGGGTTCGCCACTGTGATTATCGCGGTGTTGAAGTTTCTATAGCCGCGAACCTCGACGCTTTCACGAAAAGGATTCCTGCACCGCGGCGGTTCGGTGCGGGTTCACCGCGCGTCAACCGAGGTGAACACCGGCTTCTCGGTGCTTCGGATTGCTTTCCCGTCGACGACGACAGCGCCACCAGCCGAGCGTCCGGAGGTACGGGGCAGCACGCGCAGTAGTCGCTGGGTGCTGTTCCATTCTGAGCGCGCCAGGGCGGAAACGCCCGTTTTCAGCCGGGATTCATCGTTTATCGGCTGTTTGCCACCGTCCACGCTTCCCACCGATCGCTTTCCTTCGATTAGGAGGCAGAGTTGGAATCTCCTATAATTCCAACCATAAGAGGTATTTGCCGTGAAAGAACCTATCTATCGCGCTTTCAAAGCGGCCAGGGTCGAAGAGTCCCTGGCTTATGAGGCTGCGGACAGCATTCCCGACGACGTCGTGAGCCGGGATGAACTGCTTGAAGTGGTGGCCCGCTTCGAAGTGAAGTTTGACGAGTTCGAAGTGAAGTTTGACGAGAACAAGGCAGCGATTGCTGAAAACACAGCAGCGATTGCCGAAAACAGAGTAGCGATTGCCGAGAACAGAGTAGCGATTGCTGAAGCGGCGGCCAAGAACGAAGCGGCGATTGCTAAGGCGACGGCTAAGAACGAAGCGGCGATTGCTAAAGCGACGGCTAAGAACGAAGCGGCGATTGCTAAAGCGACGGCCAAGAACGAAGCAGTGATTGCTAAAGCCATCGCCGCTTTCAAAGTTGATGTGATCCGGTGGGTGATTGCGAGCAATGCTGGGTTCGCCGCTGTGATTATCGCGGTGTTGAAGTTTCTGTAGCCGCGAACCTCGACGCTTTCACGAAAAGATTTCCTGCACCGCGGCAGTTCGGTGCAGGTTCACTGCGCGTCAACCGGGGTGAACACCGGCTTCTCGGTGCTTTGGGCAGTTTCTCCGTCGGCGACTACGCGCCCGAGTTCTTCGCCCATGCGCACCCGCCGGCCCGGGGTGTGCATGGGATTCCATGAAAGTTTGGGGTTGTCGACGAGAAGGACGACGCACGACCCCATGCTGAAGCGCCCGAGTTCTTCACCGCGTTTGAGATTCACGTCCGGCGCGGGAGAGCCGGATGAATAGTCGGTTCGGGTGACCGATAAGGTTTTCGGCGTGATCTGCCCGCCCCAAACCGTCTCGATCGAGCCGACGTTGAGTGCGCCGACCAGCACGACGGCGACGCGTCCGAGATCGCTTTCAAAAATCGACGCGACGCGTTCGTTGCGGGCGTACAGATTGGGAATCACTTTGGCCGCGTAAGCGGCGACGCTGAACAGGCGGCCGGGAACGTGGATCATTGTATTCAGTTGCAGGTCGGCGGGCGCGTGCACGCGATGATAGTCGCCGGGTGCGATGTAAATCGAGCAGAACTTTCCGGATGAAAAACCTCGGGCGTCCTCTTTTGCCCGAGGGTGGGCACCGCCGAGCAATTCCTCGGCGCGGTAGTAGCGGCCTTTGGCCTGCAGCAGCAAACCTTCTTCGAGGTCGCCGATCTGGCTTATCGTGCCGTCGCAAGGAGAGATCAGCGCGTCCGGTTCGTCGCATACTTCACGTGCGTCGGGACGCAGCGCGCGCGTGAAGAAGTGATTGAAGCTCGTGTAATCCTCGATACGGGACGTTTCGGCTTCCTGCATGTTGACCTTGAAGAAGCGGACGTAGGCGCGCACCAAAGGGTCTTTAAGCGGTGTCTCAAGACGCGCCAGACGATAGGTCAGGCGCGACAGCCAATGGTGAGGGAAAAGGTGAAACGCCCGGCCTTTGAAGCGTTCCCAAAACGTGGCTTCTGCGTTCGTCGCCATATCGCCGGATATTCTACCGGGTATTCAGCCCTGATGCGCGCGGGTCGTCCCGCCGCCCGTTGCTTTTTCATTGTCCGTCGTTCGAGCCGCGCCGAACGTCGGCGGTGCGTTGTAAGGCGGAAGCTTCTAAGGTGAAAAGCCGCTAGAATAAGCGGATTATGCCCGGCAATTCCATAGGTAAGCTGTTCACGCTGACAAGTTTCGGCGAGAGCCACGGTCCGGCCATCGGCGGGGTTGTGGACGGCTGTCCGCCGGGTCTTGCCTTGTCGGAAGCCGATATCCAAGCAGAGCTCGACCGCCGCCGCCCGGGGAAGACCCGCCACACCACGCAACGCAACGAGCCCGACCGGGTCAAGCTGTTGTCGGGGGTCTTTGAGGGAAAGACGACCGGGACGCCGATCGCCCTGCTGATCGAGAACGTCGACCACAAACCGAAGGATTACTCGGCGATCAAAGAGAAGTTCCGTCCCGGTCACGCCGATTACACCTACCATAAGAAATACGGCGTCCGTGACTACCGCGGCGGCGGACGAGCCTCGGCGCGTGAAACCGCGGTGCGTGTCGCCGCCGGCGCGATTGCCAAGAAGTATCTCGCGGAACGTTTCAATGTAACCGTCCGCGGGTATCTCTCCCGGCTTGGTCCGATTCGTTGCGACGAACGCGTTGACTGGAACGAGATCGAGAACAACCCGTTTTTTTGCCCGAACCCCGACGTTGTGCCCAAGCTCGAGGCTTTTATGGACGCGTTGCGCAAGGAAGGCGATTCGATCGGCGCGGTGGTCCACGCGAGCGCGCGAGGCGTGGCCGCGGGGCTGGGCGAACCCGTCTACGATCGTCTCGACGCCGACGTCGCACGTGCGATGATGAGCATCAACGCGGTCAAGGGCGTCGGCGTCGGCGCGGGATTCGCGTGCGCCGAGCAAAAGGGCAGCGAGCACCGCGATGAAATCACGAGCGAGGGCTTTCAAAGCAACAACGCGGGCGGCATCCTCGGCGGCATCTCAAGCGGACAGGACGTCGAGGTGGACGTTGCGTTCAAGCCGACCTCGAGCATCCGCGTGCCGGGCAGGACCGTGGACAAGCAGGGCGGCGAAGTCGAGATTGTCACCACCGGGCGTCACGATCCCTGCGTCGCCCTCCGCGCGGTGCCGATCGTCGAGGCGATGCTTGCGTTGGTGCTGATGGATCACGCCATGCGTCATCGCGCGCAGAATGCCGACGTCACGGACGACGGATGACTCACGCCGCCCGCGCCGGAGCGCCGACCGATGCCGCCGCGCTACCGTAAGCTCGCCGCTCTTTACTTTTTCTATTTCGCGGGCATCGGCATCTATTTGCCGTACTGGTCGCCGTACCTGCGCAGCCTCGGTTTCAGCGCCGCGGAAATAGGCGAGCTGCTTGCGATTTTTCTGGCGACCAAATTATTCGCTCCGTACATCTGGGGCTGGGTCGCCGACCGGACCGCGCAACGCCTGCTGATGCTGCGTCTCGCCGCGGGGCTGTCGGTGATTTTCTTCTCCTTGATATTGCTGCGCGACGGCTACGTCTGGCTTGCCGTGATGCTTTTCTTCAGCAGTTTCTTCTTCAACGCGTTCCTGCCGCAGCTTGAAAGCGTCACGATGGACAATTTGGGGCACATGTCGCGCCACTACAGCAGGATCAGGCTGTGGGGATCGGTCGGGTTCATCGCTTGCGCGGTGGGGGTTGCGCCGCTGATCGATCGGATCGGTATATGGCTCACGCCGTATTTGATTTTCGGCGCTGCCGTCGCGATCTGGCTGGTTGCGCTGCGTTGCGTGGATCGCCGCGCCGCGCCGGCGAGCTCGGTGTCCATATTGCCGCAGTTGGCGCGCGTCGAGGTGCTGTGCCTGCTGGCGCTTTGCTTCGTGGTCCAGCTGACGCACACCCCGTATTACGCTTTCTTCACTATCTACATGAGCGACATGGGCTACGGGAGAACCTTGATCGGGCAGCTGTGGGCTCTGGGAGTGATTTGCGAAGTCGGTATCTTCCTCGTGGTTCCGGTCTTTCTGGCAAGGTGGGGTGCACCGGCTCTGCTCAGTTTCAGCATGTTGATCACCGCGTTGCGCTGGTTCTTGCTCGCGCGATTCCCTCATCAATTGCCGCTTGTCCTGTTCGCGCAAACCTTGCACGCGGTGACGTTCGGCGTGTATCACGCCGCGGCGATCCAGCTGATCAACCGCTGGTTTCCCGGGGTCTTGCGCGGCCGGGGCCAGGCGTTGTACTTGGCCGTGAGCTTCGGTCTCGGCGGCGCGTTGGGCAGTCTGTTCGTCGGGCGCTTATGGGACGCGTTCGGCGGCGGCGAGGTGTTCCTGCTGGCGGCGATGCTGGCGGTGGGCGGGGCTTTGCTGACCGTGCCTTTGTACCGCCGGGGGCTTCAGACGCAAGTCGCGGAGACGGCGAAGCCGGGCCCCTGAGCGGAGCAGGGGTCAGGCGGACGCGGTGAGGTATTGCTCGGCGTCGAGCGCAGCCATGCAACCGGTTCCCGCCGAGGTCACCGCTTGGCGGTAGACGTGGTCCATCACGTCGCCGGCGGCGAACACGCCCGCGACGCTGGTCGACGTTGCGTTGCCGTCAAGACCGCTGCAGGTGCGGATGTAACCGCCGCTCATATCGAGCTGCCCGTGGAAGATCCCGGTGTTGGGAGTGTGGCCGATTGCGATGAACACGCCCGACAGCGCAATCTCATGTTCTTCGTCGTTTTTTTTGTTGTGCACGCGCATCCCGGTAACGCTTTGCCCGTCGCCCAGGACCTCGACGAGTTCGCTGTCCCACAACAGCGTTATCCCGCCTTCTTCGGCGCGCTTGAACAGCTTGTCCTGGAGAATCTTCTCGGCGCGCAGGGCGTCGCGACGGTGCACCAGGGTAACCTTGCTCGCGACGTTGGACAGATACAGGGCTTCCTCAACCGCGGTGTTGCCGCCGCCGATGACCGCAACCTCTTTGTCCTTGTGGAAGAAACCGTCGCAAGTCGCGCAGGCCGATACGCCTTTGCCCTTGTATTTCTCCTCGGATTCGAGCCCCAGGTACCTTGCCGAGGCGCCGGTCGCGATAATCAGCGCGTTGCAACGGTACTCGCCGAGATCACCGTGCAGGGCAAAAGGTGCGGCGCCGAGTTCGGCGCGTTGAATCTGGTCGTTGACGACTGCGACCTGATAGCGCTCGACGTGCTTGAGCATGCGTTCCATCAAGTCCGGCCCTTGCAGCCCCTCGACGTCGCCCGGCCAGTTGTCGACGTCGGTGGTGGTCATCAGCTGCCCGCCCTGTTCAAAGCCGCTGATCAGCAACGGCTCGAGATTGGCGCGCGCGGCGTAGATTCCGGCGGTGTAGCCGGCGGGACCGGAGCCCAGGATAATGAGTTTTGCGTGACGCGGTTCAGCCATCGGGTAATCTCACCGAAACGGGTTCCGGGCAGCGTGCCGGAGAGTGCGATTCTACCCGACCACGACGTTCTTTTGATACCCCTTCTTGTTAAAATGGCCGGATGAATCCCGCATCAGCTTATCCTTGCGCCGGCGACCCGGCGCTTCACGTGCACCGAGGAAAAAGGTTTGCCGCGTAATTATTCGAGAAAAAGGGTCTCTTCGAGCATCGGACGGACGTCCGGCGGCGAGCTGAGCAAGCTCAAGGAAAGTTTCCGCAACCGACTGCACGAGGCCGGAGGAGTGCTTCTGGCCTTTTTTGCCTTTTATCTGCTGCTCTCGTTGATCAGTTACCATCCGGACGATCCGTCGTGGGCGAATACGCATTCGCGCGACGATATCCGAAACCTCGGCGGGATGGCCGGCGCTTGGATCGCTTACGGTTTCTATTTTCTGTTCGGAAAGGCGGCGTTTGCGCTTCCGGTCGGCGTGCTTGCCGCGGCTTGGCGCGCTTTTCGCCACCGCGGCAACCCGGTTGCGCTGCACCTGACGCAGGGGGTCGGTTATTTGCTGGCTTTGCTGACGCTGTGCGGGCTGGTCTCGATGCACTTCGTCTCGCAGACGATGCCGGCGTCGGCGGGGGGACGCCTCGGCGAACTGACGGCCCACGGGTTCGTTTCGGTTTTCGGCCCGGTCGGGGCGACCGTGCTGCTGCTCGCCCTGTTCATAGGCAGCGTGCATCTGATTACGACCCTGTCGTGGTTGAAAGTCATGGACGCGACCGGTGCCGCGCTGTTGCGAGCGAGCGAGTTCGCGGTGGAAACCGTCCGCAATTTCAGGGACAAACGCGCGGGCCGTGAAGTCAAGGAGCAGCGCGAAACCTTGCTCACCCAACGGCGCAAGCAACTGGAGAAGCGCCGGCGCAAGGCGCCGCGCATAGAGCCCCGGGTCGATACGGTCCGCGTGAGCAAGCGGCTGAAGAAGGAAAAGCAGGTCACCTTGCACGTCGGGGAAAGCGGTGCCGAGCTGCCGCCGATCGAGAGCTTGGATCGCCCCGGCGAGAAAGTCAGGGGACTGCCCGAAGACACGATCAAGGCGATGGCCAAGCAGTTGGAGATCAAGCTCGGCGATTTCGACGTCGAGGCCGAGGTCGTCGGCGCGCAATCGGGTCCGGTGATTACGCGGTTTGAACTGATGCCGTCGCCGGGAACCAAGGCCAGTCGCATCACCAGCCTCGAGAAAGATCTGGCACGGGCCTTGTCGGTGCCGAGCGTGCGCGTCGTCGAGGTGATTCCCGGCAAGTCAACGATCGGTATCGAAGTGCCGAACGAAACCCGCGAGACGGTGCTGCTCAGCGAGATATTGAGTTCCGAGGATTACGACAGGAAGCGTTCTCCGCTGACGCTTGGGCTCGGGAAAGACATCTCGGGAGAGCCCGTGCTGATTGATTTGGAGAGGATGCCGCACCTGCTGGTCGCCGGCACCACCGGTTCGGGCAAGTCGGTTGCGGTGCACTCGATGCTGATGAGCATCCTGTTCAAGGCCTCGCCGCAGGAAGTGCGCTTGATCCTGATAGACCCCAAGATGCTCGAGTTGAACACCTACGAGGGGATTCCGCACTTGCTGACCCCGGTGATCACCGACATGAAGCACGCGGCGGGCGCGCTGAAATGGGCGGTCGCCGAGATGGAACGGCGCTACCGGCTGATGTCGACGCTGGCGGTGCGCAACATCGGCGGCTACAACCGCAAGGTGGCGCATGCCGAAAGTGAAGGCAAGCCCTTGAGCGACCCGCTGCGCGAGGAGGGCGACGAGACGCCGCTGGAAGCGCTGCCTTACGTGGTGGTGGTGGTGGACGAGTTTGCCGACATGATGATGATTGTCGGCAAGCGCATCGAGGAATTGATCGCGCGGCTCGCGCAGAAAGCCCGCGCCGCGGGAATTCACCTGCTGCTTGCGACCCAGCGCCCTTCGGTTGACGTGATTACCGGCTTGATCAAGGCCAATATTCCGGCACGTATCGCGTTTCAAGTCTCGTCCAAGGTGGACTCGCGCACGATTCTCGATCAGGGAGGCGCCGAGCAGTTGCTTGGGCAGGGCGACATGCTCTACGTCTCCCCGGGGACTTCATCCGCCGAGCGGGTGCACGGCGCGTTCGTCTCCGACCAGGAGGTGCACAAGGTAACCGAGTTCCTGAAAAAGCAAGGTGAGGCGGAATATATCGAGTTGGAGCAGGCCGACTCGGCGCTATCCGGAGAGAGGGAAGACGAGGGGACGCCGGATCCCCTGTACGACCAAGCGGTCGCGCTGGTGGTCGAGTCCCGCAAGGCCTCGATTTCCTACGTCCAACGCAGATTCCGGATCGGGTACAACCGTGCGGCGCGGATGATAGAGGACATGGAAGCCGCCGGCATCGTCAGCCCGGTGCAGGCCAACGGCGCGCGTGAAGTACTCTCGCCACCCCCGTCATGAAACTTAATATTCTAGGTGAATAAATAGCTGATAATTATTTGTTATTATAATGTTTTTCATGGAATATTTACAGCGACGTGCGTTACGCCGCTGCCTGCCCGCTCTCGTTTGCGTCGCCGCGCTCGGTGCCCCTGCGACGCTCGCCGGAGCGACCGACGACGACCCGCTCCAAAGGCTGCACAAGTTCCTCCAGGTGGAAGCTTTCAAAGCGGCGTTCTCCCAGGTGGTCTACGACGCGAAGCGAGACGTCATCGTTCGTTCGTTGGGCACCGTCCTGTTGTTGCGTCCGGGGCGGTTTCGCTGGGAATACACCGCACCCAACAACCAGACGATCGTCAGCGACGGGCTGAACCTGGTGATTTACGATCCCGAACTCGATCAGGCGAGCGTGCAGCCGGTGTTCGAAGCCTTGGGCGATGCACCGATTACCTTGCTGATGAGGGAACGTCCGGTGTTCGAGCGGTTTGAGGTGACCCGCAAACAACGTCGCGACGGCTTGGATTGGATTTCGCTGGTGCCGAAAGTCAAGGACGTCGAATTCACCGAGATCAATCTGGGGCTGGACAAGGAAAAAGTAGTGAGGATGGAACTGCTCGACCATTTCGAACAGACGACCATCATCGATTTCCTGCGCTTCGAGTTGAACCCCGAGATTGCCGATGACGCCTTTCGGCTGCATTTGCCCGACACGGTCGACGTCGTCGGCGAGTATCTGCTGCCGGTCGTACCATGAGTGCTTCCCGGGCACCGACGAGCGAAGGACTGTTCACCCGGGCAAGCGGAGAGCACCGTCCGCTCGCGGCGCGGATGCGGCCGCAGGATCTGGATGGTTTCGCGGGGCAAAAGCACCTGCTCGCGCCGGATACACCGTTGCGGCTTGCGCTTGAGCGGGGCAATCCGCACTCGATGGTGTTGTGGGGGCCGCCGGGCAGCGGCAAGACGACGCTCGCGTGGATCGTCAGCCACCTGTGCTCGGCCGAGTTCATCCCGGTCTCGGCAATTTCGGCCGGGGTCAAGGACGTGCGCGAGGCGGTCGAGCGGGCCAAGCGCAACCGCGCGGAGGCCGGGCGGGCGACCGTGCTGTTCATGGACGAGGTGCACCGCTTCAACAAGGCGCAGCAGGACGCTTTCCTCTATCACGTCGAAGACGGCACGATTATCTTCATCGGCGCAACGACCGAGAACCCGTCGTTTGAGCTCAACAACGCCTTGTTGTCGCGAGTGCGCGTCTACGTGCTTAAGCCGCTTGAGGTCGCCGACCTGACGGCACTGATCGACAGGGCGCTGGCGCAGGATGAGATCTTGCGCGCTTCAAGGCTTGAAGTCAGCGAGTCGTGCAAGCTTCTGATTGCACGAACCGCCGACGGCGACGCGCGCAAGGCCTTGAACCTGCTTGAAATCTGCGCCGACCTCGCGAACGAGGGCGCAGGCGGGCGACGGATCGACGAGGACGTCGTGCGGCTGGCGAGCGCGCAAAGCCTGCGGCGCTTCGATAAGGGCGGCGATCTGTTCTACGACCAGATCTCGGCGTTCCACAAGTCGGTGCGCGGCAGCGACCCCGACGCGGCGCTTTACTGGCTTGCACGGATGCTCGACGGCGGCTGCGACCCTTTGTACGTCGCGCGCAGGATGGTGAGAATCGCTTCCGAGGACGTCGGCAACGCCAACCTGAGAGCCTGGGACGTCGCCTTGAACGCGTGGGTAACTTATGAGCGCTTGGGCAGTCCCGAGGGGGAGCTCGCGCTGGCGCACGCGGCGACGTACCTTGCGTGCTCGCCGAAAAGCGACGCAGTCTACGCTGCGTTCAAAGCGGCCTTTTCCGACGCGCGGAAGTCCGGCACCTTGGAAGTGCCGATGCACCTGCGCAACGCGCCGACGCGGCTGATGAAGGAGCTGGGGCACGGCAAGGGGTACCGCCACGCCCACGAGGAAAAGGGCGCGTTCGCCGCCGGCGAGACTTATTTCCCCGACGAACTCGCCGGCAGACGTTATTACGAGCCGACCGACCGCGGCTCCGAAGCCGCCCTGGGAGAACACCTGAAGCGTCTGCGGGCGCTGAATAAACGCGCCGGCGCCAAGTGACGTCCGCGGGTTGAGGGCGCGTATCGCGGACTCGAAGGGGAACTCCACACAAAGGTTGACGGGCAACTTCCGTATCGATTTGACGCTTCATCGCCCGACCAGCGGTGCCAGCTCCGTCCAGCTGTCCCGCTCCCGGAGGCCTGCCCGCCGTTTACGGGCGAGTATCGGCAGATCCATCAGGTTCCGTTGCGAAATACAAGTGGAGTCGGCTTGTCGGCTTATGTATAAGTCCCGTTCAGAGCACCCCTGCAATCAGGAGCACGAGCAGGACGATCAGCGCGAGCGAGATACCCCAAAGCAAGCGGGCGGTCGCGCGCATCCGCTCGTGCAGCACGTAGCCGGCCAATGCAAGCAGCAGGATGACGGCGAACAACAAAGTCAGGCCGCGTACCATTTTCAGCTTCCGGATCGAACCTGGGATGGGTTCTGGGACGGGTCCTGGGATTGGGCGGTGACCTCGTAGGGCAACGGCGCGATCTGTGCGCCGCCGCCGTCGGGCGCGCCGAGACGGACGTCGCCTTGTTCCAGCCCGCGGACGCGCAGGGACGCGAGGCCGTGCACCGTGCCGTCAGGCAATGCGCAGGCGTCAACGACTTCGCCGCTCGGTTGCTCGGCGCTGTAAGCCGGCACGTAGACCGCGAGGCCGGGGGAAATCTTGCCCGCCGCCTCGCCCATTGCCTCGCCCGTCGCGGGAGGCAGGGTGAAGCGGTACATGCGCCGCTTGAGCTTCCCGAGGTAATGGGTGCGGGCGACGACTTCCTGCCCGGGATAACAGCCTTTCGTGAAGCTCAATCCGCCGATCAGATCGAGGTTGACCATCTGCGGCACGAACAATCCGCGGGTTTGCGCATAAACGTTGGGAAAGCCGGAGAGAACGTCGTACAGCCGGCAAACGACCGCGGGGGCGGGGGAGGCGTCCTGCGCCAAGCGCTTCCAAAGCGTTTCAAGCGCGTCCGGCGGTGCGTAGATCTCATATCGTTCGCAGACGCCGGGCGAGCAAGCGACCCGGTATCCACCCTGACGCTCAACGTTGGAGGCAACGTCGGGGGCGGGCAAGCCGGCACCGGCCAGGAGCCCGCCCGCGCCGGGCCCGACAAGGGCGATGCCGTTCGCCGCCTCGACCTCGACCGTCACGTCGGCCCTGAGCACGAACATCCGCAAGCGGTCGGCCGTCGCAGCGGCGTTATCCGCCGCGGTGCGCAAGCAGTAACCGCCGTTGTCCATAAGGATACGGAACGTCGCGTCGAGGCGTCCTTTCGGGTTGCAGTAGCCGCTGAGCTGTGACCTTTCTTCAGAAACCTCTTCAAGGTCATTGGTTAATTGATTGTTAAGAAAGCTGAAAGCGTCTTTCCCGGAGATCCGGATCAGATTGAAAACGTCGAGCGGGCAGAGCCACGCCGGCGTCGGTCTCAGCCAGTCGTCGCAGGCCAGTTCGTCGAACGGCGGCACCTGCGGCTGAAATGAAGCGGGTTGCGTTGTCATCGCCGGAAAAAGTTCTTGTTGCGTGGTCTTATAATATCCCCGTTCTTGGGGCAATAACGATGGAGCACGTCATAGAAATCAAGAATTTTTCTGAAAAGCTTGCGGGTTTCACCGCCGGGAAAGGACAAGCCATCAGGAACCCGGGCATCTGGCGCTATTTCGAATGCCTTGAAATCCGCTTCTCTTATCATGCTCCCGCCCAAGCGTCTCCTCGCTCTCCAGTGGCCGGGGTGGGCGACATTCTACCCCGGGTTGAGGAAAGCAGGCTCGCTTTCCGGTGCATCGCCAACGTTGAGGGAGAAGGAAACGAGGCGGCGGAAAAGGCGTTAAGTGAGTGCTTTGCCGAGTTTTTCACGAGAGAGTGTAACCAGGGCGACACCACGGAGTTTCTCAAGCAGCTCGCCGCGCAGAGGGCATCGGAAACCGCTTCCGAAGCAATCAAGGCGCTGTTCTTCGCGGAACCCCCGAATACGCTGCTTTTGCGCGTCGCCGGTTGAAGCGACGCAAAAGGCGCTGGTGTGCCGGGAAAAAGCACGGATTCAACGCGTGCTTTCGATCGCCCGTATCAGCCGGTCGATCCGCCTGGTCAGCGCCCGGATCGGCACCTGAGTGGACGACGCGTAGCGTATCGGCGTTCGTTTGTAGCGCTCGTCCCGGGGCAAGCCCGGTTGCACGTCGGTACCGAACTCGTTTGCCCGGCGGTGATTGATCCAGTGTTGATAATGCAATTTCCGATCGGAGGCGATCAAGGGGCAGGTCAACGCTGATTCAGGTATGCGGTAGTGCTTGGGAAACAGCTCGAGGAGACCGGCGTTGGGCGGGGAAAAATACGCTGCGGCAATCAAGCCCGCGCCGTGCATGCCGAGGGTCAAGTCCGATCGGGCGAACCGGCGGAATTGCTCGCGCAGAGGCAGTTCCTCGAAATAGACGCCCTGAACCTCAAGCGTCGGGTAACGTCCGATCAAGGCATCCATCACTTCTTCCTCGTTCCTGACGACCCGGTCTATGCACGGCTTGCCGCCCTCGGCCACGTGTTTTTTCCTGCGGATTACAGTGATTGTTGTGACGCGTCGGGTGGGTTCAGGCGGGGGGAGATCGAAAGCCCGCAGGACGAAACGATGAAAGTCCCCGCCTAAGCCGCAAGTATGGAGAATTTGCCGCCACCCCATGCCGCCCCATCCCTGCCCCCGCTGATTCTGCTCAGCGAAAAGGACGCGACGAAAACGATGGACACCGTGGAAATCCTCGGGAAAACGGCAATCGGGCAAGCAAGCCGTGTACAACCCGCTCGATTTGTCCCGCTTGCCGTCGAGCAGCAGGCATTCGACTTCGTAGCCTTGCCGCTTCAGGTTTCGCAGGTACAGGAAACATGTAAAGACGTGGAACAGGTGCAAGGCAAAGCTCCTGCCGGTGACTATCGGGACCGCAAGACAGCAGTTTGCGTGGTCGGTCGCCTGGTCGGTCGTCTGGCCGTTGTCCGCGGCGACGGCGGCGTGGTGCCACGAAGCCCGATTGAACGTCATGCCGATCTTGGCTTTGTTGGTTTGCCCCCTGAGGTTGAACGTGCCCGGCTCGTAATACTTTGGGGATATGCCGCTGATGGGTTTTATCTTGTCGAAGTCAACGACGTCGTACCCCGGTGCAACTCGCATCTTCTCCGTGAAGTCTTCCGTCCCGGGAGGGGAATCGGCGAGCGACCGGGCGACGTCGCGCCGGTCGAGGTAACGCCTGAAGAAAAAAACGTTCTGATAGAACCAAATCCTTTGCCGAAACCCTAAGCCTTTGACGCAGAAGCTGTACGCTTGATACAGGTGGCGCAAACGAAACTTGTGCCAGCAGTATTTGGCAAAGCGGTAGAGCCGTCTGTTTTTCGCGTTCATCGGACTGCCCTCGACGACCGTCGGGCCGGAAATTCCGCCGTCGGCAACGGGTTTCGTGATAGCATTCCGGGCTGGTCGTCCCGGAGCCTCAACGGCGTCCTACCGCGGAGGACGCCCGGAACCGAGGGCCGCAAACGGAAAGAACATCGGACATCACCAACGGGCGGGGTTTCCGCCGACATACAACTTCCATGCACGCTCACCGCCGACCTCTCTCTCCCCATCTGCAGATTTACCGCTTTCCTCTGACCGTCGTCCTGTCGATCACTCACAGGTTGACCGGCGCCTTGCTCGCGCTCGCCAACGTCGCGCTGGTCGCGTGGCTGATCGCCGTGGCGTCCGACGACGGCTCCATGTATGAAACGCTGCACGGGTGGTTTGCCTCCGTAGCGGGGCAGCTCCTGTTGATTGCCTGGAGCGCGATATTATATTTTCATTTATGCAACGGCATACGTCACTTGTTCTGGGACGCCGGATACGGCTTTGACTTGCGCACGACCGACCTGACCGCGGTGGCGGCCTTGCTTGCGACCGCGGTGCTGACCGCGCTGACCTGGTGGCTGTTCTCAGCCGGGACGGCGTGAAGACGCCTCTGTCCCGCGCCTACGGCCTGGGTTCCTCGAAAGAGGGTACCGGCCACTGGTGGATGCAACGGCTGACGTCGATCGCGCTGGTGCCTCTGACCTTGTGGTTCGGCCTGTCGCTTGCGTCGTTGGGCGATCTTTCGCGCGACGCGGTCGCGGCGTGGATGCGCGAACCCTTGACCGCGGTGCTGCTGATCGCGTTGCTCATCGCCGGTTGGTACCACGCGGCGCTGGGGCTGCGGGTAATTGTCGAGGACTACGTGCACGTCGCGGCGCTCAAGGTCAGCGTCATTGTCTTGATTGAGCTGGGGTCGTTCCTGTTTGCGCTTGCCGGCGTCGTCGCGGTCATGCGGGTATTCCTGTAAAGGTCATGGCCCGCGCCTACGAGCTGACGGAACACGCTTACGACGTCCTGGTCATCGGCGCCGGCGGCGCCGGGTTACGCGCGACGCTCGGCATGGCGGAAAAAGGCCTGTCGACGGCCTGCGTCACCAAGGTATTTCCGACGCGCAGCCACACGATCGCCGCCCAGGGCGGCATCAGCGCGTCGCTTGCGAACATGAGCGAAGACGACTGGCGCTGGCACATGTACGACACGGTCAAGGGCTCGGACTGGCTCGGCGATCAGGACGCGATCGAATACATGTGCAGGGAGGCGCCGGCGTCGGTCATCGAACTCGAGCATTACGGCGTGCCGTTTTCCCGCACCGAGGACGGGCGCATCTACCAAAGGCCGTTCGGCGGGATGACGACCCACTACGGCGAGGGAATAGCGCACCGCACCTGCGCCGCCGCCGACCGCACCGGGCACGCGATCCTGCATACGCTCTATCAGCAGTCGCTCAAGCACAAGGTCGAATTCTTCGTCGAATACTTCGCCGTCGACCTGGTCATGAACGAGGGGCGCTGCGTCGGCGCCGTTGCCTGGGATCTTGCGACCGGGCAGCTGCATCTGTTCCGCGCGAAAATGACGGTGATCGCCACCGGCGGTTACGGTCGCGCTTACTTCTCGTGCACCTCGGCTCATACCTGCACCGGCGACGGCAACGCGATGGTATTGCGTGCCGGCCTGCATCTGCAGGACATGGAGTTCGTCCAGTTCCATCCGACCGGCATCTACGGCGCGGGCTGCCTGGTCACCGAAGGCGCCCGCGGGGAAGGCGGGTACCTGACCAACTCCGAAGGCGAGCGCTTCATGGAGCGTTACGCGCCGAACGCCAAGGATCTCGCTTCGCGCGACGTCGTCAGTCGCTCGATGACGATCGAGATCAACGAAGGACGCGGGGTCGGCGAAGAACGCAATCACATCTATCTGCACCTTGAACACCTCGGCGCCGACGTCATCCGTGAGCGTCTGCCGGGCATCAGCGAGTCGGCGCAGATCTTTGCGGGAGTTGACGTCACCAAGGAACCGATACCGGTGCTGCCGACGGTGCACTACAACATGGGCGGGATTCCCGCGAACTACCACGGCGAGGTCATTGATCCCGTGAACGGCGCCTCCGACAACACGGTGCCAGGATTGATCGCCATCGGCGAAGCGGCGTGCGTGTCGGTGCACGGCGCCAACCGTCTCGGTTCCAACTCCCTGCTCGATCTGATCGTGTTCGGACGCGCCGCCGCCCATCGCACCGCCGAAGCGGTGAAGCCGGAACGATCTCATCCCGAGGCGCCGGCGGCGGCGGTCGACGCGATCCTCGATCGTTTCGACGCGCTGCGTTACGCCGACGGCGCCGAACCGACCGCGAAGATTCGCCTCGACATGCAGAAGACCATGCAGCGGCACGCGGCGGTGTTTCGCACCGGCGAGAGTCTCAAGCAGGGGACGGACAAGATAATGAAAATCTTCGAGCGCTTCTCCGACGTCAGCGTCAGCGACCGCTCCTTGATCTGGAACACCGACCTGGTCGAGACCTTTGAGCTGTCCAATCTGTTGCTGCAGTCAATTGCGACCATCGTTTCGGCGTTGAACCGCACCGAAAGCCGCGGCGCCCACGCGCGCGACGATTACCCCGAACGCAACGACAAGGAATGGTTGAAGCACACCCTGATCGCGGTTGACGAAAAAGGCGGCACCGACATCATTTACCGCACCGTGCACTTGCACACCTTGAGCGACGACGTCGAAGCGATTACACCGCAGGCGCGGGTTTATTGAGGCCGGCGGCAGGCACGGAGAAGCGAGAAAACCGATGGCCAAATTCACTTTGCCGGCCGACTCGATCGTAACCAAGGGCAAGACGTTCAAATCTCCGCGTCCGGGCAAGACGCGCAATTTCATCGTTTATCGCTACGACCCCGAATCCGAGAAGACGCCCCGCACCGACGTTTATGAGATCCACCTCGAAAGCTGCGGGCCGATGGTGCTCGACGTGCTGATCAAGATCAAGAACGAAATCGACTCGACGCTGACTTTCCGACGTTCCTGCCGCGAGGGAATATGCGGGTCGTGCTCGATGAACGTCAACGGCGCCAATACGCTCGCCTGCACGAAGAACGTCAACGACATCAAAGGCGACGTCAAGGTGTACCCGTTGCCGCATACGGCGGTGGTCAAGGACCTGGTGCCCGATCTCACGCACTTCTACGCGCAATACGCGTCGGTCAAGCCGTGGTTGCGCACCGACAGCGCGGCGCCGCCCGATTCGGAGCGTCTGCAATCGAAACGGGACAGGGCGAAGATCGACGGCCTCGAGGAGTGCATCCTGTGCGCTTGCTGCTCGACCAGTTGCCCGAGTTACTGGTGGAACGGCGATCGTTATCTCGGCCCTGCGGCGTTGCTGCAGGCGTACCGCTGGATCAACGACAGCCGCGACGAGACCAGCGGCGAGCGTCTCGACGAGCTCGAAGACCCGTTCAAGCTGTATCGTTGTCACACGATCATGAACTGCGCCAAGGCTTGCCCGAAAGGATTGAACCCGGCCAAGGCCATCGCCGAGATCAAAAAGCTGCTCGTCGCTCGCCGTCTGTGACCGCGGAGCCTGAGCCCGGACCGGCTGATTCACGTCTCGTCGCCGGTTTTCAACCGCTCGGGCTCGATCCGGGTCCGCGGCGTTTTCATCGTGATAAGTTTTGAGGCGGAACGATGAACGACGTCAACAAAAGGAAACTCGAGTGGCGTTGCCGGCGCGGCACCCGTGAGCTCGACCGCATGACGCAGTACTATCTCGAGCGTTGTTACGACGACGCCGACGGGCTCCGCCGGCGGGCTTTCGAGGACATGCTCGAACTGCCGGACCCGCAGCTGCACGACCTCCTGACCGGCAAGGTCAGCAGCGGCGACGTCGTCACCGACGAGATTGCACGTTTGATCCGGGACGGCTGTGGACGTTGAACTGCACGTGACGCGCGTTCCGTACGCGGCGTGCGGTGTCGCGTACTCCCTGTTGCTCGTGCTCGTCTGGCTGTCGCCGCTGCCGGCGCCGTTGAAAGCCGCGGCTTGCGCCGCGCTGGTGTTCTCGGCCTGGTCCTGCCTCAGGGGGCGGAGCAGGGGCGCGGACGCGATACAGGCTTTGCGTCTCGAGCCGCTCGGGCGGCTGTCGGTTATCGTCGGGCGCCGCGACGGCGGCGGACCCCGGCGCTTGCTGGGAGTTCGCGCTTTCAGCGCGCCGCGCCTTCTGCGCCGTTACGCCGAGCTGCTTCTGGAATTGGACGACGGGCGCAAGACGGCGGTCCTGGTCTTTCCCGGCGTATGCAGCGACGACGCGTTCAGGCGCCTGCGCAAGTTCCTGCTGCGCTCAAAAACCGTTCCGGTTCCGGACAACGCGGGATTCATCAACCGCTTGGGCGGCAAATTGATGAGTATTTTGCTTAGGATTAAGCAACGCCTGAACGCAACGCGCGATGTCGTAGAATAGAGCCGTCATGCAAGCAGCCGATTCATACACGCGAGCCCAAATCACTCTTTCGCCGCGCCCGAACACGCTCATCGGGCTGATGGAAATCTACGAACGCAACTACATGCTGCTCAAACGCCTGTTCGCCGACGACGATCCGGGAGCGGCTCGTGCGGTGCATCACTTCGACGAGCGGCACCGTCTGGAGTCGGTGCTGCTGCAACGTGAACGCTATACGACGGTCTTGCTGCTGAGCTACAGCTTGCTCGACGGCCGCCGTCTCTTGGCACAACCGGTGCAACTGAAGATTCGCGTCTACCGTGACGCACGTCAGGCCGAGTTGTTGCATCTCGTACCGCGTTTCTCGAAAACGCCTTTCACGGGCGAGGAAACGTTGAGAGATAAATGGCTGCTGAACAAATTCCTGCACCGCCTGTTGACCCGCTTCAGCCGCTGCGGTGCGCAGCTGGTTCGGTACGGCGATACAAGCCGGGGCACCGATCAACAATCCAATCAACATTCCAATCAACAGGGAAAAACAGGGGAAATCCCCGGAGGAGCTTCCGATGAAAGTAAAAATCAACCTTGACGGGCTTGACCTGAACGTCAACGTCGAGAAAGAGGGCAGCGGCGACGTTTCCCTTCTGATGGTGCACGGCATCCCGACCAACGCCAGATTGTGGCGGCACGTACAGTCAATCTTCAAGGACAAATACACCACCTACGCGATGGACATGATCGGCTACGGTCAGTCCGACATGCCGTTGGACGATTTCAAGCACACGCTGACCAACCAAGCCGAAGCGATCAGGGCGGTCATCGAGGAGCTGGGACTCAAGGGCAAGGTGATCTTGGTCGGGCACGACCACGGCGGCGGTGCGTCGCAGATCATGGCGTCGAAGTACTGCGACCATATTCACCGCCTGGTGCTGATCAACCCGGTGAGTTTCGACTACTGGCCGGTGCTTGAAGTCGAGGCTTTTCACGGCTTGGTCGGTGCGCCGGACGAGGTGCTTGGAGGTGCGATGCAGCAGGCTGCGGCGGGATTCGCGGGGCTGTTGAGAACCGGCAGCTTCGATAAGATCGCGTTCACCGACAAGAACGTCAAGGAAAACTACCTGCAATTCTGGGCGAGAGGGCCGGGACTGACCGGCTTCAAGTCGCTGGTCAAGGTTTGCGCCGAACCGACCAACGAGGAGACGCTGTCGATAGATTACCAGGGCATCACCTGTCCGACGCTGGTTTGCTGGGCCTTGCACGACGCATGGATGCCGAAGGAAGCGGCGGTCCGCATCAAGGAACTGGTCAAGGGCCCCGTGAGGCTTGAATTCATCGAACGCGCGGGACACTACGTGCTTGAAGACCGCCCGGACGCCGTCGCGGCCAACATCGATGACTTCGTCACCGAGTGGGCGGACGTTTCGGTCTGAGCCGAGGCTGAAAGTTCGCCGGGCGGGAGCTCGACAGACGCTCGGGAGAGAGCGGGACGCTCGGTTCGTTCAGTCGAGCAGCTCGGCGACCGCGGCGCGTTCCTCGCGCAGTTCCCGCTCGGTGGCCTTGAGCTTGGCGCGTGCGAACTCGTCGAGCTCAAGGTCGGGAACGACGCGCCATTCGCCGTTTTCCGTCGTCACCGGGTAAGAGAACATCACCCCCGGCTCGACGCCGTAATCACCGGCGAAAACCCCCATGCTGGTCCAGTCGCCCGCGGGCGTGCCGAAAGCCCAAGTGCGAACGTGGTCGAGCACCGCGGCGGCGGCTGAAGCCGCCGACGATGCGCCTCGGGCCTCGATCACGCGCGCGCCGCGCTGCTGAACCGCCGGGATGAACTCCTCTTCGAACCAGCGTCTGTCGACAAGCTCGAGCGCCGGCGAGCCGCCGACCTCGCAATGCGACAGGTCGGGGAACTGCGTCGAGGAATGGTTTCCCCAGACCACCAGCTTGCGCACTTCGGTGACCGGACGGTTCAGGTGCTTCGCCAGCAGAGCCGCCGCGCGGTTGTGGTCGAGACGCAGCATGCAACTGAATTGGGAAGGCGACAGCGCCGGGGCGTTGTGCAGCGCAATCAGCGCGTTGGTGTTGGCAGGGTTGCCGACGACGACGACGCGCACGTCGCGCGCCGCGGCTTCGTTCAAAGCACGTCCTTGAGCGCTGAAAATCTCGCCGTTGACGTGCAGCAGGTCCTTGCGTTCCATGCCCTTGCCGCGAGGTCGGGCACCGACCAGCAGCGCGTAATCGGCGCCGGCGAAACCTTCGCGGGGGTCGAAGAACGCGGCGGCTTTCCGCAGCAGCGGAAACGCGCAATCCTCGATTTCCATCAGCAGCGCTTCGACTTTCTCGCGCGCGGCCTCGACTTCAAGCAGATGCAGGATGACGGGCTGGTCGGGCCCCAGCATGTCGCCCGCGGCGACGCGAAAAACCAGCGCGTAGCCGATGGCACCGCCGGCGCCCGTAACCGCGATTGTGACAGGGGGTTTCAACGAAGTCGGAATGCTTGTCGCCACGTCGTCATTATAGCCCCTGATTACCGTGCCTCAGCAGCGGAATCGCCTTATCGACGGCGCTTCATTCTCGGGCTTGGGTGACGTAGTCCGGAGACTGCATTTCAATCAGACGGCTCGCGGTCCTGCGGAACTCCTGCGCCAGAGCTCCGCGGCGGTAAAGACGATCCGGCGCGTCGGCGGCCGAAGCGATCAAGCGAACCCGCCGATCGTAGAACGTGTCGATCATGCTGATGAATCGGCGGGCGACGTCGTCGCGCTTGTCGAACAGCGGTATCCGTGAAACCAGCACGACTTCGTGGCAGCGGGCGATCTCAAGGTAGTCGGCGGCGGAGAGCGGCCCGCCGCAAATCACGGCGAAGTCGAACCACGCGACTCCGCCGGCACGCTGCTTGGCGGTGATTTCCCGGCCATTGACGCGAAAACGCAGGTCCTCTTCGGCGCGTCCGGCGACGATCCGGCGGAAATTCGTTTCCATCCTGCGTTCGGCGGCTTCGTCGGCCGGCACGTTGTAGAGGTGGAGTCCGCTCAGGAACCGCAGGCGGTAGTCGCAAGCGACGCCGAGTTCAATCACGTCCAGCCGCTCCTCGAGCAGCGCAATCGCCGGCAAGAACCGCTGCCTCTGCAAGCCGTCGCGGTAGAGCTCCTGTGGCGGACTGTTCGAAGTGATTGCCGGCACGACCCCGTACCCGAGCAGGTGCTTCAGCAATTCCGCGAGGATCATCGCGTCGCCGATGTCGGTGACGTGGAACTCGTCGAGGCAGAGCAGGCGGGTGCGTTCGGCGAAATCCCATGCGATTTTCTCCAGGGGGTCGCGGGTTTGCTTGATTTCGGCGAGCAACGCGTGGGTTTCACGCATGAATTCGTAAAAATGGACGCGTCGTTTGCGCTGGATCGGGAGATGCTGAAAGAAGAGGTTCAGCAGGAAAGTCTTTCCCCGCCCGACGTTGCCCCAGACGTAGACGCCTTTCACCGTCGGCGCTCCGGGCTTTCGCTTGCGCCGCCGGAACAGCTTTGCAAACCGGCGATCGTCGCCGTGCTCGACCAACTCGTCCGACAGCCGTTGCAGGCGTTCAACCAGTGCCCGTTGCGCCGGGTCGTTTTCAAAACCGTGCGCGGCCAGATGACGTTCATAAGCCGAAATCAAGGAGCGGGGGGGCATTTTCGGATATTATCAGACCCTGCAATGCGGTTGATCGGCCCCTTCATGGTATCCCTGAAAGGCAGGGCGCTTTCCGTCGAGGAACGCGCCTTGCTGCGCCATCCTGCGGTCGGCGGGGTAATATTTTTCTCAAGGAATTATAAGGAAAAAGAGCAACTATCTCTTATGATTTCCGAGATAGAGACGCTCGCTCCCGGATTGATTTTAGCGACCGACCACGAAGGCGGGCAGGTGCAGCGCTTCAGGGACGGGTTCACCGAGCTGCCGCCGATGCGTCTGTTCGGACGGCTGTACGAACGCGAACCTGAGCGGGCGTTGCGCCTGCTTTATTCGACCGGGCGGCTTGCGGCTTCGGAGCTGCGGGAAATCGGCTTGCACACCGCGTTTTCTCCGGTGCTCGATCTGTTCAACCAAAACAACGGCATCGGCGACCGGGCGTTGCACGGCGACCCGGACGTCGTCGTGCGCCTTGCGCGGGAGTTCATCGAAGGCTTGAACCACGGCGGACTCCTGCCGGTCGGCAAGCACTTTCCGGGCCACGGCACGGCTATCGGCGACACGCATCACGCCGTGGTCAGGGACGATCGCCCGCGCGCGCGGATCGAAGCGTCGGATCTGAAGGTGTTTCGTGAACTGATAGCGAGGAAAAGCCTGCACGCGGTCATGGTCGCGCACGTCGTCTATCCGCAAGTGGACGCCTCCCCGGCCGGATCGTCCGGACCTTGGCTCAAGGGAATCCTGCGCGATGAAATCGGGTTTGACGGCGTCGTGTTCAGCGACGACTTGTCGATGAGAGGAATCCACGCGGGCGGCGACGCGTCGGCGAAAGCCTTGCTTGAAGCCGGCTGTGATATGGTTTTGATATGTCACGGCCCGCAACTGCTACGGCGCTCGCTCGACGAGCTGTCCGACGAAGACGTCGAACGCTACGGGCGGGCGCTCGATGAACGCTGGCGGCGCGTGCAACGGCGGCTTGCCGAAGCCGTCGTCGAAGACGACTGGGACGTCGACGGCGTCCGCGAAGAACTGCGGCGGTTGAAGTGAAGTCGCGAACCGCCTGAAACTGCTTGAGCAATGACGACCGTGTTCGGAAAAACGACCGATGAATGAATGGCTGGCAGAGTTAACCGCGCCGATTTTCACGTTCGCGGACGCGCTGACGGTGGGGTTGGCAATCACGGTGTTCGGACTGGTCGTCCTTGTGGTCACCGCCGGTTTTCTGCTGAAGTTCGCGGTGAAGATCTTGGTCCGTCAGGCGGACAAGACCTCGACCGAGTGGGACGACGTGCTGCTGGAAAGCCTGCGCAAGCCGCTGACCCTGCTGGTCTGGGTGGTCGGCTTGACCTACGCCGCGGAGTTCGCCTGGGACTCCGGCGAGCGCAACGGGTTGCTCGAGCTCGCGTCCGACCTGCGCGCGCTGGGGGTGATCTTCTGTCTCGTGATGTTTATATGGCGCTTCCTGACCCTCGGCGAAAGCACGTTCATGCGCCGGCGCGAGGCACGCGGCAAGGACGTGGACAAGGCCGGCATCCGAGCGGTCAACAAGATCCTCAAGGCGTCGGTTGCGATTACCGGCGTGCTGATGGTCTTGAATACGATGGGGTACAGCATCTCGGGAGTGCTCGCTTTCGGCGGTATCGGCGGCATCGCGGTCGGTTTCGCGGCGAAGGACCTGCTGTCCAACTTTTTCGGCGGATTGATGGTTTATCTCGACCGTCCGTTTGTCGAAGGCGATTGGATACGTTCGCCGGACCGTGAAATCGAAGGCACGGTCGAGCACATCGGCTGGCGCCAGACGCGCATCAGGAGCTTCTCGCGCTATCCGATCTACGTGCCGAACTCGGTTTTCGCTCAGATCACGATCGAAAATCCCTCGCGCATGGCGAACCGCCGGATTTATGAAACCATCGGCGTGCGCTACGACGATGTCGCGAAAGTCAACGACATCGTCGCCGACGTCAGGGCGATGCTGCAGGCCCATCCGGATATCGACGTCGATCAGATCATCATCGTCAATTTGAACGCGTTCAGCGAGTCGTCGGTGGACGTCATGCTGTACGCGTACACCAAGACCACCGAATGGCGCGCCTTTCACGAAGTCAAGCAGGACGTGATGCTGAAAACCGCCGAAGTGATCGAGCGCCACGGCGGCGAAATGGCGTACCCGACGCGGACCTTGCACCTGAGCGGCGACGCAGACGCGCGAATCGGTTGACAGCCCGCAAGCCGCGCCGTAGAGTTTGCCGCTTCCGCGTGGGGCTATAGCTCAGCTGGGAGAGCGCTTGCATGGCATGCAAGAGGTCGGCGGTTCGATCCCGCCTAGCTCCACCAATTCCGGGAGGCTTCGCCGCTCCTCAGGGTTTCCAGTCCTTGCGCTCGTCGATCAAGCGGGTGCCTTCGTTGCGCACGATCGGCAGCAGCATCGCCCAGTCCTCCTCGAACAGATGCAGGTTGAGCGTGTCGTTCGCCGCGACGCCGTCGGACAGATACCCCATGCCTTGCCAGACGCCGTCGACGTTGTCGCAGGAGGTAACGACCAATTTGGCTTCGTAGGCGTTGTACTCGGGGTCTATCGGCTCGATTTTCCCGTCGTAGGCGCAACCTGAGGTATTGCCGCCTGTGACGACGCCGACGTCATTGACCTCGAGTTTGAGAATGTTGAAGCCGCGGTACAGTATCCAAGAACCCGCAATCAACCCGAACGACGCTTTTCTGTCGGAAGCCTCGTCGCGTTGCAACTCCAAGTCGCCGGTGTCGCCGGCGCCGTGGGTCAGGAAATGCGCCTTGATCCGCCCGGATTCGACGAAAGCGCCTTCGAGAGTGGCCTTGTCGAGCGGGCTGCCGGCCATGAAGAACATATCCAGTTCGGAGCGGTAGCGTCCGCCTTCAGCCGACACCTCGCCGCGGTAGATGACCTTGGCGTCGTCGCTGTGACCGACCGCCCGGCCTTTCATGTACAAACCGGTGTAGCGGTAATTGCCTTTGCCGTTGATGTCGAACGTGCCTTTCCAGAGTCCGTTTTCCTGATTGCCCGCGGCTGTTCCACCATGCAAAAAGAAGTAGAATGCCGTTGCAAGCGCGATCAAAAGGACCAGAATAGGAAGCCGTACGTCTTTTACGCTCGTTCTCATGTCGTTCGATGTTTGTTCAGCCGCGTCGCCGTCGCGTTGCTCGATTGTACTTGATTCTTCCGGTTTCGCGGCGGCACGAGGAAAGCCGGAAAGCAAAAGCGGGAAACAGGTATGCTAATACAACTTGAGCACCACAAGAACTTTCACGTCTCTCAGCTGTTGCTGCAGGTGTTCTTCGTCGGGGTCATGCTCGGAATCTTCCGCACCGCGGTTCCGGCCTTGTCCGGAAGCGAGTTCGGCGTCGCCGAGGACGCTTTTTTCCTGCTCGCCAACTTCATCGTAACCTTCGGCGCGGTCAAAAGCGCCTTCAATTTTCTGGCGAGCCGTTTTTCCGACCTGTTCGGGCGCAAGCGCATCCTGATCATCGGTTGGCTGATTGCGTTGCCGGTACCATGGATCGTCGCCTACGCCTCGAGTTGGTGGGGGGTCGTCGCCGCGACCTTTCTGCTCGGCATCAATCAAGGGTTGTGCTGGTCGATGTCGCAGATCATGAAGATCGACCTGATCGAGCGCCGCTACCACGGCTTGGCGATGGGATTGAACGAGACTTTCGGCTATTGCGGCGTCGCGGTCGCGGGTTATTTCAGCGCGTGGCTGACGGTGCGCTTGGGTCTTGACCAGGCGGTCTTATGGATCGGCACCGCGGCGGCGCTGGCGGCGTTGGCCGACGCACTGACGTTCTGCGGCGAAACCTTGCCGAAAGCGGCTCACGAGCAGCAAACCTCGCCGGAAGGAACGAAAACCGGCGACTTGTTCGTCGAGGTCAGCTTCCGCAACCTCCCGACGGCGTCGTTGTGCCTCGCGGGGCTGGTCGAAAAGTTCGTCGACGTGTTGATCTGGCTTGTTTATCCGGTGTTCCTGTACCGCCGCGGCGTTGAACTGACGACAATCGGTTTGATCACCGGGGTCTACGCGGTGACCTGGGGCGTCCTGCAGATGTTCATGGGCAGCGCGTCCGACAGGCTCGGGCGGAAACCGCTGATTGTTTTCGGCATGCTGTTGAGCGGCGCGGGTTGTTCGACCACGTTGCTCAGTACCGAGCAAAACTGGTGGCTGTTGAACGCCGGCTTGATCGGTGCAGGAATGGCCATGCTGTATCCTACGCTCGGCGCCGCGGTCAGCGACCGCAGCAGCGAAGAACGCCGGGGAACCGTGATGGGTATCTACCGCTTCTGGCGCGATTCGGGCTATTTCTTCGGTGCGTTGCTGTTCGCCGCGGTCGCGACGGTGGGAGGAGGGATGCAGCCCGTTTTTGCGGTGACGACGGCGTGCATGGCGGCTTCGGCCCTGTTCGTCGCCGTTGCAATCGACGAAAAACAGAAAGAGGTTTTCTGATGCCGGACCGGACCGCCTGCCGCCCGGGTTTCATGCTCGTGCTCGCGGCGCTCATCGTCTTCGGCGCCGGCGTCTCGCCCGCCGCCGAGCGGCAACCGAAAGTTCACGTCGGCGGCAAGATCTTCGCCGTCACGGTCGTTGACACCCCTGAAACCCGCACGCGCGGCCTGTCGGGAAGCGACCCGTTGGCGGAGAGCGAAGGCATGCTGTTCGTGTTCGACCGAGACGGAGCCCACCCGATTTGGATGAAAGACATGCGTTTCTCCCTGGACGTCGTCTGGATCAGCCGCTTCGGAGCCATCGTGCATCTCGAGCGCAACCTCCATCCGAGCACGTATCCGCGGGCGTTCGCTTCAAGCAAGCCGGCGCGCTACGTGCTGGAAATCCC
This sequence comes from uncultured Chromatiales bacterium, assembly GCA_964347615.1. Lineage (GTDB taxonomy): Bacteria > Pseudomonadota > Gammaproteobacteria > Poriferisulfidales > Oxydemutatoraceae > CAYFZO01. Next base: position 26,399 of record CAYFZO010000024.1, read on the forward strand.
GGCGGGGGCGGGGAAGACGGCGACCCTCGGCGATCCGGTGCACTTCGAGAACGTGCCTCTTCGGACCGGGAAAGGGCTGTAAGCGCTGCTTTCGACCGTCAAACCGGCTACGGACGCAAAATGAGCGGCGAACGGACAAAACGCGAGAAGGTTTTGCGTTACGCCAGGCTCAGGATAGATCCCGATAAGGAACGCAAGTATCATCCCACCCTGTTGAACATGGAGATATTCTCTTCTTTCTTTCTCCCCGGATGGAAACGCGTTTACGACCCGTCTGACCCGGATATCGTCTTTGTACCTGTTATCTACTCCTCGCGGAGGTGGGAAGAATTCCGCGCTGCATATCTGGCACGCCGCGAATTCGGTTTTCATTCGGTGTTGTGTTACTGGAACGATGAGCCGGAGCCGGCCGGATCTCTTTATATGGACTACACTTTCAGCTTCTTTCCGACCAGCGAAAGAAATCATCAGATATTGTTCTTTACCAGCTTGTTCGATATGGGGCTTAACCCTCTGGAGAACGTGAACAGGGAGTGGCATCTTCCCGTAGAGGCTCAAGCCAAAACGAAATTCTGCCATTACATTTACGGCCTTGATACCGAAGAAGCAAGGCGGCACAAAAGAAAGACCGACGTGCGCCGCGATTTTTGCAAGAGCCTGATGAAATACAAAAGAGTGGACTGTTACGGGAAGGATCTCAACAACGCCCCCAAGTTGGCACCGACGCCGGATCCTGAACCCGACAGGCTCGACTGGACGAAATACTACGTGCAGGAAGCCAGCGAGTCGAGAGGAGTGCCCGGCGTGCCGGAAAAACTCAAGGTGATGCGGGATCACAAGTTCGGGATCGCTTTCGAAAACGTCTCGCGCGACCATTATGTTACGGAAAAGATATTCCACTGCTTGGCGGCGGGGAACGTCCCTATCTACTGGGGTTGCCCGAGAATAGCCGAATACGTCAACCCGGAGAGGTTCATCAACTGTCATGATTTCGGTTCCTTCGAGGAAGTCATGGAGAAAGTGAAAGAAATAGACAACGACCCGAAACTTTACGAGAAATACATCAACGCCCCCGTCATCTTGCCGGACTCCTTGGTTTATGAAATCACCGAAAGCGTATATCAGAGAGTCCATGAAATGGCGGAGAAAGCGACGGCGACGCGCAAGCCGAAGAGAAAAAAATGGATGGAATCCTTGCGCCTTCTTCTTATGTGGCTGTGGAATTCGCGCCATCCTGAGATTCTTTATCGCGGCTTGACCCTTAAGACAAAAGCGACGGTTTTTCGAGCGGCGTGCAAGCTCAAGAGGCTCGTTTCACCTTGAGAGTGCCGGCGTCCGACGCCCCGGCGCAGCGCTTTCGACGTCTTGCGGCAGCGGTCTTGAACTCTCTCGCCTCGCCTGACGCGGGTCACGTCCGGCGGGGGATGCAGGCTCTCTGCGGTTGGTGCACAATGCAAGCTCTCACCTGCTTGAAGAAGGGCCGGCAGGTAGGCGGGGAGCCGGCCTGCGTCCGGCTGCTTATACGACAACCGACAACCTCTGGAGATTATTGAA
>CAYFZO010000025.1:0-4317 GCA_964347615.1 uncultured Chromatiales bacterium
CAAAAGCGGACAATTCATTTGCTACAAAACCGGACATTTCTATTTGCTGCTAACACGACGCGGGCGGTAACCGGGGCGGTTCGGGGCTTGCGTATTCGCCCGCGGGTGCCGTTCGCCCGAGCTTCCTGATTTGTTGAACGAGTGCTCCCGGTGGGTCGCGTCCGCGGCTTTCGGTTAAGATAGCCGCCATGGCGACGGCTTGGTCCACGCAGGCACGGATTTGTCGGGGGATCGCGGCTTGGCGACGAAGTCGAGCGTGAGTGCCCAGGTGCAATCCCGGGTTTTGAGCAACGGAAAAACAGGCGGATGGCTATCAACGGAGTAAGAAAATACGCCGTATTGACGCTCGCCCTGGTCTGTTGGGCGAGCGTGAACCACGTGCATGCCCAGTCGTCCACGCCGAGGTCCTTGTGCGAAGACGGAGGAAACAATCCCGTGCCCTGTTATTTCGACGTCTCGCTCACGTTGACCAACGACGTGGTGGAGGGAGGCTTCAACAGATTCTTCGTTGAGCGTAGTTTCAGATTGGGGGATCTGGGGGCTCCCATCGCTTGGGATCCCAGAAGCGACGATGAGCTGAGGTCGGGCATCGAGCAACAGCTCGGGGAATTCGCGGAAACCTGGTGCACCGCGACCTCGGGCCTGTCGAAGATAAACAAGATCACGCTCTATACCGACGGGCGTCTTGGTGACTTCAGGTTGATCAACGCCATAGGTCGTGCAGCCGCGAGGGTGGGTTTTTTTCGCCCTCGCGTCGAGACCGATTATTTCCGAGCCGCCGCGGTCGTGTACAGATATAGACAGGTTCGGTTTCCCGGCGAAGTGTTGACCGAGTATCTGGGCGTCACGATGGCTCACGAATTTGCGCACGCTGCGCTGAAGGTCCCTGACGAATACGCAGAAGCAGATCCGAGGCCTGGCGACTCTTGCCTCAAACCTTTGGAAAGCGATAATCGACGTGAGACGATCATGAGCGACCATACCGAGTGGAAGAGATTCAGTACCGCCGAGGATTACGACGAGGATCCTACTCCGCAGACGGCGCAGTACCGGTGTTACGGGAAATCTGCATGGGAGACGATGGTTCAGTCGCCTGCCGATGACCCCGTAGCGATCCAGGCGATCAGCGCTGAGCCGCGGCGGCAATATTTCGATCAGATACCTTCGACTGTCAGTAATACGCCTGAACCCAGCTGGGGATGCGAAGTCGGGTCGGACGAACTCGAAGAGCTGGTGATTTGGGCGAGCGACGCCCGCCGCGTCGTGCTGTTGATTGACAGGTCGGGCAGCATGACGGGCGCCGCGATAGCCGAGGCGATCGGAGCCGCGCAAGAAGTGGTGAATTTAATCGCCATCGAGAGCAGTCCGATACAGGTCGCGGTCGTCGGGTTCGGCGACCGCGACGCGGTGGAGACACGGTTGGATTTGACCGTCTTCGGCGACCAGCCGGTAGATCCCATAGTAACGCTGTATGACGCAAGAATCCTGAATGCTCACGCGGAAATTGCGCGCTTGACCGCAGGTGGCGGGACCGACTTCCAAGCCGGTTTGGATCACGTCCGAACGCTTTTGGAAAGCGCCGTTCCCGGCGACGCACAGAGCGTGGTGCTGATGCTCTCCGACGGCCAGGCCGACACGCCCGACACGTCTTATTTCCGGGACAACGACGTTCCGGTTCACACCGTGGGCATCGGCTACGTTGACGTCGGCGTGATGCAGGAAATCGCGGCCGACACCGGCGGCAGCTACCGCTCCGGGACCTTGGCCAACCTGCGTTCGATCTTCAATCGGATCCTGCGCGATTTTTCCATGGTCAACCACAACCAGATCATCACGTCCGGCGAGCGGTCATTGTCGGCGTTCGGTTTCTTCCCGCGGGCGGGCGCGTTCGAAGCGGTGATCTCGGGGATGAGCGAGTCGGTCAACTTCGTCTTGAGGTGGAAACCCGGCGCGACGCTCGAAGCGTTCACGCTGACGCGCCCCGACGGCGTCATGATCGACGAGACGTCGGCGGTCGGTCGTGACGTCAATTACCTAGAAGTCCCGTTTCAGGCGAGTTACAGCGTCAGATTTCCGTCTTCGGGAGTTTGGACGATGGCCCTCAGGGGCGACGGCGATTTCACCTACGAAGTGGCGGCGTACAGCCTGATCACCGCTGGCGTCAGCGCGGGCGCGGCGGTTCTGCCGCGTGCGTCGAAGCAAACGGTCGTCACCTACCCCGAGCCGATTCCGATCGTCGCAACCGTCAGCGGCGTCAAGCCGATTGTCGGCGCCGACGCCGTCGCCGAACTCACCCAGCCTGACGGCGCGGTCGTCACTCTCGACCTCCGGGACGACGGCGAGGCGCCCGACGAGACGGCGGAAGACGGCGTTTATACGGGCGTATTGGGGGACTACGCCCAAGACGGCGTCTACGACGTCGAGGTCGTCATCAACAACCTTGAAGGCAGGGCGGAGATCAAGGACGGGCACGCCCATTCCCTCGGGCCCGAGGGAGAGGCGGTGCCGTCGCCGCCGTTCCAGCGCGTCGTGCGCAGCCGGGCTGAGGTCGTCGGCGTCGCCGGCAAGCAGGCGCCCGCGTCGTCGCCCGAGGACCCGGTCGAGGTTGCGCCGGACGGGACTTTGCATTGGGGAAGCATCGAACGGCTCGGGCAGGTGAACTGGTACGGGTTCAGCGCGACGGAGGGGACGAATTACTGGTTGCAGACCAGCAATCTATTCGGCCACGACGGGGTCAGGATGGCGACCGAGCTCACCTTATACGAGCACGACGCGGCGACCGAGATAGACTCCAGTGTTCACTATGAGCAGACCGACGTTTCCAGCATCGAATGGACCGCGCCCGCGGACGGCACCTATCTGGTTTCGGTGGCCCACGCCAACGAGGGTCGAGGGATTTACGGGTTGACGCTCAGTCGGCGCAGCCTCTTGACGGCAGCCTCGATCTCGCGGGCGCAAAACGTCGGCGGTGGCGGGTCCGTCGGTTGGCTGTTCTTGCTGTCTCTCCTCGCGGCGTCGTCGGCGGCTTTCCTTGCCGGGAGGGAAAGTCATGGACGCCGTCCGCGCTAGTTCCCGCGACGGGGCTGAGTCCTTCACCGCCCCTCCGGCGACGTCGTTTCGACGTTTGGTTGCTTCGTTCCCGGAGATTGCCTCGGAGATCGCCTCGGAGACCACGTCGGCCTCGACGTCTGGAACCATCGTGTCGAGCGCGGCCGTTGCATTATGACTCCTGAAGCGGTCGGATTTCTCGGCAGCCGTTTCAAGCCGGTGGCCGCCGTGTTCCTGCTTGTCGTCGCGTCCGCGCCGGGCGAGCTGCCGCTTGCGAGCTCGCCGCCCGCGTTCCTGATTGCGGTGCAGGCGCTGCCCGAATGGGCGCCGGGCAACCCCTTGACGATTCGGCACGTCGTCGTGGACGGCCGCGGCACGGGGCAGGTGGTGACAACCCGGGAAGAGGACGGCCGGGTTAAGGTGTTGCACGTGGGTTCGTTGCGGCTTCCTCCCGCCGAGCTCGAGCGGTGGATGCAACAACGTGAAGAATTCAAGGCGTTTTACGGGTTTGACGAGAACGCCGACCCGAGCGTCGTCGTCGAAGGCCATCCGCAGGCGGTGGTGTTCTCTTTTTTCCGCGACGGGCGTTTGAGCAAAACGGTCAGCTTGAGCGGCGATACGGCTTATACTCAAGCACCCGGCGGGGAATACCGGGTTCCCGAAGCGCTCATCGCGCTCAGGAACGCGTTGTTCGCTTACGCCGATGAAGCGACGCCCGAGACGCCGGCCGCGCGCTATCTGAGGGTGGTTCCCTACGGCGCCGGCGAAACCCATTGGTTGCTGAAATCGACGACGATGGAAGAGATCCCGGTGATGACCGACCGCGCGGACGCCCGCGACCGGCGTTTCTTCGAGGAGGTCAAGGACCGCATGCCCGCTTTTTTTCCGCTTGACGAGGAGCACTTCACCAGAATCAGGCGAAACCTGAGGCTGGACCGCGGGCGGCAAAGGGCGACTTTTCGAGCGTCGCGGGACGACGAGCGGATCGTGCAACTCAGGCTGATGGACGGAACCGCCTCCGGGGGGCGGTCGCTGCAATAAGAAACGATGGAAGCTCTGCCTGAGACGCGAGCCGCGCGCTATCTGAGGGTGGTTCCCTACGGCGCCGACGAAACCCATTGGCTGCTGAAATCGACGACGATGGAAGAGATCCCGGTGATGACCGACCGCGCGGACGCCCGCGACCGGCGTTTCTTCGAGGAGGTCAAGGAGCGCTTCACCAGAATCAGGCGAAACCTGAGGCTGGACCGCGGGCGGCAAAGGGCGACT
>CAYFZO010000025.1:4417-24441 GCA_964347615.1 uncultured Chromatiales bacterium
AAGAGATCCCGGTGATGACCGACCGCGCGGACGCCCGCGACCGGCGTTTCTTCGATGAGGTCAAGGACCGCATGCCCGCTTTTTTTCCGCTCGACGAGGAGCGCTTCACCAGAATCAGGCGAAACCTGAGGCTGGACCGCGGTCGGCAAAGAGCGACCTTTAGAGCGTCGAGGGGCGACGAGCGGATCGTGCAACTCAGGCTGATGGACGGAACCGCCTCCGGGGGGCGGTCGCTGCAATAAGAAACGATGGAAGCTCTGCCCGAAAGCGGACCGCGTTATCCCGCATTGGCCGCGGGGCCCGTGTTTGCGGCGCTGGTCTATTGGCTGCTGCCTGACGTCTATACCTCGATCGACGGCGTCGAGACCGCGATTACGTTCGAGACCAAGGCGACCGTCGCGATGCTTACGTGGATGGCGACGTGGTGGTTCACCGAAGCGGTGCATCTCGCGGTCACCGCGATGTTGCCGCTCGCATTGTTCCCCCTGTTCGGCATAGCCGACGTCAAGACCACCGCGTCTTCTTACGCCTCGCACCTGATTTTTCTGTTCGCCGGCGGCTTCATCATCGGCTTGGCGATTCATCGCTGGCGCCTCGACAAGCGCATCGCGTTGCTGGTGTTGCTCGCCGTCGGCGAGCGCCCGGCGAACGTGGTCGCGGGCTTCATGCTCGTCGCGGCCTTTCTGAGCGCCTTCGTGTCGAACACCGCAACCACGATCATGCTGTTGCCGATTGCGCTCAGCTTGCTGGACCTGCGCGACGCCGACCGAGCCGCGCCTTCCGCCCGCAGCGACAACTTCACCGTGTGCCTGCTGATTGCGATCGCCTATTCCGCGAGCATCGGCGGCATCTCGACGCTGGTCGGCACCGCGCCGAACGTGTTCACCGCGAGCTTCATCCAGAACTCGTTGCCGGAGCAGTTCCGCACCGAAATCTCGTTCGTCGGCTGGGCGAAGATGGCGCTGCCGGTGACGCTGACTCTGCTGCCTGCGTGTTGGCTGTTGCTTACCCGCTTCGTCTTTCCGCTCGGGGACAAGCTGCCCGGCGCCAGTCGCGGCGTCGTGCGAGTGCAGTACCGCGAACTCGGCGCGGTCAGGCGCGGCGAATGGATCACGCTCGGGGTGTTCGCGTCCGCGGCGACGTTGTGGGTGACGCGCCCTTTGCTCAACGCCGTCGAGCTCGAGATCGCGGGGCAGGCTTACACGCCGTTCGCCGGCGTTTCCGACGCGGGTATTGCGATATTTTGCGCGTTGTCGTTGTTCCTGTTGCCCGCGGGCGGCGGACGCGCGGCGATGGACTGGAAGACCGCGGTGCAGTTGCCGTGGGGCATCCTGTTGCTGCTCGGCGGCGGCTTCGCGTTGGCGGCGGCGGTCAAGAGCCACGGGGTCGACCGCCTGCTCGGTGCGCAGATCGCGGGCTTTGAACAGCTGCCGGACTTCGCGGTCATCATGCTGGTGGTTGCGTTGATCGTGCTCCTGACCGAGTTTGCTTCCAACACGGCGACCACCGCGGCGTTGATTCCGATGCTCGCCGCGTTCGCGCCCGCCACCGGTATTGACCCCTTGCTGCTGGTCGTGCCGGCGACTTTCGCCGCCAGCTGCGCGTTCATGATGCCGGTCGCGACGCCGCCGAACGCCATCGTGTTCGGTTCGGGCTATCTGCGCATCTCGCAGATGGTCAAGTCGGGGTTTTGGTTGAATCTCATCGCGGTCGTGCTCGTCAGTACGGTCAGCTACTTCTGGTTGGCGTGACGGGCAGGCGGGCAAGACGCTGCCGCCCTTGGCTTCCAAAAGTTACGAGCCGCGCCTCCAGGCGACGCCTTTTTTCCGGACCGACGTACCGGCGCGATGCAGGTAATCCTCGTCAGGGTCGGCATAGACCAAAGCTGCGGTCATTGGAACGCTCCCTGCAACCCGGACAACCGCGATTTCGTCTACGTGCCGATTCCGGAGACCGGCCACACCAACGCCCGCGGGCTGGAAAAGCGCTACGCCGACGAGACCGTCCCGGCGTTGCGGGCTTTCTCCCGGCGCAACGACTGCGAGCTTCGCTTGCCTTCGCATCTGCAAGGACAACGGATGCACCTGGATCCGGACTTCGATCACCTGAGTTACGGCGACACCGCGTCCAGAGGCAGGCGTCTCGCCGGTTTTGTCGAGGACGACGTGGTGGTGTTCTATGCCGGTTTGAGGTCGATCACCGACGCGAAGCTCGTCTACGCGCTGATCGGCAAGCTGGTGGTGCGGGAGGTGGTTCGGGCGGGCGACGTCACCGACCCTGAGCGTTTCGGCGAGAACGCCCATACCCGTCGCTTAAGGCCCGAACCGACCGACGTCATCGTGCGCGGCAAACGCGACGGCTCCGGCCGCTTCACCCGATACGTGCCCATCGGCGAACGGCGCGACAATGCCTACCGGGTCGAGCGTAAGCTGCTCGCGCAATGGGGGGACTTGAGCACCACCGACGGTTATCTTCAGCGCAGCGCCAACCCGCCGCTGTTCCGCCGTCCCAGGCGTTTCCTGGCTTGGTTGCGGCGGCATCAGCCGCAGGCGGCGCAAGCCAACAACCCGAGGCGGTAAGCAGGTGTGCGTCGCCGGGCTGCTCGCGCGTCTTCAGGGAAAGCCCCGGGTTGTTCACAGGGTGAAGCGCTTTGAGGCGCCGCCGTCGTCGCGCGCCAGCCGAGGCACGAGATAGCCGGGCAACGACGCGGCGACGTCGCGCATCAACGCCTGCGCGCGTGCCTCCTCGACTTCAAAGTGCGCCGCGCCTTGCACCCGGTCGAGCAGGTGCAGGTAGTACGGCAGAACCCCCACGGCGAAACATTTTCGGCTCAGTTCGGCGAGCACGTCGGCAGCGTCGTTGACGCCTTTGAGCAGCACCGCCTGGTTGAGCAACGTCGGCCCCGCAAGTTTCGCCAGCGCTTGTTCGACGTCGTCCGCTATTTCCGCCGGATGATTGATATGGAAGACCACGACGGTGCGTTTCGTGCGGCGGTTGAGCCAATCGCACAGCGCGTCGTCGAGACGCGCCGGCAGAACGATCGGCAGTCTCGTGTGGATGCGCAGGCGCCGCACGTGCGGGATACGTTCGATGCGCCGGCAAAGCTCGAACAGCCGGGCGTTGCTCAGGCTCAGCGGGTCGCCGCCGCTCAAGATGACTTCCTCGACGTCGTGGTTGCGTTCGACGTAAGCCAGTGCGTCGTCGAGTTCCCGCCCGAGCGCGTGTCCGCGGTAGGGAAAGTGACGGCGGAAGCAGTAGCGGCAGTGAATCGCGCAAGCGCCGGTGACAATCAGCAGTACGCGCCCGTGATACTTGTGCAGGACGCCGCGGCTTCGGCGCGCGTCGAGGTCGGCGACCGGATCGAAGGCGTACCCGGGGCGACGGACGGTCTCGTCGGCGACGGGCAGCACTTGACGCAGCAGCGGATCCTCCGCGTCGCGCTTGCGCATCCGCGCGAGATAGGGGCGCGGCACGCGCAACGGAAAACGTTCGATTTCACGTACCGACGGTAACGCGTCGGCGTCGAGTTCGAGCGCGGCCAGAAGATCGGTGACTTTCGTGACCGAACGTTGCAGCTCTTGTTGCCAGTCGTCGTCCAACGAGTGTAATATGTTGCGCTTCGTGTCCACGCTGTTTTTCGGTTTCGCGGGTCGTCGCAGGAGAGAGTGATGCCGAGTCATCTTACCAATGAATTCAGAAGCGGTCTCAAGATCATGGTGGACGGCGAGCCGCACGTCATCCTGGGGAACGAGTTCGTCAAGCCCGGCAAGGGGCAGGCTTTCAGCCGGGTGAAGCTGAGAAACCTGATTACCCAGCGCGTGGTCGACCGTACTTACAAGTCGGGGGAAAGCGTCGAAGGCGCCGACGTGATGGAGCTCGACCTGCAGTACCTCTACAACGACGGCGACGAGTGGCACTTCATGAATCCCGGGAGCTACGACCAGCACGCCGCGCCGGCAAGCGTCGTCGGCGACGCCAGGCATTGGCTCAAGGAACAGGACAAGTGCGAGGTGGTGCTCTACAACGGCACGATTATCGCGGTCGAGCCGCCGAACTTCGTCGAGCTCAAGGTCGCCGAGACCGAACCCGGCGTGCGCGGCGACACCGCGACCGGCGGTGCCAAGCAGGCACTGCTCGAAACCGGCGCGACGATCAAGGTCCCGCTGTTCATCGAACCAGGCGAAACCCTGCGCGTCAACACCCGCACCGGTGAATACATCGGTCGCGTGAAGTAGACGCTTGGTTGCGCGACGGTGGAGCCGGCACTTCTTCACCTGCGCGCGGAAGCGCTTTCGGCCACCCGTGACTTCTTCGAGCGGCGGAACGTGCTCGAGGTCGAGACGCCGTGTCTCGAGTCGGTTCCGGCGAGCGATCCGCACCTCGAACCGATTGCGGTCGGCGAGCGCTATCTGCGCACTTCGCCCGAGTTTGCGATGAAGCGCTTGCTTGCCGCGGGCAGCGGCGACGTCTACCAGATCGGCAAGGTTTTCCGCGGGGGCGAGGTCGGAACCTTGCACAACCCCGAATTCACGATGCTCGAATGGTACCGCTGCGGTTGGGATTACCGCCGCTTGATGGAAGAGGCCGACGAGTTGCTGCACGTATTGTTCGGTTTGCGCCGCAGCCTCCAGGATTCCGAATTCGTCACGTGCCGCGACGTCTTCACCTCCGCGCTGGCGCTTGACCCGTGGCGCGACGATGGCGACGCGTTGATCGCCAAGGCGTGCGAGCTCGGTTTCGTCGCTTGCCGCTCCCGTGCCGAAGCGTTTGATTTTCTGATGGACGCGATTGCGCGCGCGCACTTCGACGATGACCGGCTGACCTTTGTCGCCGGCTACCCGCCCGAGCAGGCCTTGCTCGCACGGATAACCGAAGGCGTCGCCGAGCGTTTCGAGGCGTACTTCGGCGCGGTTGAGCTGGTCAACGGCTATACCGAGCTGACCGACGCGAACGAGTGCCGGCGCCGCTTCGCTTCGGACAACGCCGTTCGCACCGGCGCCGGCAAGCCCGAACGCGCAATCAGTGAAGCCTTGCTCGACGCGTTCGAGCAGGGCACCCCCGACTGCGCCGGCGCTTCGCTCGGGATGGATCGTGCGCTGATGTGCATCGCCGACGTCGGCAGCGTCGCGGCGACGCTTGCTTTCGCCTGGGACGATGCCTGAAGACGCGCTCGCTCCGCCGACCGGCTCGGTGTTGTTTGTCTGCGCCCGGAACGTCTGCCGCTCGGTCGCGGCGGAGGCGGTATTTCGTTATCTCGCCGACAACGCCGGACTGGAAGTCGGAGTCGACTCGGCGGGTACGCACGCGACGTCCGGGTGTCCGCCGGACCCCAACCTGTGCATCGCGGCGCGGCGGCGCGGCTACGACCTGTCGAGTTTGCGTTCGCGGCCTTTCGCCGCGGACGACCTGGGACGCTTCGACCTGATTCTCACCGTTGATCGGAGCAGCTTGCGGTTCGTGCAAACCGCCCGGGAAGGGGCGGGGAGTGCGCGCGTCGGTTTGTTGACCGACTACTCGTCCACGTTCGACGTCGAGGAAGTGGCGTTTCCCGAAAGCTTGCGCGGCTACGACCAGCTGTTGGATCAGGTTGAGGACGCTTGCTTGGGGTTGCTCAAGAATTTGCGCGAGGGTTGATTTGCGCGCTCGCCGGAAGCGTGAACCTTGACGCCGGCCGCTGCGCCGCTTGCGTGCCGCGGGTCTAAAGCCGGGTGGGATTCGGTTTGCCCTTGTAAGTCTCTTCGGGGTCGAATGTCTTTTCGCTCTCGGTCTGCTGCAAGGTGATGACTCGGGTCTTGGCGCCGAGCGGAACCTCACGGTAGAAGCACGAGCGGTAGCCGACGTGGCAGCTCGCGCCGCCCGAGACTTCGACCCGCAGCCAGACTGCGTCCTGGTCGTCGTCGATCAGGATTTGACGCACCCGTTGGGTCAGGCCGCTGGTCTCGCCTTTGCGCCACAGCGCCTTGCGGCTGCGGCTCCAATAATGGGCTTCGCCGGTTTCGATCGTTTTCAGCAGCGCGTCGCGGTTCATGTAGGCGTGCATCAGCACTTCACCGCTCGCGTGGTCGGTGGTGACGACCGGGATCAGGCCGTCTTCGTCGAATTTCGGTGCGAGTTCAAGCCCTTCCTCGACTTGCTCGACGCTTTTGCGCGGTGCGAACGACATGGTTCTATCTTCCGGGAATTATATAGGAAAGTTGACGTCAACTTATGCGGTGAACCCGTCGCGAGGTTCATGCGTTAAGTTCCTCGTCCTGCCCGTTCCGGTGTTTCGGCGGCACCGGGTCGAAACCGCCGGCGGCGAAAGGATGGCAACGCGCAAGCCGCGACAGCGTCAGCCGCAGGCCGCGCCAGGCGCCGTGTGTTTCCAGCGCCTCGATCGCGTAGTCCGAGCAGGTCGGTTCGAAGCGGCAATGACGTCCGACCCACGGCCTCAGCGTCCATTGGTAGGCCTTGACGACGGCGATCAACGCGCGCTTCACGACGACTTCCTGCGCCAACGGGTCTTGCCGTCTCGGTCCTCGAGGATGACGCCGGCGTCGTCAAGCCGTGCGCGGATCCGGTCGGCGGTCTTGAAGTCCTTGTCTCGGCGCGCTTGCTCGCGTTCGTGAATCAGCGCCTCGATGCGTTCGTCGTCGCCTTCGTCGCCTTGTTCGGGCGTCCATTTGAACCACGCGTCGGGGTTTTCGTGCAACAGGCCGAGCGGTTTCGCGGCGTTGCGCAGCGCACCTCCGCGAAGCTCGTGCAGCTTGGCGACCGCGAGCGGCGTGTTCAGATCGTCGCACAGCGCCTCAAGCACCGCGCCGTCGTGAATCCTTTCGGGAGATTGTCCGTCGGCTTCGCCGAGGCGACGGTACCATCTGTCGAGCGTCTGTTTCGCTTCCTGCAGGGTTTGCAGCGACCAGTCGAGCGGCTTGCGGTAATGCGCGCTCAGCAGCGCAAGACGCACGACTTCGCCGTGGAAACGCGCGAGTACGTCGCCGAGCATCGTGAAGTTGCCGAGCGACTTCGACATCTTTTCCCCGGCGGCGGTGATGTAGCCGTTGTGCACCCAGTAGCGCGCGAAATGCTCATGCCCGTAAGCGCAACGGCTTTGCGCGATCTCGTTCTCGTGGTGGGGGAAGACCAGGTCTTGGCCGCCGCCGTGAATGTCGATGACCTCGCCGAGGTAGGTGCACGCCATCGCCGAACATTCGAGGTGCCAGCCGGGACGTCCGCGTCCCCACGGGCTGTCCCATCCGGGCTGCTGCGGCTGAGACGGTTTCCACAAGACGAAGTCCATCGGGTTTCTCTTGTACGGCGCGACTTCGACCCGGGCGCCGGCGATCATGTCCTCGACCTTGCGTTTCGACAGACGTCCGTAGTCGGACATCGTCGCGACCTCGAACAGGACGTGTCCTTCGGCTTCGTAGGCGTGTCCGTTCGCAATCAGGCGCTCGATCATCTTAAGCATCTGCGGGACGTGCTCGGTCGCTTTCGGCTCGACGCTGGGCGCGAGCACGTTCAGTTTCTCGGCGTCGCGGTGAAAGGCGTCGGTGTATTGCGCCGCAACCTCACCGGCGTCGCGTCCGCTTTCGGCGGCGGCGTCGATGATCTTGTCGTCTACGTCGGTGACGTTGCGGGCGTAGACGACGTCGGGGTAGCCCAGCCGGAGCAGCCGGAACAAGACGTCGAAGACGACGAGAGGACGGGCGTTGCCGACGTGGATCCGGTTATAGACGGTCGGCCCGCAGACGTACATCGTGACTTTTTTGGAATCGATCGGCGCGAACGCTTCACGTTTGCCCGAGAGGGTGTTGAACAGCTGGACGTCCATCGCTTGCGGGCGCTGCCGCGGCTTCTCCGCGGCACGTTTCAATCCGGCGGGGGCGTCGCGTTGCGGTGCGTTCTCACGGAACCTGCCTAGGAACCTGCTTGGGGCCGGGTGCTTGCGGCGCGCCGGCCTCAGGGGGGTTCGCCGGCGGGTTGCCCGTCACGGGCGTTTGATTCATCGGCGCCGTGCCTCCGGGCGGTTGAGCCGCCGAGGATTCGCTGCCTGATGAAACGGGCGCATCAGGGCGCGTTGGCGCGGAATCCGTTGCCGGCGGCTTACCCGTGGCGGGTTTGGTCTCGACCTGAGTCAGGTTGGCGGGCTTCGAGAAACGTGGCGGCACGTAAGGCGACGGCTGGTTTTGCTTGGTTGCAGCGTCGCTTGTTTCATGCCGTTGTTCGGGCTTTTGTTCAAGACTTTGCCCGGAAGCTTGCTCGGAAACTTGCCCGGGAGATTGCCCGGGAGATTGCCCGGGTCTTTGCTCGAATTTCTGCTCGGGCTGCGGCTTGTCCGCCGCTGCGTCCGGCTGCGCGGCGGGCGCCTCAGGTTGCGGTGATTTCTCGGTCGCGCCTTTGATCACGTCTCTCACGACGTCGTCGGGAGGAGGAACCGGCGGCAACGTCGGCATCGGCGGGGCGGAGGCCGTGCGTTCGGCTGTCTTGTCTTGCGGCGACGGGCGGTTGCCGCCGCGGCCATGGTTACGGTCTGGGCTACGGTCGGGGGGCGCGTCCTGCACTTGGTCGGCGTGCGTCGCCGGCGCCGACGATCTCTGAGACCGGCGTCTTCTGCGCGAACGTTCGGTTCTTTGCTGCGACGGATCGCCGTTTCGCTCGGCATCGGCCTGCTGTTTGCCGCGTTCGTTACCCGATCGTGCCCGGTCGTCGGGACGGCGTGAAGCGTCGGCACGCTCCGAACGCTGTGCGCCTTGCGAACGCCGACCGCGCCTGCGCCTGCGGCTTTCTGGGCTTTGGCTTGCCTGTTCCTCCTTCACGGGTTTGCTTCCGGTGAACAGGGAGAAAAAGCGCCTTACGAGATTTTTCGCGCGGAGCCCCGGAGGTGCTTTCGAATCCACGAACAGGTTCACCGCGGGAACGTCATTCTTCCGTTGCGGGTTGGGGACGCTTTGGGCGTGAGGCAGGGACGGTTTGCGCTTGGGGATCATCTCGTAGCTGTGCTTGCCGCGGTTTTCCTCGTCGCTGATGCGGTAGCGCTGTATCTTGAAATGCGGTATCTGCATGTGGATGTCCGGCACGATCATCAACGTGACGTTGTGGCGTTTTTCGATCTCGTTGATCTGTTCGCGTTTCTCGTTCAACAGGAAAGTGGTAACTTCGGTCGGCAGTTGCGCCACCACGCCGCTGCTTTTCTCTTTCATCGCTTCCTCTTCCACCATGCGCAGCGTCGAAAGCGCGCTCGACTCAAGCGTGCGGATGAAGCCTTTGCCGTTGCAGCGCGGGCAAGCCAGGTGACTCGATTCGCTGAGCGAGGGACGCATGCGCTGACGCGACATTTCAAGCAGGCCGAAGCGCGAGATCCGCTCGAATTGAACGCGCGCCTGGTCCTGCGACGTCGTCTGGTAGAGCCGGTTCTCGACCGCCCTGCGATTGCCGGCGGAAACCATGTCGATAAAGTCGATCACGATCAACCCGCCGAGGTCACGCAGGCGCAGCTGGCGTGCGATTTCTTCGGCGGCTTCAAGGTTGGTGTTCAGCGCGGTCTCTTCGATGTTCTTGCCTTTGGTCGCCCGACCCGAGTTGATGTCGATCGACAGCAGCGCCTCGGTGTTGTCGAAGACGATCGAGCCGCCCGAGGGCAAGGTGATCTCGCGCTCGAAAGCGGTTTCGATTTCGCTTTCTATGTGGTAGCGGTTGAAAAGCGGCACCGGTTCCTGGTACAGCTTGAGCTTGTCGAGATGCTGCGGCATCACCAGATTGATGAACTTGCGCGCGTCTTCGAACACCTCTTCATTGTCAATGATGATTTCTTCGGTGTCGTCGCTGAAGTGGTCGCGCAACGCACAGATCACGATGTTGCTTTCCTCGTACACCAGAAAGGGCGCGGGGCGGCCTTTGGCGGCGGCGATGATTGAATCCCAGAGGTTCCTGATGCGGTCGAGGTCCTGCTGCAGCAGCTTGGGCTCGCGTCCCGCGCCTTTGGTGCGGATGATGACGCTTTCGCCGTCGCGGACGTCGAGCTGCGCAAGGATCTCGCGCGTCTTGTCGCGCTTTTTCTCGTCCATCCGGCGCGACACGCCGCCGCCGCTGCGGGGGTTGTTCGGCATCAACACGGTGTAGCGTCCGGCGAGGCTGATGAACGTGGTCAGCGCGGCGCCTTTGCCGCCGCGACCCTCGCGCTGGACCTGCACCAGCAGCGCCTGCCCCTGGTTGAGCGCCTTGCCGATCGACTCGACGTCGTTGCGTCCGCCGGTCTTGTTCTTGTAATAGGCTTGCGCGACTTCCCGAAACGGAAGGAATCCGTGTTTGGGGTCGCCGTAATCTACGAATACGGCGTCGAGCCCGGGTTCAACGCGGGTAATCGATCCTTTGTATACGTTCCCTTTCTTTCGTTGGGACGACGGGGTTTCGATGTCGAGGTCTATGAGTTTCTGACCATCTATGATGGCCACGCGCAACTCTTCTTTCTGAGTTGCGTTGATGAGTATTCTTTTCATTGGATTCCTTGAAAAATGGAACGGTTCGAACGTCCATCCGCGACGGTGTTTTCAAACTTTCCGGAAAACACGGTTGCACGTGACGCGCAAGCTTGTTGCCGGGCGCGTGAAGTAGGTTGTGTGAGGCGGTGGTCATTCGAAAATTAATCTTTCATGTTTTTCGGCGGCGTCTCGCACCGTCGAAAGTGCGCGCGCCGCGCGTGATACATTTAGTGGGGGTGCGGCGCGTAAACTTCACGCGGCTTAGTTCGCTTGAAATCCTCGTCGTTTGTCCGACGCAGTACCTCTTATCCCAACGGCGGCCTGCTCAAGCTCGAGGCTCGGTTGCAGGCGGGTACTTTTCATCGCGGCTACCCGCCGGTAGCGGGGCTGACCCCGTACCATGTATAGGGTCAGTATATCATTGTTTTTCCGGCAAAGTAAATTTCGGGCACGGCGCCGGCACGTTTCATGAGCGAGAACAAGCAAACCCCGCCGACGTCGGGCGTGCCCCGCGCTTCGGTCCGCCGCCTCAAGGTTACCGCGGCCGACGCCGGGCGGCGTCTCGACAACTACTTGTTCACGCGGTTCAAGAGCGTGCCCAAGAGCCACGTTTATCGCGTGATCCGCAGCGGGCAGGTGCGCGTCAACGGCGGGCGTTCGCCTCCTTCTCGACGGGTCGCCGCCGGCGACGTCGTCCGGGTGCCTCCGCTCGCCGTTTCCGCGCCCGCGCCGTGCCGGGTCGACGAACGTCAAGTACGCCGCTTCGAGCGCAACCTGCTGTTTGAAGACGAGCACTTCCTGATGCTCGACAAGCCGGGCGGCGCCGTTGTGCACGGCGGCAGCCGGCATAACTTCGGTTTGGTTGACGTCTCGCGTCGGTTGCGCGGGGAAGGACGCTTCCCCGCGCTCGTCCATCGGCTCGACAGGGGTACCAGCGGTTGTCTGCTGCTTGCAAAGTCGCAGCGCGCCCTGCTTGAAGCCCAGCGCGTCTTTCGGCTGCGTGAAGTCGAAAAGACCTACGTCGCGCTGGTCATCGGCACGTGGGAACAGGCGGCGACCCGGGTTGCTTTGCCGCTGGCGGTCGATTCGCGGGCGGCGCAACGCAAGGTCTTCGTCGACCGCGACGCGGGCAAGGCGGCGGTGACCGGCTTTGAGATCGTCGAACGCCTTGTCGGTTGCACCTTGCTGCGGGTGACGCCGCGCAGCGGGCGGATGCATCAGATCCGCGTACACGCCGCAGCCTGCGGACGTCCGGTCGCGGGCGACGATCGCTACGGCGACTTCGCCGCCAACCGCGCTTTTGCCCGACTCGGCCTGCGGCGGTTGTTCCTCCACGCCGGCGGCTTGTCGCTGATGTGCATGGGGCGCGACTATGAGTTTGAATCGCCTCTGCCGGGCGAACTGGTGCAGGTGCTGGAGGGAGTGCGCAAGACCGGACTTCACCCGGTTCCGTTGCGCGGCGCGGGCGACGTATAATTCCCGCCGGACGTTTTTCGGCGGATATTCGGAGGCGAACCGCAATGGACGAAGACCGTGACGCCTTGGTGGAGATGATGCGGGCGCAGCTGGCCGAGCAGCGCAGCGCGCGGCGGTGGCGATTGTTTTTCAGACTGGCGCTTCTCGGCTTGTTCGTGGCTTTCGGCGTGATGCTCACGTCTGCGCCCGACGGCGTTTTGGCGCCGCCGTCCGCGGGCAAGCACGCGGCGCTGGTCAAGTTGGAGGGGCCGATATTCTCCGACGCCGGGCCGGCGTCGGGCAACGACGCCGAAAGCATCAACGGGGCGTTGCGCGACGCGTTCGAGAACGACGACGCGCAGGTCGTGATTCTCGAAATCAACACGCCGGGCGGCAGTCCGGTGCAGTCGGGGTACATCGCCGACGAGATCCTCCGCCTGCGCGAGGAATACTCCGACAAGCCGCTGTACGCGGTCATCGCCGATATATGCGCGTCGGGCGGCATGTACGCCGCGGTCGCTTCCGGCGAGGTGTACGCCGACCCGGGCAGCTTGATCGGCTCGGTCGGAGTCGTGTTCAGCGGCTTCGGCTTCGTTGACGCGATAGACAAGCTCGGCGTTGAACGCCGGTTGATGACCGCGGGCGAAAACAAGGCGATGCTCGATCCGTTTTTGCCTGAAAAGCCCGAACAGGTTGCCCACGCGCAGAAGCTGCTCGATCAGATTCACGCGCAGTTCATCCAGCGCGTCAGAGACGGGCGCAAGGGCAAGCTCGACGAGAGCGCGAATTTGTTCGACGGCTTGATTTGGACCGGGGAAGAAGCGCTGAAGCTCGGGTTGATAGACGGGTTCGGCGACGTGCGTTACGTCGCCGAAGAAATCAGCGGACTCGACGAGGTGGTCGAATACAGGGTGCGCAGGCCGTGGTGGGAGAACCTGTCGGCCAATCTGGCATCGGCGATCTCGACCCGCCTGTTCCAGATGCTGGCGCAGCCGACGATTTACTGATATCACCCGCCCGGCGCCTGCCCGGTGCCCCCCGGTGTCTAGATGGGCGTCCGGCGCCGTGCCCTTTCTCGCAATCAGCTTCTCTGTTTCCGCGTAAACGGCGCTTCTTCGGTGCCGCCCGAGCACGGCTTCGGTTCGGGGGAGATCGAGTCCGGCCTCGCGCAACGTCGCGCACAGAGTAATCAACGGCAAGCCGAGCAGGGCCGTGGGGTTTTCGCCGGGATATTCACTGAGGTCTTCGCTCTCGAGGGTTCGAGCAAGGTAACGCCGAGCGTCTCGCTGCGCATACTGCCGGCGCAGTCGAAAGGTTTGTCCGGTGCGACATAGCGGGCAACATAGCAGGCAACATAGCGGGCGACTTCGGCTTCGCTCAAGCGGCGGAAATGAACCCGTGGCGGGTAACATCCTTGATCCGGTGGCGGTCGGCGGCGACGTCAAGCGGACAGACGCAGGTATGGAACTCGCCGGCGCTGCTTGAGCACGGCTTCGGTTCGGGGGAGTATCGAGTCCGGCCTCGCGCAACATCGCGCACAAGGTAATCAACGGCAAGCCGAGCAGGGCCTTGGAGAATTCGCTGAGGTCTTCGCTCTCGATGATTCGAGCAAGGTGATGCCGAGCGTCTCGCTGCGCATGACTGCCTGAGCAGTCGAAAGGTTTGTCCCGTGTGACATAGCGGGCGACGTAGCGGGCGACTTCGGCTTCGCTCAAGCAGCGGAAATGAACCCGTGGTGGTAACGTCCTTGATCCGGTGGCGGTCGGCGGCGACGTCAAGCAGACGGACGCAGGTATGGAACTCGACGGCGCTGCTCGAGCACGGCTTCGGTTCAGGGGAGATCGAGTCCGGCCTCGCGCAACATCGCGCACAAGGTAATCAACGGCAAGCCGAGCAGGGCGGTGGGGTCTTCGCTCTCGATACGTTCGAGCAAGGTAATGCCGAGCGTTTCGCTGCGCATACTGCCTGAGCAGTCGAAAGGTTTGTCCCGTGCGACGTAGCGGGCGACTTCGGCTTCGCTCAAGCGGCGGAAATAGACCGTGGTGGTAACGTCCTTGATTTGGTGGCGGTCGGCGGCGACGTCAAGCAGACAGACGCAGGTATGGAACTCGACGGCGCTGCCCGAGCACAGCGCAAGCTGGCGCTTCGCTGCGTCGGCGTCGGCGGGCTTGAAGAGGATTTCTCCGCCGATGCACGCCGCTTGGTCGGAACCGATGACCAACGCTTGCGGGTTCGTTGCGGCGACGGTGCGCGCCTTGCCCAACGCCAGCCGTTTCACCAGCGGCACGACGGTCTCTCCGTCGTGCGGTGTCTCGTCGAATCCCGAGATTTGCACCTTGAAGTCGATGCCGAGGCGGGCGAGCAGGTCGCGGCGCGAGCGTGATTCTGAGGCGAGAATAATGTCCATGCCGTTAGCCCGGCGCCAAAGATAGCACGGACGAGGGGTTTTCTTCGCGTCGGCTCCACGTCGCTCGACGCCCGCTCGTTGTGCGGCGGCACGGGCATCGGGGCGTCTCCGTCGCCGCGGAAGAAGCCTCGGTTGCGGGTACGGATTAGGGAGATTGTGGGATAATCGAGAGCAACGCTGAGCGTTTGCGGATTTATGTATATAATTCCCATCCTCATCATCGCTTGAGCATCGCGCGGCAGTTCAATGGCAGTCCAACAAAACAGGAAAACACGCTCGAAGAGGGGCATGCGCCGTTCGCACGACGCGTTGCTTAAGCCGACCTTGTCGGAAGACCCGGTCACGGGCACCCGCCACCGCCGCCACCACGTCGCCCCCGACGGCTTCTACCGCGGCCGTGAGGTCATTCCCGCCGAAGTGGTCGAAGAGCAAGGCGAGGAAGAACAAGAAAGAGCTTAGATGCGCACGGCCTTTGTCGCCTGCGTCGGGCAGCTTCTTGAAGCGACTCTCCGTGCGTCTTGACCGAGGCCAATCCACCCGAGGCCGATTCACCTTGGGTTCCGTCCTTGCCCCCGCGTCGGCCCGTGAGGAATCACGTTGACCGCTCTGCACTGCCTTTAGTTCGAGGTCGGTTCGGCTTATGAAGGAACGGAACTTGAATTTACCGCCCGACGGGTTCGCCGGATTCAGCGTTCAAGGCGGCGCGCTTTCCGCGGGCGGGATTATCGGAGGCGACGCCGGTGATCGGCTCGCGAAACGTCGGGCGGTCTGCGGGTTGTCTTTCCGGGCGATACGCATGTAGCTTCCAACCATGAGTGTCACCGTTGCAATTGACATGATGAGCGGCGACCGCGGTCTCGCGGCGACCGTGCCCGCGGCGCTTGCGACGTTGAGGCGCTGGGAAGACACGTCCTTGATCCTGGTGGGCGACGAGTCGCAGATCGAAGCCGGGTTGCGGGGCGAGGATCGCCCCGCGGGTCGTTTGCGGTGCGTCCACGCGCCGCAGCGGGTCGAGATGGACGAGGAACCGACGCACGCGCTGCGTACCAAGAAGGAGTCCTCGATGCGGGTTGCCGTGAACCTCGTGCGTGAGGGCGAGGCCGCGGCTTGCGTCAGCGCCGGGAACACCGGCGCGTTGATGGCGATCTCACGCTACGTCCTGCGGATGCTCGCGGGCATCGAACGTCCGGCGATCACGACCGCGCTTCCGACCTTGACCGGATACACGCACATGCTTGACCTCGGCGCCAACGTGGATTGCAAGGCCGAGCAGCTGTTTCAGTTCGCGATGATGGGGGCGGTGCTGATGTCGGCGCTCGACAACCTCGACAGGCCGCGGGTCGGGCTGCTCAACGTCGGGCAGGAGGCGATCAAGGGCAACGACCAGGTCAAGGAAGCCGATCGCCAGCTGCGGGAAAGCCCGCTCAATTACATCGGCTACATCGAGGGGGACCAGATCTATCGGGGCGGCGCCGACGTGATCGTCGCCGACGGTTTCGCGGGCAACGTCTCGCTCAAGACTTCCGAGGGCGTCGCCGAATTCATCACCGAGACCTTGCGCGAAGCGTTTTCGCGCAACTGGCTGACGCGCCTGACCGGCGTCGTCGCTGCGCCGGTGCTCAGGTCGGTGCGCGAGACGATAGACCCCCGGCGTTATAATGGCGCGAGCTTGCTGGGCCTGCAGGGGGTCGTCATCAAGAGCCACGGAGGCGCCGACGCCGTCGCTTTCGAGCACGCAATCGAGACCGCCCGCATCGAAGCCTTGAAGCAGGTGCCGCAGTTGATTGACAAGCAGCTCGAGGCGTTTCTGACGTAAGACCCGTGGCCGTTTTTTCCCGTATCGCCGGCACCGGTGCTTATTTGCCCGAGAAAGTCCTGACCAACGCCGAGCTGGAAAAGATGGTGGACACCTCCGACCAGTGGATCCGCGAACGCACCGGCATCCGCGAGCGGCGCATCGCGGGCGACGACGAAAGCGTTTGCGACCTTGCATTGCACGCCGCGCGCCGCGCGCTTGAGATGGCCGACGTCGCGGCGGGCGACCTCGACCTGATCGTGGTCGCAACGACCACCCCCGACAAGGTGTTTCCGAGCACCGCCTGCCAGCTGCAGGGACGGCTCGGCGTCGGCGGCTGTCCGGCTTTCGACCTGCAGGCGGTGTGCACCGGCTTCATCTACGCGCTCGACCTGGCCGACCGCTTCGTGCGCGCCGGCGACGCGGACAACGCGCTGGTCGTCGGCGCCGAAGTGCTGTCGCGCATCGTTGATTGGAACGACCGCTCGACCTGCGTGCTGTTCGCCGACGGCGCCGGCGCGGCGGTGTTGCAGGCGAGCGACGAGCCGGGAATCTACTCGACCCACCTGCACGCCGACGGGCGTCAGGAAGAACTGCTGCACGCACCGGGCGGGCCGGGCGCGGCGACGTCCGGGAACGTCGACGGCCTGATCCAGATGAAGGGCAACGAGGTGTTCAAGGTGGCGGTGAACACGCTCGGCAGCATCGTCGATGAAGCGCTCGGCGCCAACGGGTTCGAGAAGTCCGACGTGGACTGGCTGGTGCCGCATCAGGCGAATTACCGCATCATCGCGGCGACCGCGAAGAAACTGAAGCTGCCGATTGAGCGGGTGGTGGTGACGGTGGACCGGCACGGCAACACCTCGGCGGCGTCGATCCCGCTGGCGCTCGACGAAGCGGTGCGCGACGGGCGCATCCGACGCGGCGACCGTCTGATGCTCGAGGCGTTCGGCGGCGGTTTCACCTGGGGAGCGACGCTGGCCAGGTTCTGACGGCGTTGTTCTGACGGCGTTGCGGCTTGCGGGAGAAAGACGGTGATGAACCGGCGACCTGAGAGCGACGCGGATTTCGACGCGCAGGACTTCCTGCGCAACCTGACCCACAAGCCGGGCATCTATCGCATGCTTGACGCCGAGGGCGGGCTGCTTTACGTCGGCAAGGCGAAAGACCTGAAGAAACGGGTTGCGACTTACTTCCAAAGCCGGGGAGAGCGGAAGCAAGGCGCGAAGAACCGGCTGATGATGCAGCAGGCGAAGCGGGTGGAGGTTACGGTGACCTCGACCGAAGCCGAAGCGCTGCTGCTGGAAAGTAACCTGATCAAGGAACACCGCCCGCGCTACAACGTCCTGCTCAGGGACGACAAGAGCTATCCCTACATCCGCGTCACCGCCGACGAGTTTCCCCGCTTTTACTTCTACCGCGGCTCGCGCAAGCAGCCGGGGCGTTATTTCGGGCCGTACTTCAGCGTCTCGGCGGTGCGCGAGACGCTGAGCCTGCTGTTCAAGCTGTTCAGGCTGCGCCAGTGCGACGACGGCTTTTTCAGGAACCGCACGCGGCCTTGCTTGCAGTACCAGATCAAGCAGTGCAGCGCGCCGTGCGTCGGCCTGATCGAGGCGGACGCCTATCGCGACGACGTTGCGCTCGCGACCGAGGTGCTGGAAGGCAAGAGCGAGAAGGTCATCAAGACCCTGGTCGGGCGCATGGACGACGCGGCGCAGAGGAAGGATTACGAACACGCGGCGCGTTGCCGGGACCGGATCCAGGCCCTGCGCCAGGTTGCCGAGCAGCAGCGCGTGAGCGGCGACAAGGGCGACACGGACGTCGTCGTGTGCAGCATGAAAGGCGGCGGCGCCTGCGTGCAGGTGTTCAGCGTGCGCGGCGGGCTGAACATCGGCAACCGCGCGTACTATCCGCGGCTGCCCCACGGCGAGGTCGGAGAAGGCGAGCTGCTCGCCGCTTTCATCGGCCAGTATTACCTCTCGCGTCGCGTGCCGCAGGAATTGATCGTCAGCCACGCGCCGGACGACAGACGGGCGCTGCAGGCCATGCTCGAGCACCAAGCCGGACGCAAGGTGACGTTGACGGCGGCGGTGCGCGGCCTCAGGCGCAGGTGGGTTGACTTGGCGCTCGACAACGCGGTGCTGGCGCTTGACGCCAAGCTGTCTTCCAGGGCCGGGATGCAAAGACGTTTGGTCGCGTTGCAGGCGATGCTCGACCTTGCCGAGATTCCGACGCGGATGGAGTGCTTCGACGTCAGCCATACCCGGGGCGAAGCGACCGTTGCCTCGTGCGTGGTGTTCGACGCCAACGGCCCGCTGAAGTCCGAGTACCGCCGCTTCAACGTCAAGGGCGAGCCCGGAGGAGACGATTACGCCGCGATGCGTCAGGCGATCGGGCGCCGCTACCGGCGGTTGGTCGCCGGCGAAGGCAAGTTGCCCGACGTGTTGTTCATAGACGGCGGCAAAGGACAGCTGAGCAGCGCGCTCGAAGTCTTGCAGGAACTCGGCGTCAGCGGCGTCGCCGTGGTCGGCGTCGCCAAAGGTCCCGAACGCAAGCCCGGCATGGAAACCCTGTTTCTCGCCGACGGCGAACGACCGGTCAGGATCGAGCCGGAGCCGGCGGCGCTGCATCTGGTGCAACAGATACGCGACGAAGCACACCGCTTTGCCGTCGCCGGGCACCGTCGCCAAAGAAGCCGCCGGCGCAGCCGGTCGCCGCTCGAGGACATCGTCGGCCTCGGGCCGAAACGGCGCAGGCAGCTGCTCAAGCATTTCGGCGGCTTGCACGGAATCAGCCGCGCAAGCGTCGAGGAACTCGGTCGGGTGTCGGGCATCAGCGGACGGCTGGCTCATTCGATCTACGAAACCTTGCACGCCGGAGGCGGGCGATGATCAACCTGCCGACGGCGTTGACGCTGATACGGATTGCGATCATCCCGCTGATGATTGCGGCGTTCTACCTGCCGGTCTGGTGGAGCGGGCCTCTCGCCGCCGCGCTCTTCGTGCTCGCCGCGGTGACCGACTGGTTCGACGGATACCTCGCCCGGCGCACCCGCCAGACGACACGCTTCGGTGCGTTTCTCGACCCGGTCGCCGACAAGTTGCTGATCGCGGCGGCGCTTGCCTTGGTTATCGAACGCGCTGAGACCTGGCTGGTAACCGTGCCGGCGCTGATTATCATCGCCCGCGAGATCACGGTGTCGGCGCTGCGTGAATGGATGGCTGAAGTCGGCGGCAG
The DNA here is from genome assembly GCA_964347615.1 of uncultured Chromatiales bacterium. Taxonomy (GTDB): domain Bacteria; phylum Pseudomonadota; class Gammaproteobacteria; order Poriferisulfidales; family Oxydemutatoraceae; genus CAYFZO01. Next base: position 23,772 of record CAYFZO010000025.1, read on the forward strand.
CAAGGCCCTCGCCGTAACCGCGCTGAGCAAACTGAAGACCGCGGTGCAGATGACGGCGATTACCGGGCTGCTCTTGCGACAGTCGCTGTTCGGCTTGCCGGTGTTTGTCGTCGGCCTGGGACTGCTTTATCTGTCGGCGATCCTGACCGTGTGGTCCATGTTCTCTTACCTGCTGGCCGCACGTCGGCACTTCACCGGGGGGAAAGCGTGATAGCGACGAGCTGCAACGGAGAGGCGGAGGGAGAGGGCTTGTGAGGTCGGCGACGGGCTGAGAGTCGCCGAAGAGAGCGTGAAGCGGTTTGTCCTGAGGCGTCGGCCAGAAAAAACCGGAGTGGGAAAACTGGCGTGGGAAAACCGGGGCGGGAAAGACTGGAGCGGGAAACGGGATTTGAACCCGCGACCCCAACCTTGGCAAGGTTGTGCTCTACCCCTGAGCTATTCCCGCACGTCAGCGCAGATTGTAAGAACCTCGCGGCGACTGTCAATACGGGTGTGTCGCGGGGCTAGCCGTTATCAGATCGCGTTGGCGCAAATCAACCGGTTCAGGGCGGTTCAGGGCGGTTCAGGGAAAAGGGTGCTATCCTGGCATGAAATAGCGGTCGACGGCCCCGAGAATGTAAAAAATTCTGTGTATCCGTCAATCAAAGATAATCGGTCACCCTCTCTGCGG
>CAYFZO010000026.1:0-22817 GCA_964347615.1 uncultured Chromatiales bacterium
CCCCCCCCCCCCCCCCCCCCCCCCCCCCCCCCCCCCCCCCCCCCCCCCCCCCGCAGCCCCGTCTTCCGGCAAATGCCCGCGCACCGTGCCGCCGTCGCTGAACGGCATCCGACAACCGGCTGTACGCCGAGATGCCAATCGCCCGCGCGCACGTTGCGTAAGTCAACATCCGTAACGACTGCGGGAACGTTTTCTGAACGCCCATCGCTTCCCCCGGCGCGCCAGCCGGGTTAAAGACGTTTTTCTCCTTGTCGGCTTCTAGAAATACCGAACCAGCCCCAAAGACAAGCCTAATTCGTCGGCGTCAACCGACGCCGGGACCCTGAGTATGTCGCGGTTCCGCCCGGGGAAGCTGGTCCAACGGTTGTTCTCGTAGTCGGTGTAACGAAGCTCGGTCCGAAACGCAGCGTGCTCGCCGAGCATCTTTTCAAGACCGGCGCCAGCCGTCCAGCCGGTCACCGTCGCGTCGCGGCCGAACGTGCCTGGCGTCAGGTTCGCGTTGTCACAAGGAACCTCGGTCAAGCATCCCTGGTAATCGAGATGGACGCGCGTCTCGGTGCGGCGAACGCCGCTCAGCAAGTAGATGCTTGCGCCGGCACCCATCCACGTCTCGGCCGGCATACCCAGCTTGAGCGTCAGACCGTAGCTCCTTTCTTTTTCGTAAGACCAGTCCTCGTCCCAGCTTTCGCCCCATTCGTTTCGCCCGGGGGCGTTCCCGGCTTCCGGCAAATATCCGCGTACCGTGCCGCTGTGGTGCGCGAAGTCCAACTCCGCGCTGAGATAAGCCCCGCTTTCGCTGAACGGCATCCGGTAGCCGACCAGAACGCCGAGACCGTGCATGGTCTCGTCGGAAGAGTCGTCGCTGTGGAAAGTGCTGCCGTCTCCTCGGGGCGACCCCGGCCCGTTGGCGGTGGTCTTGTCGTAATCAGCGTCGAAACTCTCCATCGTCGCCGACACGCCGAGGTACCAATCGGCGGCGTGCGCAAACGTTGCGCAGGTCAACGGCAACACGACCGCGACGGCGGGAAGCAAAAAAGTTTTCCGGACGTTCATTCTTTCTCCTTGAATGCTTATCTGGTTTGAAAATGTTTTCTTTGTGAGGCGTCAGAAATACCGTATCAGCCCCACCGACAGGCTGACAGCGTCGCCGTCCAAATCCCTGGGAATCGCAAAGCTGCCGCCTCCCGAAGCCGGGTACAGGTCAGTCCGGCGGTCGTTCTCATACTCGGTATAGCGAACCTCCCCTCGCAACGCGGTGGTTTCGCCCATCATTTTTTCCAACCCCACGCCCCACGTCCACGCGGTCATCGTGCGGTCTTGGCTTTCTGAACCGGTGACGAGCGGGCAGTTGGGGTATCGGGCGTCCTCTTCACATCCGCCAAAATGGGTGAAGAAATCAACCTCCATGCGGCGGATGCCGGCGAGCGCATAAAGGTACGCGGGGTCTGCCCACGCCAGTGAAAACGGCATCCCGAGATTGAACGTCACACCGTAGCTTCTTTCTTTTTCAAAGCGCCAGCGTTCGGGCCAGCTGTCCCCGCTTCTGATGAAAGGCGGCGGATTACCGGGGGTTTCCGGCGCGCCGTCCAGACGCCCTCGCACGGTGCCTTCGTGGTGTGTCCAGTCAAGCTCTGCACCGAAATAAACCCCTCTTTCATTCAGCGGCATCCGGTAGCCGACGAGGACCCCGAGACCGTACACCATCTTGTCGTCGGCGCCGCGATCGTGGAGCATCAGAGACTGGGACAGCAGCCGTTTGTCGTAAGTCGCGTCGGCGTTTTCAGCCGTTGCAGCAACCCCTGCGTAGAAACCTTGGTAAACACCTCGGGAGTCAGCCGACGCCCCGGCGGCGACAAGGAGTAACGCGACCGCCGTCGCACAAAAGAGAAACTGTCTCAGCACCGCCATACCAGACCTCCGTGGCGACAATCCGGAATTCAGACTGAAAGCCGTAAGCACCTTATCACAACGGCTCAGGCTGGATAAGCCTTACTTTTCAAAAAGTTAAACAGATTATCAAGAGCGCGGCACCGCATCCCCGGCGGCGATACCGACGTGAGAACAGCAAGATATTCCATTTAACTGATTGTTTCATAAGGTTTTATTTGTTGTGTTCCACGTGAAACCTTGTTTATTCCGAAACCTTCCCTCGTTCGATGCGGAACCGCCTTGCGGCGGCACAACCCGTTATATCCGGCGTTTCTTCGGTCGCGGTCACGAAGACCTGTTGCCCGGTGCGCTCCAGATTCTCAAGCAGGCGTCGGCTGTGCCGCTCGTCGAACTCCGAGGTCAAGTCATCCACCATCACGACGCACCCGCGCTCGTTGGATTCCGAAAACAGCTGAACCTGCGCCAGCATAATCGCCGTCGAGACGCTCTTCATCTGCCCCCGGGACGCTCGCTCGCTTGCCCGTTCTCCCCCCCAAAACAGGCGCCAAGTCGCCCGGTGCGGGCCGCGCCGAGTATAGCCGACGCGACGGTCGCCGGGCTCGTCCGCGTCAAGGGCCCGTTCAAGGTCACATCCCTCAGGCCACCCCCGAAAATACGCGACGTCGAACGGATCCCCCCTTGCGGTCGCGGCGGCTTCGACCAGAGCAATCAGCCGCCGTGAATATTCGCGGCGACACTCGTCCAAGATCTCGCCCTGCTGTGCCATCTGCTGATTCCATTGCGCCATCGTGCCGTTTCCCGCTGTGCTCGGCGCTTCCTGAAGCAGGGCGTTTCTTTGGCGCAGCGCGTGCTGGTATGCCCGCCACGCATCGCGGAAGGCAGGTTTCACGTGAAACACCCCCCAGTCGAGCACGCTTCGCCAATGACGAGTCTCGCTTTTCGCTTGCCCGGCTGTGCCGGCGTGGAAAACGACCACCGGCAATGCCGCCGCCATTTCGGCTTGCGTGCGCGCCGCTTGCCCGTCTATGCGCATCTCCGACTCCGCCGATGCACGGGCGGTGGAAAGCGCTCGCCGAACACCGAGACGACGACCATCCTTGAGAACCGCCGAGACCAGCATCTCCTGGCTGCCTTCCCGAAGCAGCGCTCGGGTAACGCGGGTTCGAAAAGTCCGCCCCCGGGATAGAAAGTCAACGGCCTCAAGCAGCGAGCTTTTGCCCGCGCCGTTGTCGCCGATGATGAAATTCAGCTTTTGCCCGAGGGATATCTCGGCTCGTTCGATATTGCGAAAGCCTGCGACGGTCAGCCGGTGCAGCATCTGCCCGCCCGCAATCGAAGCCCCACGGGGGTTACAACCGCATGGGCATCACGATGTATCTCGCGGCGCCGTCCTCTCGAATCTGAACCGCGCTGTTGGGGTCCTTAAACTCAAACATGACGCGCTCGGATGAGACGGCGTTCATCACGTCCGTCAAGTACTGCAAGTTGAATCCGACCTCTACTTTTTCTCCGGCGTATTCAATCTCTTGCTCGACGTTCGCCTCGTCGAGGTCGGTTTGGGAAATGACGTTCAGCTTGTTCTTGTCGAAGCAGAGGCGCGTGGTTCCTTCCTCGATGACCTGCGCCTTGGCCAACGTCCGGCGGAACGCCTCGCTGTCAAGGCTGATCTCATGCGCAAAATCGCTCGGAATCACACGCTTGTAATCGGGGTACTTGCTCCCCTCGATCAGCTTGGTCGTCAGCGTAATCGCGCCAAGACGCACACAGACCAATTTCTCACCGATCCCCACCGAAACCATCTCGCCGGCTTGCGGCAAGACCCTTTTCAGCTCATAGACCGCCCTGCGCGGCAAAATCACGCGGGCGTCTTGTCCTTTCTCGTCGCCATGCTCGACCTGGCAGATTGCGAGCCGGTGGCCGTCGGTGGCGACGGCGATCAACTGCCCCGCCTCCTGTGCCAGCAACATGCCCTCCAGATAATAGCGCGCGTCGTCCTGCGCCATGGAGAAGTCGGTCTTGCTCAGCAGGTGCTGAAAATCGTCGGCGCGCACCTTGAACATCCCCTGTTTGGCGTCCGCGCTTTCCATCAATGGAAACTGCTCGGGGTCAAGCGAGGCCAGCTTGAAACGGCCTCGGTCGCCCGACACCAGTGCTGTCTCTTTGTCGAAATTAAGGACGGTTGTCTCACTTTCGCTGGAGTTAGTCGCAATTCCAAGAAGTTTTTTCGCCGGAATCAGCGCTTCCCCCGGCTCGTCCGCGGTCAGATTGGCCACGTCGAGCTGAAAAACCATCTCGATATCGGTGTCGGCAGCGGTAATCGTCAGCTGGTCTCCGGAATAGCGGAACAGCAGATGGGACAGCGCCTCGATGGTTCTCGATCCCTGAACGATGCCCCGCAACGCGGAAACGGCGGGAAGAAGAACCGAATTGGGGATGGATAGCTTCATTCGTTGTCTCTCCTTTAAGACCTTCTCTCACGTCCGCGGCACAGGCCGAGCCGGTGCACGCCGCTCCCTCACACCCTGACGCAAGAGAGGCGGGCAGGTCAAACTCCTAGACGACCCGCACCGGCTTTTCGATCAGCTCAGGGGCGAACACGTGAGTGCCGCAAAGATTACCATGTTCGGCACCCGGCTTCATGCCTTTGTCTTGCGCGCGGTCGGTATCGCGGGACCGGCGGTACGTCTTGCCGCACGGCCTCCTCTGCAAATTAAGTTCTTGTTTTTGAGGCGTGGTACCAAACCATTCGTTGCGGTAAAAATCTTTTCGATCTGCTCCGGCGCTTCTACCGCCCGGGGCGGGCTTTTACCTTTGTCTCACGTCTCCCTGAACCCATATCAGTGGAGCCTGTTATCAATTTATGTATATGGTTCCCTTTCGTTGCAACTTAAACCATTGAAGTTTCAGCCTCGCGCCGTGCCTCTGCACTTACGTTGTTCCGCACCAAGAAAACAGGAACGTTTTCACGCCGCAAAGAAAAATAAAACCTCTTTCGTTCCCTGTTGACTAAGCAGAAAAGATTGGTAAAGTAGGCTCCCTCTTTTGCACTCCTCTAAACATTCAATACCGCAACGCACCCACGTCAATGATTAACACGCTTTGGAAAAAATGCGTCGAGGAATTGGCGTTCATTTTGCCTGAGAAAGAAATCAACACGTGGATTCGTCCGTTGCAAGTCAAGCAAGAAAAGAACGGAGCGTTACACCTGTTCGCACCGAACGCGTTCGTGTTGAATTGGATTCAGAACAACTGCCTCGACAAGATTCGCGAAGCACTGACTCGCTTGCGCTCCGAGGACGTTGACCTAGTGCTCGAGGTCGGCTCGTCCGCCGCCGCCGAAACCGAAAGCCCCCGGCCAGCCAACGGCCAGCCAACGGCTCCGGTGGCCCGGGTAGCGCAGGTGGTTCCTTCGCGGCTGAACCCCGAATACACGTTCAAGCACTTCGTCGAAGGCAAGTCGAATCAAATGGCCCGGGCGGCCGCGTTGCACGTTGCGCACAACGCGGACAAATCCGAGCGCACGTTCAACCCTCTTTTTCTTTACGGCGGCGTCGGGCTTGGAAAAACCCACTTGATGCACGCCATCGGAAACGAAGTTCTGAAACGCAATCCGAAAGCAAAAGTAACTTACCTCCACGCCGACCGCTTCGTCGCGGAAATGGTTGCCGCAATCCGGCTCGGAAAGATGAACCGCTTCAAAGAAATCTATCGCTCGGTTAACGTTCTATTGATCGACGACGTGCAGATGTTCGTCGGAAAGAAACAATCGCAGGAAGAGTTCTTTCACACGTTCAACACGCTGCACGACAAGGGGCAACAAATTGTCCTGACCAGCGACTGTTATCCCAAAAGCATAGACGGGCTCGAAGATCGCCTTAAGTCACGCTTCGGGTGGGGGCTTGCCCAAGCCATCGAGCCGCCCGAGCTGGAAACCCGCGTCGCCATCCTGGAGAGCAAGGCGATCCAACTGAATTACAAGCTGCCGGAAGACGTTGCTTTCTTTATCGCCGAGCAGCTACGTTCGAACGTGCGCGAACTGGAAGGCGCGTTACGCCGCGTGGTCGCCAACGCGCGATTTTCGGGCGGAAAAATCACGCTCGATTTCGCCAGGAACGCCCTCAACGATCTGCTCGCCTCCCACCGCCGCCAGATGACCATCGCCAACATCCAAAAAACCGTCGCCGACTTCTACCATGTACGCGTCTCGGACCTGTTATCCCCGCAGCGTTCCCGTTCAATCGTGCGCCCGCGCCAAATTGCCATGGCGCTGTCAAAAGAGCTCACGTCCCACAGCTTGCCCGAAATCGGCAGGGAGTTCGGCGGACGGGACCACACCACCGTAATTCACGCGTGCCGCAAGGTCGTCGCGATGAAAAAACAAAACCCGCAAGTGGAAAAAGACTACATCCTCTTGATGCGGACAATGCAGCAATAATTCAGCCTGCCCCGCAGCGGAAAGGCTGTGCAAAACATGAGGACACACGAAAGGTTGATGGGATCGTCCGGGGCGTCCACAGGAAATAAACAGCGCAGGCTTCCCAGAGAGTTAGATTTCCCCAAGTAAAGGTCGGAAATCAACAGAAAAGAGACGAGCACAAAAGAACAGAATAAGTCTATAAGGTACTGTTAGCCAGACTGTTAACTGGGGCAACAGCTTCTTTCGGGGGATACACTCCCGTTTGAAGTGGTAAACTTCCCACCCCTTTATTTGAGGTTTCACGTTTATGAACCGACGCTCTTTTTTGCTTCGCTTTTGCGCCGCTTCGGCGGGTTTCTTGTGCCCGCTCCCTGTCTTTGCCGCACGGCCCGATAACGCGTTCGGCTCAAGCGACATCCAAGCAACTCTCGCTGCCCTGCTCGACGGGCAGGAACCGAACGACAAAGGGGTTACGTTGACGGTGCCGAAAATCGCCGAGAACGGGGCGCAAGTTCGGGTTGCCGTCGAGACGGATTTGCCTTCGGTTGAGACGATCAGTTTGCTGGTTGAGAAAAACCCCGTGCCGTTGACGTCCCAGTTCGTTTTTTCGGGGCAGTCGAAACCCAACGTTGCGGTTAATCTCAAGGTGCGCGAGACATCCAACATCATTGCGCTGGTCAAGGCCGACGGCAAGTTCTATCGTGCGGTCAGCGAGGTCCGCGTTACCGCCGGCGGATGCGGATAAACCGAAGCGACGGAGCCAGCGACGATGCCGGGGACGATTAAAATGCGCGCGCGGATGAAAGACGGCGAGGTTGTCGTCAAGGCGCTGATCAAGCATCCGATGGAGACCGGGCGACGCAAGGATCCGGAAACCGGCGAAGTAGTGCCTGCGCATTTCATCCAGGAGATTTTCGCCGAGTATCAAGGCAAGCAGGTGTTCCAAGGCTACTTGGGAACCGGCGTGTCGGCCAACCCGTTCATTTCCTTTGCGTTCACTGGGGGCGAGAAGGGCGGTGTCGTCAAACTGGTCTGGGTGGACAACAAAGGGCAGTCCGGCAGTGCCGAAGCGCCGATCAAGTAATTCCGAATAAGCCGCGGCGGCGGGTCAGAACAGCCTTGCTTCCCACCATACGCACCACGTCGGATGCGGGGCGCAGGCCCGACGCGGCGATTGTCTTGCTGCACGGCCTCGGCGCCGGCGCCGAAGATCTTCGCGGCGTGGCGGAGATGCTCGGCCCGTTCGGCGATATCAACGTCGAGTACGTGTTGCCGCAAGCGCCGGAGTTGCCGGTAACGGTCAACGGCGGGGTGAGGATGCCGGCGTGGTTCGACATTCTCACGATGACCGGCGAACGTCAGGACGCCGAAGGCATCCATCGTGCGGGCGGTGAACTCGAAGAAATCATCGCCGATTTGCATGCCCGCGGCGTGGCTCGCCGACGCATTTTCGTCGGCGGCTTTTCCCAGGGCGGCGCGGTTGCGTTGCACCGTGCGGCGCGCGACCCGCAACCTTTGGGAGGCGCCGTGGCGCTGTCGTCTTATCTGCCGCTGATCACCGAGTACCCGCGTGCGGTGACCGCCGGCGGACGCGCGACGCCGGTTTTCATGTCACACGGCGAGCACGACGAAATCATTCCGCTCAAGTACATGCGCGCGTCGCGCCGTGCGCTCGAGCAGGCAGGTGTAGACGTTGTCTCGCGGGAGTATCCTCTCGGTCACAGCTTTGACGCGCGGGTGCTTGCCGACCTGTCGTGGTGGCTGTCGCAGCGTCTCGGCGCGGGTCAGTTTGCGCCAGCCAAGTAACGCCGCGCGTCGGCGACGCGCTTGCGCACCTGCTCGGGCGCGGTGCCGCCGTGCAGCCGGCGCTGAGCGACCGAGCTTTTCGCATCCAGCAAAGCGAAGACGTCGTCTTCGACCGCCGGGCACAAGCCGCGCAGAACCTCGATTTCCAACTCTTTCAGTTTGCAGCCACGGGCGACGGCGGTCTTGACGATGCGCCCCGTCGCTTCATGAGCGTCACGGAACGCGACCCCCTTGCCGACCAGATAGTCGGCAAGGTCGGTCGCGGTCGTATAGCCGATTTCAGCCGCCTCGGCCATGCGCTCTCGGTTGACCTGTAGCGCCGCGACGAGGTCGCCGGCGATCTGCACGCAGGCGAGCGTGGTATCCATCGCGTCGAAAAGAGGCTCTTTGTCTTCTTGGTTGTCACGGTTGTAGGCGAGCGGCTGACCTTTCATCAACGTCAGAAGCGCAACGAGGTCGCCGAAGACCCGACCGGCTTTGCCGCGCATCAATTCGGCGGCGTCCGGGTTCTTCTTCTGCGGCATGATTGACGAGCCGGTACAGTAAGCGTCCGGCAGTTCGACGAAACCGAACGGCAGCGAGACCCACAAGACCAACTCCTCGCCGACGCGCGACAAATGCACCATCACGATCGAGCACGCGGCGCAGGCCTCGACGGCGAAGTCGCGGTCGCTGACCGCGTCGAGCGAATTGTCGCTGACCGCGTCGAAACCGAGCAGGCCAGCGGCGTAGCCTCGGTCGAGCGGATACGCCGCGCCGGCCAGCGCCGAAGCGCCGAGAGGCATCACGTTGACCCGCGCGCGCAAATCGTTCAACCGCCCGCGGTCTCGCTTCAGCATTTCAAACCAAGCCAGCACGTGGTGGCCGAAGCTCACCGGCTGTGCCGGCTGCAGATGCGTGAAGCCGGGCATCACGGTATCGGCTTCACGTTCGGCGAGGTCGACCAGGCTGGTTTGCAGGGCGTCGAGCGCCGACTGCAATTCGTCTATTCGAGCGCGCAAGTACAGCCTTAAGTCGGTTGCGACCTGATCGTTACGCGAACGTCCGGTGTGCAGTTTTTTGCCGACGTCGCCGACCAGATCGACCAGCCTCGCCTCGATGTTCATGTGCACGTCTTCGAGCGCCTGCGACCACGTGAACGTGCCGCGCTCGATTTCTTCCCGGATCTGCGTCAGTCCGGCAATGATGGTTTCGGCTTCCTCGGCGCTGAGGATGCCCGCTTTCTCAAGCGTTTTCGCGTGTACGATCGAGCCCTCGACGTCGCAGGCGTACAACCGCCGGTCGAAATCCACCGACGCGGTGAACGCCTCGATGGACGCCGCCGTCGCTTCGGTAAAGCGCCCCTGCCACGGCTTTGAGATGTCAGATTTTTTCCCCATGGGAACGGCATTGTATAGGGAATTGCAGACAATAGCCCCTTAGGACTTTTGTCTCAGCTTGACGCATCATAAGCCGACCAACGTCACCGCATCCACGTCCAGCCGCCTCATTCCCGAAAGCCTCATTCCTGGACTTAGGCATTCAATCCGGCGTTTTACATCCGCATTGTTCCGATGGCCGCACACGCGGCATTGCAAAATTGCTTCGTGTTTTTCCTCCCTTTCTCGGTGTGCCCGCAGGTCAAACCGGCTTTCTGTGCGGCGTTTCTGTCCGGATTTTCCGGCGTACCTTTCGTGCTCTTTTTGTCTGCGAGCGACGAGCAGCGACGAACCTGGCTACGCCGCTACAACCTCAGCAGAAAAGTCGCGGGCCCGTCGTTGACCGACGCGACTTTCATGTCGGCCCCGAAACGCCCTGCCCGGACGCCGTCGTGAAGTCCGCTTGCGCAGTCGACCAACCGCTGAAACAGCACCCTGGCCGCCTGTAGTTCGGCGCCGCCGGAGAAACTCGGGCGCATTCCCTTGCGCGTATCGGCGGCGAGCGTGAATTGCGGCACCAGCAGGACTTCGCCGCCGGCGTCTCCGACGTTAAGGTTCATCCGCCCGTCGGCGTCGCCGAAAATGCGATAGCCGAGGATGCGCTCCGCCATCCTCTTGCAAGCGCCGGCGTCGTCGTGCGGCTCGAAGGCAACGAATACAAGCAGCCCGGTTTTGCATGAGGCAACGACTTGTCTTTCAATCGAGACCGAGGCCTCGCTGACGCGTTGCAGCAAGGCGATCATCGAAAGCGTCGCGCGAAGTCGTCGGTCGCTGAAACCAGCTGGTGCACGATACCGGGCTCGCTCGCGGCGTGGCCCGCGTCGGGGACGACGTGCAGCCGCGCCTGCGGCCAGCGCTCGTGCAACGCGAACGCCTGCTCGACCGGGCACACCACGTCGTAGCGACCGTGGACGATGACGCCGGGAATCTTATGCAAGCGGTGCGCTTCGTCGAGCAGCTGATTGTCGCGCAGGAAGACGTTGTTCATGAAATAGTGGCATTCCAAACGTGCAAGGCTGAGCGCCGTATGCGCGTCGCTGAAATGCGACACCGTGTCCTCGTCGGGAAGCAGCGTCAACAGCCGTCCTTCCCAGGTTGACCACGCGCGCGCCGCTTCGAGGCGGGTTTCGGCGTCGTCGGAAGTCAGGCGCCGGTAGTAAGCCGACACCATGTCGTCGCGTTCTTCGGGCGGGATAACCCGTTCGAAGTCGTGCCACAGGTCGGGGAACAGCGCGTTGGCGCCCTCCTGATAAAACCAGTGAACGTCCTGGTCGCGGCACAGGAAGATCCCACGAAGCACCAGCGCCAGGCAACGTTCAGGATGCGTTTCGGCGTAAGCCAGCGCCAATGTCGAGCCCCAAGAGCCGCCGAACACCAGCCAACGCTCGATGCTGCAATGGCGACGCACGGCTTCGATATCGGCGATCAGATGGCCGGTGGTGTTGTCCTTGAGTTCGGCATGAGGAGTCGAGTGTCCGCAGCCGCGTTGGTCGAGCAGAACGACACGGTAAGCCGCGGGGTCGAAGAAGCGCCGGTACCACGGCTCGCAGCCTGAGCCGGGGCCGCCGTGCAGGAACACTGCCGGTATGCTGCTGGGGTTGCCGCACTCTTCGACGTAGATCGAATGGACGTCGTCAACGCTTAGATGAAACCGCGTGTGCGGCTCGATTTTCGGATAGAAAGCCTTCATTCGCTCCTGCGACCGGCCGTTTCATGAATTGCAGGCGGTTGTCGGCCCACGCTCCGGGAAAGCGTTCCCTCATCGGCCTTGATTGGCCACGACCATGATGACGCTCATTGTATCCTTTGCCGGCAAGAAAGCTTTCATGCTTTGGGCCGTTGCGGTGCGGGTGCAAGAGAAGTCCGTGCCGGAAAAACGCCGCGGCTGTGTTCGTCAAGGGTCGGGTCGAGAGAAAAGTCAGCTGGCCGTTTCCTGCCCTCTTGATTCCGGCAAGCGATAATAGGCGGGTTGATCAAGTTCGTTCCCATGTCATCAAAGCGAATCAAACGCGCCCGCCGCTGGATTCTCAGCGTGCTCGGCGTGTCGTTGCTGCAGCTGGTGTCGAAGCGCGTACCGCTGGCGGCGAATCAGGCGCTCGGCGCGGCGCTGGCCGGCGCGATTGCGGCGCTCAAGCCCAAGGCTCGGCGTATCGCGGCGACCAACCTCGCCGTTTGCTTCCCGCAGGCGCCGCCCGCCGAACGCAAGCGCATCATGCGCCGCAGCTTCCGTGAAACCGGCAAGCTGGCGTTCGAACTCGACTATCTGTGGCACACCGGGGCTTCAGGTATCCGCACGTTGGTCAAGGAAGTCGAGGGTGAGGAGGTGCGGCTGCGCGCCGAAGCGCGCGGCTGCGTCGTTTACGCGACGCCGCACCTGGGGTGCTGGGAGCTGGCCGGGCTGTACGTCGCGCTTGAGCGTCCCCTGCACTGTCTGTACAAGCAAGCACCTTTCGCCGCCGTCGAGCGTTTCATCCGTAGCGGCAGGGAAGCCGGCGGACTCAAGCTGTGTTTGTCGAACCCTCAGGGCGTCAAGCAGCTGTTGCGCGCGCTTGCCGCCGGTGAGAACGTCGGTATCTTGCCGGATCAGGTGCCGCCGCGGGGCTACGGCGTGCACGCGCCGTTTTTCGGCCGGCCGGCGTACACGATGACGCTGCTTGGGAATCTGGCCCGGCGCGCGCCGGTGGTGTTCACGTTCGCCGAACGGCTGCCGCGTGGGCGTGGCTATCGCATGGTTTTCACCGAGCCGCCGGCGGAGATTTACGACCCGAACCCGGTTGTTGCCGCCACGGCGGTCAACGCGGCGGTCGAAAACCTCGTGCGTCGTTGCCCGCAGCAGTACTTTTGGACCTACAAGCGTTTTGAACGGGCTGCCGCCGAGATTTACCGCCGCCGAAAATAGCGTTGCCGCTGGCGGCTACTTGCGCCAGAAGACCGGCGTGAACACGATCAGCAAAGTGAAGATTTCAAGCCGCCCGAGCAGCATCGACGCGCACAGCAGCCATTTGTCGTAATCGCCGAGGCCCGCGTAGTTCGCGCTGACTTCCCCCAGCCCCGGACCGAGGTTGTTCAACGTCGCCGAGATTGCCGAGAAAGCGGTCAGCTCATCGACCCCTGACGCCAGCAACAACATGATCATCAGCACGAAGACCGCGACGTAAGCCGAGAAAAATCCCCAGACCGCGTTCATGACGAGAGAGTCGACCCGCCTGCCGTTGATCTTTACCGCGACCTCGGCTTTCGGGTGCACCAAGCACGTCATCTCTCTCAGCCCCTGCTTGACCAGCAGCCAGAACCGGATGACCTTGATCCCGCCGCCGGTCGAGCCGGCGCAACCGCCGATGAAGCTGGCCGAAATCAGCAGCACCGGCAGGAAGCCGGGCCAGACGCTGTAGTCGGAGGTGGTAAAGCCGCTGGTGGTGGCGATCGAGACCGCTTGGAAGACGCCGTGGCGCAGCGCGTTGTCGAAGTCGGCGTTTTGCAGCTTGAGATAGACCACGGTGACCGCGACCACGATGGCGATGACGCTCAGGTAGACCTTAAACTCGCTGTCGTGGCGGTAGCCTTCCAGCGTACGTCGGCGCAAGGCGGTGAAGTGCAGGGCGAAATTGGCGCCGGCGATCAGCATGAAAATCACCGCGACCGCGTTGATTGCGTCGCTGTCGAAGTGCCCGATGCTCGCGTCGTGCGTCGAGAAGCCGCCGATGGAGATGGTCGAGAAGCCGTGGCAGATTGCGTCGAATACCGACATGCCGGCGAGGTAGTAAGCCGTTGCGCACAGCACGGTCAGCAGCAGATAGATGTACCACAACGCCTTGGCGGTTTCGGTGATGCGCGGCGTCAGCTTGGTGTCCTTGATCGGCCCCGGCGTCTCCGCGCGGTACAGCTGCATCCCGCCGACGCCGAGCATCGGCAGTACCGCGATGGCAAGCACGATAATGCCGAGCCCGCCGAGCCACTGCAGCAGCTGGCGGTAGAACAAGATCGCGCGCGGCAGCGCGTCGAGGCCCGACAAGACGGTGGCGCCGGTCGTCGTCAGCCCCGACACCGCTTCGAACATCGCCTCGGCAAGGTTGACGTCCGGGCGTTCGGCCAAATAAAAAGGCAGGGCGCCGAACGCGCTGAGCACGGTCCAGAACGCGACCGCCGTGAGAAAGCCGTCGCGCAGGCGCAGCTCACCGCCCGCTTTGCGTGCCGGCAGCCACAGCGCGAAGCCGGCGCCGAAGGTGGCGACGAAAGCGAGGAGGAAAGGGCGCAAATCGTCTTCGCCGTAGAGCAACCCGACCAGCGCCGGTATCAGCATTACCGGTCCGAACAGCATCAACATGACGCCGAGTACTTTTTGCACCAGCGACAAATGCATCAGAAGAAAGTGGCGCTGACCTGAAACAGCTTCTCGACTTCCGGAATTCGGCGCTTGTTGTTAAGCAGCAAAATCACGTGGTCGTCGGGCTCGATGACCACGTTGTGGTGGGCCATGTACGCCTTGTCGCCGCGCACGACCGCGCCGATGGTCACGTCGGGCGGCACCCGGATCCGATCCAGCCGGCGCCCGACCAGGCGCGAGGTGTTGGCGTCGCCGTGGGCGACGCCTTCGATCGCCTCGGCGGCGCCTCGGCGTAACGAATGTACGGTGACCACGTCGCCTTTGCGGATGTAACGCAACAACGCGCCGATTGAATCCTGTTGCGGGGAGATTGCGACGTCTATCCGATCGCTTTGGATCAGGTTGACGTAGCTCGGGCGGTTGATCAGCGACATGACTTTGCGTGCGCCGAGGTGTTTCGCCAGCATCGCCGACAGGATATTGTCTTCGTCGTCGCTGGTCAGCGCGCAGAACACGTCGGTGCAATCGACGTTTTCCTCGATCAGGATCTCCTCGCCCGAAGCGTCCCCGTGCAGCACGATCACGTCGTCGAGACGTTCGGCGAGATGGCGCGCGCGCTGTTCGTCGCGTTCGATTATCTTGACTTCGTAGTCGCCGACGAGCAGTTCGGCAAGATGCATTCCGATGCGCCCGCCGCCGGCGATCAGGATCCGTGAATACGGTTTTTCCGTGTTGCGTAACGCGGTGCTCATCGTGCGAGCCTGATCTTCGTCGGCGAGGAAGAAAACCTCGTCGCCGCTTTGCAATTCGGTCGTGCCTCCGGGGATGACGACGCGGTTGCCGCGATAGATTGCCGCGATGTGGGCGTCGACGTCGGGCAGCACCTCCTGCATGTCGCGCACTTGTTTGCCGATCAGCTGCCCGCCGTGTTCGGCTTTCGACGCGACCATCAGCAAGCGCCCGCTGGCGAATTCGACGACTTGCAACGCGCCGGGATGCTTGATCAGACGATAGATGTTTTTCGACACCAGCTGCTCGGGGCTGATCAGGACGTCTATCGGCACCGCGTCCTTTTCGAACAGCACCGGGTTTTCAAGATAGGCGTGCGAATGAATCCTCGCAATCTTGGTCGGCACGTGAAACAGGGTGTGCGCGGTGCGGCACGCGACCATATTGACTTCGTCGCTCGGCGTCAGCGCGACCAACATGTCGGCGTTTTCGGCGTCGGCGTGGGCCAGCACGTCGGGATGAGAAGGAAAGCCGGTGATGGTTCTGAGGTCGGCTTGATCGTGATAGACGCGCAATTGTTCGGCGTCTTCGTCTATCAACGTGATGTCGTTGGCCTCGTCGGCAAGTATCCTTGCGAGGGAACCGCCGACGCGCCCGGCGCCCAAGATGATGATTTTCATGGGCGCTTGCCGCCGTCCTTGAGTGAAATGCCGAGAGCGCGCAGTTTTCTGTACAGGTGGGTGCGTTCCATGCCGACTTTCGCCGCCAGCCGGCTGACGTTGCCTTCGGCAAGTTCGAGCTGGTGCGCCAAGTAGAATCTTTCGAACATTTCACGGGCTTCGCGCATCGGTTTGTCCATCGCCTGTTCGAGCCACGCGTCGCCGCTTTCCCGTTCTCGCAGCCGACCTTCCACTTCCTCCAGGGAAATCTCACCGCTTGCTCCGCTTTCGAGCAGTTCGCGGACCAGTTCGTTGAGTTCGCCGAGGTTGCCGGGCCAATCGTAGTGCAGCAAACGGTTTTGTGCCGCGATGGAGAAGCGGCGGTAGGGCAACTTCCGTGATTGACACCAGTAGTCGGTGCAGGACTTGACCAGCTCCGGCACGTCCTCGGCGTGTTTGCGCAACGGCGCGATTTCCAGCACGGTTTGCGCGACGCCGGCGGCTTTGATGAAATCATCGGGTTTGCCGAGGCTGGTCGTTATCAGGCGGACGTTTTCAGCCGTCAGCCGTTCGCCGGTCAGCACTTTGCTTATCGTTTGCTGCTGGCTTTGCGCCGTCGCGTTGACCTGTTTGATCAGCAGGACGCCGCCGCCGGCGCCGGTGAGCGCCGCCGCAAGTGACCGTTCGTCGAGTGCCGCGGCGCGCACGACGACGCACGGCTTGTCGGCGCGCGCGCTCAGGGAATGAATGTATTCACCGAGCGTGGTCTTGCCGACGCCGGGTTCGCCGACGATGGCGACGTGCTCGTCGTTTTCCGCCAGTTGCAACGCTTTCTCGCGCAACACCCTGGCCCCGGGACTGAGCCCGACCGGCTCGAGGACGATTCGCGGTACGGCGGCGGGCGCCTCGGAATCCGCCAAGGCATCGTGTACGTTTTGCAGCAGCTTCGCGGTTGTCACGGGCTTTTCGATGAAGCTGTGCGCGCCGAGGCGGGTTGCTTCGACCGCGGTCTCGACCGTGCCGTGGCCGGACATGATGATGACCGGTACGCGATCCTGAGATTTTCCCTGCCAGCTTTTCAGCAGGCTGATGCCGTCTTCGCCGGGCATCCAGATGTCGAGCAGCACCAAGTCCGGCGCGCGGGCGGCGAACTGCGAATCCGCGTCATAAGCGTTTTGCGCCGTGCTGACTTCGAAACCTTCGTCTTCGAGGACGTCCTTGATCAGCGCGCAGATGTCGGGTTCGTCGTCCACGACCAGGATTCGGTTGCGGTTCACGCGGCGTCCCCCTCAACGATCTTTGCCGTTGCGTTTGCGCCGAAGCGAGGCAGCGTCACCGTAACCGCCGCCCCGCCGCTTTCGAGGTTGGCGACCCTGATTTGGCCGTTGTGCTCTTCGACGATCTTTTTGACGATTGCAAGCCCCAACCCGTTGCCTTTGGGCTTGGAGGAGACGTACGGCTCGAAGATTCTTTTCATCAGGCTTTCCTGAAACCCCGGCCCGTTGTCGCTGACCTCGATTTCCACGGTGGCCGGCGGCGTACGGCGCACGCGGGTCGTGACGACGGCGCGTGCGTCGGTTTGGCCTTCAAGCGCTTCGGCGGCGTTCTTCAGCAGGTTGTGCAGCAATTGCCGCAGCCGCGCCTCGTCACCCGACACCGGGGGATTCTCCGGTGCCAGTTCGAGCTGAAGCTCGAATCCGCCTGAGCGGTAGAACTCGCAGACCTCCTGCACCACCCGGTTGATTTCGAGCGGCGCCAGCTCGGAAGGCAGGCTGCGGGCGTACTGGCTGAATTCGTTGACCATCCTTTTCATTGATTCCACCTGTTCCGAGATGGTATGCGTGCAACGATCCAGAAACCCGGCGTCTTCACCTTGCAGTTGTTTGGACAACTTGTTGCGCAGGCGCTCGGCGGCCAGCTGGATCGGCGTCAGCGGGTTTTTGATTTCGTGCGCGAGCCGCCTCGCGACTTCTTCCCACGCAGTTTCGCGGTGGGCCCGCACGACGCTGGTGATGTCGTTGAAGACCACGGCGTAACCGCGGTTCGGCATGATAGCGCCGCGGCATATCAAGGTCTTGTGCTCGTCTCCGATGAACAAGCCGAATTCCTGTTCCCACTCGGCGTCGCCGCTCTTGAGCAGGGGCAGCAATTGCTCGCACAAGTCGTTCAGCGCGGGCTTGTCCGCAACCGGGCTGAGCGGGCGGTCCAGCAGCCCGGTGAAGGATACGCCGAGGATTTCTTCGGCGGCGCGGTTGGCGGTCTTCAGCTTGAATTCATCGTCCAGGGTAAGTACCCCCGAGGAGATGCCTTCGAGCACCGTGTGCAGGTAGGCGCGTTGGTTTTTCAGCTGGCGCTGACTGCGTTCGTCGTCGTCTTTCGCTTGCGCCAGGCGGACCGTCATCTGATTGAACGAGTTGACCAGTTGCCCGAGGTCGTCGTGTGACGGGGCGTCTATTCGCACGTCGAGCTTGCCGCTCGCGACGTCCTGAGTGCCTTTGGTCAGCATCACGATCGGGCGCATCAGTCGTTCGGAGGAATGAAAGGCGAGCCACACCGCGTAGAACACCGCCGACAACAACACCAGCGTCAGCACGATCGCCATCATCTGTTTCATCGCTTCGCGCAGGTAGAAGAGGCGGTCGTATTCGCGGTGCGCCGCTTGCACGTTGGCGGCAAGCAAGCTGACGCGCTCGGACACCGGGTAAAGCACTTGAAACAGGCGGGTCTCGGTTTCGGCGCCGGTCTGGGCCAGCGGGAACACCAGCCGCGCGAACAGGCCGCTGTCTTGAATCGGGTCTATGCCCAAGTAAGGTTGCCCGCGGTAGATTTCGTCGAGCGCCTCGGCGGACGGCAAATCGGGCAACGGACTCGCCTCGGCGGTGCCGACCGACGCGATGATGTTTTGATTGTCGCCGACGATCAGCATCTCGCTTGCGCCGCTTCGTTCGAACAGCGACGACAACACGTAAGACGCCAACTCGTTGGGCGTGTCGTTCAGATCGGCGACCACCGGTTCGGCCATCCGGCGGTATTGCTCAAGCTGCATGTCGAGCGAATGCCGGCTCAGGTCCAGCGCGTCGCCGAGGGCCGACTCGATCTTGACGTCGAACCATGAATCCACGCCTTTTTCGATCAGCCACACCGAGAACAAGTACAGCACCGCCGCCGGAATCAACGCGAGCAACACGAACAGACCGGTCAGCTTGGTGGTCAGGCGAGCGCCGGGCTGTTTGCGCAACCGCTTTCGAATCAGGCCCATGACGTTCATCGCAATCATTACGACGAGCACCGTCAGGAGAACAAGGTTGAAACCGAACAGCAAGGTGCGATAGCGGTCGAACACCGAGGCATCGCTGACCACCCCGGCCAGCAACGCCAGCGACGCCGCCAATAGTCCGGTCAGGACAACGATCGGCAGCGTGGTTGCGGGGCGTGATTCACTCACGGGCGGCGGTCTGTTTTCAGCGGCCACGCGTACCAACCCGAAGACAAGCGCCAAGCGCGGGAAAAGATCTTCTTCAAGCGCAGGGGAAGCGGCAATTTCTGATCCATCAGCTTGATGCGCATGCGGACCCGCGTGTCCGGGGTCGGCTTGATCAACGCCGCGCTCGCCAGCGGGATTTTGCGGTAGCGTCCGAGGTAGGCCAGCGCGCGCGACACCGACGTGAAACTCTTTCTCTCGCTCAGCGTCAGGTCGTCAACGACGTACTTTTTTGTCAGCGCGTGGAAGCTCAGGCGACGGATGATCTCGAGGTTGACGGCGGACTTGTCCGGCAGCCACCGGCGGCTTTTTCCGATTCTTACGTTCGTCAGGAAAAACAGATCCACGCCTTTGTCGAGCGCGGTTTGCACGTTTTCCGGCAGTCTGACCGCCGCGTCGGCGTTGAGGATGTAAGAGTTTTCCGAAAGCGGGGTGTCGGCGGCGGTGATTTCAATGGTGTCTGCGCGGAGTGGGTTGCAGGCCAGCAATATCAACGCCGAGCAGCAAAAGAAACCGCGGTATGGAAGTCTGCCGCTTCGCGGAGATACAAGCACGTTCCGCCCCCAGGCAAAGAAAAAGGATTATATCAAACGGGGCGTAACCGCCTTGCTCAGGTCGCTGAAGCTTCAGACGAACAATCCGGCGACACCTCGAATCAAGGCAAGACCATGACGGCGTCCATTTCGACGTCCGCGCCTTTGGGCAACGCCGCGACGCCGACGGCGGCGCGCGCCGGGTAGGGTTGCTTGAAATAGTCGCTCATCACTTCGTTGACGGTCGGGAAGTTCGCAAGGTCGGTCAGGAAGACGTTCAGCTTGACCACGTCGGCGAGGCTGCCGCCCGCGGCGGCGGCGACCGCCTTGAGGTTGTCGAAGACCCTTCGGATTTGCGTCTCGACGCCGCCGGCGACAAGTTCCATGGTCTCCGGCACCAGCGGAATCTGTCCTGAAAGGTAAACCACCTTGTCGGCGGCGACCGCCTGAGAATAAGTGCCGATGGCTTGCGGCGCTTGGTCGGTTTTGACGATGCGTCTATTCATGATTGCTCCCGTTGCAAAGGTTTTACTTTATGCGGGAGACGCGGACGTCTTTTGAAATACCGCGTATCCTGCGCATGAGATCCGCCAGGTGGTCGCGGTTTTTGACGCTGAGCGTGAAGGTCAGCAACGCCGTCGCGCCCGGGCGCTCCTCGACCGTCACATTCTCGATGTTCGAACCGGTCTGCGCGATCTTGTCGGCGATTATCGCAAGCATGCCGCGACGGTGCTGAGTAACCGTGCGGATCGCCGCCGAGTATTCGGCGTTCGGCGCCCCGTCTTTCGCCCAATGGAGCAGCAGGCTTTTGTCGCCGTGGTCGTCGCGCGCGATGTTGTTGCACGAGCTGCGGTGCACGACCAGTCCCTTGCCCGGGTTCAGCAGACCGAGAATGGCGTCGCCCGGAATCGGGTGGCAACACTTGGCATAGGTAACGACGACGCCTTCGGCGCCGGTAATCGCAAGGGATTCGTCCGAAGCGGCGTCGGGCGACGCGTCGCGGAGACCGAGAAGGCGCCGTGCAATCAACGGCGGCATTTGATTGCCGAGTCCGATTTCCCTGAACAGAACTTCCCGATTTTCGAGCCGGAGCTGTTCCAACAACGACCGCCATCGTTGCTCTGGAACCTTGCCCAAGTCGTTGCCGCCGCTTTCAAAGGTGTTTTTCAGCAGGCGTTTGCCGAGTTTGACCGCGGCTTTCTCGTTGGTGTTTTTCAGATGGTTGCGGATGGCGGCGCGCGCTTTCGCGGTGACCGCGAAAGCGAGCCACAGCGGCGTCGGGTGCGTGTGTCGGTCGGTGATGATCTGGACCGTCTGCCCGTTCCCGAGTTCCGTGCTCATCGGCGTCGGGCGCTTGTCCACCAGCGCGCTCGAGTACGTCATGCCGACGTCGGTGTGCACCGCGAAGGCAAAATCAAGAACGGTCGCGCCGCGCGGCAACGTCATGATTTCGCCCTGCGGCGTAAAAACGTAGACCTCGTCCGGGAACAAATCCATCTTCACGTTCTCGAGAAAGTCGGTCGAGCTGCCGGCGTGTTCGCGCAGCTCCATCAAGTGACTCGCCCATTCACGCGCGGTCGCGTGGTCTGAGACGCCGTTGCCCCGCCCCGAGGTTTTGTACACGGCGTGCGCGGCGATGCCGTGTTCGGCGACGTTGTCCATCTCGCGGGTGCGGATCTGAATCTCGATCGGGATGGCTTGCGGGCCGAACAGGACGGTGTGCAACGACTGGTATCCGTTCGCCTTGGGAATTGCGATGTAGTCCTTGAAACGCCCGGGCACCGGCTTGTAGAGGTTGTGGATCAACCCGAGCGCGCGGTAGCAGTCGTCCACCCGGTCCACGATCAGGCGCAGCGCGAACACGTCGAACACTTCCGAGAACGGCAGCTGCTTTTGCCGCATCTTCTTATATACGCTGTACACGTTTTTGCGCCGGGCGAGGACTTCGTGGTCGATGTCCGCCGTGTTCAAGCGCTTGCGGACGCTGTTTTGAATGCTTCGCATCATCTTCCTGTGTCGTCCGCCGCTTTGCTCGACCGCCTGCGACAGGGCCCGATGACGCATCGGGTAAAGCGCTTTGAACCCGAGCTCCTCCAGCTCGCGCGACACCGCGTCCATGCCGAGGCGCTGTGCGATCGGCGCGTAGATTTCAAGCGTCTCCTCCGCGATCAACTTTTGCTTGGGCGTCGGAAGATGGTGTAGCGTACGCATGTTGTGCAGGCGGTCGGTGAGCTTGACTAGGATCACGCGCAAGTCTTTCGACATCGCGAGGATCATCTTCTGGAAGTTGGCCGATTGCTTGGCCTCGCGGGTCTCCAAGTGCAGGTGGTCGATGTTGCTGACCCCGTCAACGATTTCCGAGACTTCCTTGCCGAACTTCTTGACCAGCTCGTTCTTGGTGACGTGGGTGTCTTCAAGCACGTCG
Source organism: uncultured Chromatiales bacterium (assembly GCA_964347615.1). Taxonomy (GTDB): domain Bacteria; phylum Pseudomonadota; class Gammaproteobacteria; order Poriferisulfidales; family Oxydemutatoraceae; genus CAYFZO01. Next base: position 21,683 of record CAYFZO010000026.1, read on the forward strand.
TGGAGGATGCCCGCGATGATGGTTGTCGAGTCCAGGCGCAACTCGGCCATCGCTTGAGCGACTTTCACGGGATGGGAGATATAAGGTTCTCCCGACATCCGCTTCTGTCCGGTGTGCGCACTGGCGCTGAACAAGTACGCCTTGCGGATGCTTTCTATTTCCTTGGGAGACAGGTAGGTTTCGAGCGAAGCTTCGAGGCTTTCGCTCAGCTCATCCTGCGGTTCGCCGCGGGTGCCGGCGGGCGCCGCTCGTTTCCACGGCGCCCATCTGCTCGTGCCTTTTCCGGCGTGTTCTGAAGCGTCGGAAGAGGCCGCAGGGCGGTGCCGCATCGTGGAAAACCGGCTTCAGGCGGGCTTTTCTTCGGCGCGCCCGCCTTCCTGCGCGTTGTCGGCGTCGGCTTCTTCGTCCGACTCAGGCGCCGCGTCCCCGGCGGTGCCGAGCGCCTGGTCCATCGAGCTCAGGAGCTTCTCGCCGAGGGCGACTTCGCTTTCGCCGAGCTCCCCGGCCAGCTCATCGGTGTTTTCGTCCGGAGTTCCGTCGCCGGCGTGCAGATGGTCAAGGTTGAGGTCCGCCATTTTTTCCATCCCTTCAATCGTTCCGGTGCCCGCTTCCAGCGGGTCCATTTCCATGTCGGCGTCCTCGCCGTCGTTTTCATCGGCGTCTTCGGTCATGCTGCCGAGCTCGGCCGAGACGTCTTGGTTCATCAAGCCGTGCGCAATCAAGTCCGCCAGTTCCTCGTCGGCGGTCGGATCCTTGATCAGCGGCTCGTCGAGGATGTCCTCGCCGATTGCGCCCGCCGCGATTTCGCGCAACGCGACGATGTTGGGCTTTTCGTCGCCTGCCCCTTCGACCTTGGGGGTGGCGCCGTCTTGAAGTTGTCTTGCCCGGTGGCTTGCGACCAGCACCAGCTTGAAATGATTGGGGATCTTCTCCAAACAGTCTTCGATGGTGATTCTTGCCATGTCTCCTCCAGCGCTGAGCGCCGTTTGCCTTGATTTTTCGCCCGGGGATTTTTCGCCGGCAGGCGGTTCCAAAGGCGGTGTGTATTCTAAACCGTTGACCGTGCGCAATTCAAACGGCTGTACGGGTTCAGGACATATGAGACAAAAGACCCCCTTTCAAACAGCCATTCCGA
>CAYFZO010000027.1:0-22611 GCA_964347615.1 uncultured Chromatiales bacterium
CTCCACCTCGACCGACGTCGAAACCTTATCGAACACCACCTCATCCGGCAACAACGAAACCCCCTCAACCGCTACACCCGCTACGCTCAACGACACCGCCACAGACTCCCCCGCAAACAGCCTGTAGGCACCTTCCAGGGACAACGTCGCGGACCCCGCCGTCCCGGCCGCCACCGGCAGCGACGACGGCGAAAACGAAAGAGCATACTCGCGCGGCAATACACGAATCCCAACCGACGTCGAAGACACCTCCGCGTTCATCGGCAACGACAACGCCTCCGCCGTCAATTCCACCGACGCCAATTCTCGGGGAACCATCAAGGACAAGGACGTGCTCGGCACCGAACGACCCATCGACAACGACGAAGGTTCAACCCCAAAACCGGAACCCGACAAACCGACCAATGACACCAAAACCTCCTCCTCAGGCAGCAAGTCATCAGCGCCCAGCAAAGTCAATTCCACCGACGTATTCAAGCCGGAACGAACCAGCAACGGAGACGACGGGAAAGACAGATGCAACTCGCGGGGCAGTACCGACACCGCAGCCTCCACCGGATCAACGTCAATGTCAATGCCCGCAGGCAAGTCACCCTGCACCGCAGCCGAAACCGAACCTGTCTCAGCAGCATCCGCCGACGCGCTCAACATCACCTCAACCGACGTCGAACCCAATCTGAAAAGTACCTGAGGCGCAGACCGCAGCGACAATCCGCTCCCGGAAACACCCAATGACACGGAAACCTCCTCACCAGGCAGCAAATCATCGGCGCCCGTCAGCGACAAGCTCGACGTAAGCGTTGAATTCGCAACTACCTCCAACGGAGGCCGGTCAAACGACAGTGAATAATTTCGGCGCGGCAGTACTTCCACCGGTAACTCCGCCGGGTCGTTCATCAATTCAACGTCTCCTCTAACCTTGGTTACCGTCAAGGCCCCCGACATACTTTCAGACCCCGCCGTCACCGTCACCGTCGCCGATTGCATCGCCCTACTTAACGTCACTTCAGGCGGATTCACCGCCAACCCGTCGCCTCGAACTGAAACAGACAACACCACTTCTTGATCCTCAGCCAACACGGAGCCATCGAAGCTCAATCCCACCTCCGCCTCTTCGCCTCGCGGCAACGCCAGCACGTCGGCTGGATCAAACACCACCGCCACCACGGGGGTCGTCGCCCTCAGCACCAGATCCGGCCGCTGCCCCAAAAGAACGGCTCGCGGGATCGGACTCACGTCCTCTTGTGTCACCGCCACCGCCACCGGCGAGTCGATTGTAGCCGTCGTTGTCGTTTTGACCGTCACCATCCGTGACGCCCTGTTCTTGTCCAGCACCACTCTATGTTGCGCGCTTCCGTCGCCGAAACTAAAACCATCTTCGAAATCACTTTGTGGAATACCCAGTGTCACCGCCACCTTCCGGTCTGCAACCAATCGCGGAATCGTCGTTACCTCGAACTGCGTACTGCGACCTCGCTGAATCAGCACTTCCGGCGGATTGAAATTCAACGACACCGACTGCTCTACTATAAGGTTACGCTCGTGTAAGAAGTTTGTCGGCTCATCCGTCGCGCCCGGATCATCATGAAACGCGACGCCGCTTAACGCTTCCACCGCCAGCTTCCCTCTGGAATACGCCTTATCCGAAGCTTCTATTGTTATTGTCGCCGTTGGCGTGTCAGCGCTCAAGTGCACCTGAGTACTCGTCAACTCTTCATCCGGCAGCGGGCCAATAACGTTAACAAACATTACACCGTCCACCAACTCCACCCCTTGACCCTCGATCACCAACTGGAACACCACCCTCTGATTGCCCCGCAACGTAAGACCAGTCAAAACCAACTCCACGTCTAATCGCTCCCCCAGCCCCACCCTCAAGGCGTCTCCAACCCTGCCGCCATGAGGCCTCAATCCGAGGTTCCCCCGGGGTATCACCACCCGAAGCGTCGTTTCAGACCGACTGTCGATATTCACCTGCAGCTCCGGGGAATGATCCACTACCATCGGGGTGACACGGGCGCTGTTTTCGAGTTCCGCATCCGGCAACGCTTCTACCTGAACCTCAAAAGGCAGTTGGTTTTCTACCAGCGTCACCCGCGTGCTGGGCAATCCGTCGGCAAAACTCAATCCCGCGTTGCTCGGTTCTATCCCCAACTGCACCGTCACCACTTGCCCTTCCTTCAACGGTGGATCGGTTGTTATGGAGAACTTCCTGCTCTTCCCTTGCTGAACTTTGACCGGTCCTGAAGGAAGCACCACCGTCGTGACGTCGATCAAAAGCTTGGTTCTCACTCGAAGCGACGGGGCCTCGCCGACAACGGTCACGTTGTCACCCTCACCCGACGCGGATACCCCCATTTCAGAATCCAAGCCCGGAGTCAACGCGCGAACCCTGACCCGGGTGCTTGAGTTCTCCCCCGAAGCCAAAACCAGCACGTTCCCCCCGATCAACTCTGAATCAACACCCTCTACAGACAAACCCTCGGCAACGCTCAATGTCACTGTCACCCGCTCGTTCCCCACAAGCAACGGATCCGTCGACACCGTGATTTCGGTTGACTCTCCCTCCACAATCGTAACCATCTCCACCGCTTGACCCGCATGGCTTGAAAGCGACAACTCCACGTTGCGTATAACTTCAACCGCCAAAGATTCCGTCGTCACCCGCGCGTTGTCAGCCAGCAGTGTCAACGTCACATCCGACACCAAAACCGAAAACGCCGACAACGGCGAATCCCGCGTCACGGAAACCGACGTCGTCGCAGACGACGTCCCCTGAACAAACCTCAGCGTATCTCCCCCGACCAGACTCGCGCCCTCGCCTTCGGACGACGACACGCCCAGCCGTACCTCCAAAGATTCACCCTCGCCCAATTCCGCCCCCAACAGCGACAAGCCGAAATCGGCTGACTCCCCCCCCGCAACCGACAAGACGTCTATCTCTCTATTCAATGAATCCACGAACGCCAGACGGAAAGCGCGTGAAAATGACAGCCGGAAATTGCCCTCGCCACCATCATCAGCATTGCGAATGTCCACCCCATCATTATTTACCAACCAATACGGACTCCCCTGGGCAGAACCCGCACTTGGATCCTCCACAACAAACGACAAGTTCGACCCCTCGGACACCACCGACAGCGGCACGCTCACCTCCACCTCCACCGACATCGAAGTCGGATTGAACACCACCTCAGACGGCAATACCGACGCACCAGCCTCCGCCACGCTCAAAGAAACATCCACCGACTGGCCCTCAAGCAACGGATCATCTCCTTCCAAAGACAACGTCGCCGTAGACGTCCTGCCCACTACGAAATCAGTCGGATTAAGATTCAATCTATACTCACGAGCCACAATCACAACTTCAGCGGTTTCCTCAGACACCGTTACGTTGTCAGGCACGGCACTGGCAAACGCTCTCAACTGAAAAGTCTTGTGTTGCCGCACAGCAGACAATCTCCACGCAGCAGACAACTCCAAAGACACTCGCGGCGTTGTCGCGCTCATTACCGCCAGCGGCGGTGAAACCGACAAGTCACCCGATAGGGAACTACCCAACCGCACCTCAAAATTCACCGTAACCGATTCGCCCTCCGTCAATAACTCCGCATTCTCCAACTCCAACTCCAACTCCCTCGTTAAGCCAGACTTCACCTGATACACATCTATAATTTCAAATTGCGTCCCAAAAATAAAATTGTCAGCGGGCGTAGTAAAAGACAAATTCAGCGGACTCCACAGAAACCGGAATTCGGCGCTCGTGTCAAAACTGTCTTCCGTGATTCTCCCTGCCGCCACCCCGCAACCAAGGCGAATGTCTGACAATAAGATACCCGGGTCATTGCAATCGGGTGGGGGAAAACTCGGCGGCTCTGTAATTGACCTCCCCACGTGAATTATCTCCACGTGGACAACTTCAACCAGGTCGTTGCTCCGCGTCACATTGAAAGGTGTGCTTGCGACGGCGCCCGCTGAAATCATCACCTGAGTTGTTGACAAGTCGCCGCCTGAAGCGGAGAGGGTTACGGTCAGGTCATACGGCGCACCTTGCACCGATATCAACTTGAGTTGCTCAGAATCTTGATTAGCTGACCCGTCCGCGCGTTCAAAGCGGAAAGAAAGCAGCGCGTCACCCGATAGTTTCAGATCTTTCAAGTTGGTCAAGCCTTCAAATATTCCCTCCGGTAAGGGCGCCAAGTTGACAAAATCTATATACAGATACTCGATGGCGCGCAAATCCGAAAACAGACCCGGCACCAGCGCGACTTCTCTCGAACCACCACCCAGCCGGAAAAGATCGAGCTCCTTTAAATTGACCAAACCTGAAAATGCATTTGAATCCAGCACCGTTAAGGCAGAATTAAAGCCAAGCCCCAATGCCTCCAACCCGTCGAGACCAGAAAACACATTCGCCTGCAAGAAAGTCAGGTCATTTGAACCGAGGAGCAACACCCGCAAGTTGCCGAGGCCTGAAAAATCACCGGTTCTGAGAGTAGCAATGTTGTCATTGCTCAGATCCAAAACCCCCGTTATCCCGGATAGATGCGCATCCGTCACATTGGCGCAGTTGCTGACGCCGGGAATCTTGTCCAAAATCCCGGTCTGAACCTGCGACGTCCTGTCGCACACCGGAGGAGTTGGCCCTTGCGCGTGAACGCCGGAGGCGGCAAACCCAAGCAACGAGAACAGAAAACCGCAGAGCAAAACCCGCCGGCGTAAAAACGTTTTCGCCCTCGCCGGGCGTGATGAAGCGTACAAATGTGTCAGGGGGCTATAAATCCGTTCGGCGTAAAGAAGTGCGACTCGTGCAACGCTTAAGCCAATCAAAACGAGGCTTGGTACCCATAACACCCCGCAAACAGATCTCCGCAAACCTGCCATTGCATTTTGTTCTGGCCTTTCAGCTTCGTCGCCAGCCATTACGCCCCCGAGTACAAGAAATCTCCCCCAGACTTCTGTTCGCTCTTAGCACCAGAAAAAACTTGTCGGCGGAAATTTCAGGTCTAAAATTATAACTTAGACAAAGAGATAAGGTAAGTGTTTGATACTTCACCAAAAACCAAAAAAATCCATACCCAAGCACTTGGGAAGTTACCAAACTCTTGAAAGGGCTGGAGATATGGATTGCGACGACGGCGGTCAAATCAAAGCAGGCGACCGGGGAGCTCGTCTATCGCTAACCGCGCGCTGAAGCGCGGAGTGAAAAACGCAATTCAAAGAACCTGAAAAACTTACTCCAGTGCCCCTTCGAGGAAGACCCTGATCCTCAACCGGAGACCCGCGGGCTTCAGCTCCACGCTCACCGGCAACTCCGCCGGGACCCTCAACTCAACGCCGCTCACCGCCGCCGCCGTCAAAGTGCCCGACGCGTTCTCGAGCGTCGCTGTCACCGCCACCGTTGCCGACGGCGTCGTCCCGCTCAACGTCACTTCCTGCGTATCCACCGTCAAACCCGCACCTTGCACTGAAACCGCCAACACCGCTTCCTGACCCACGGCCAATTCATAGTCCCCAAGACTCAAAGACACATCCGCACTCGTGCTGTTTGCGGGCAACACCAGCGCTTCGACTACCTCCCCGGCAACAGAGAACGCCACCGACACCATCGGCGTCACCGACGCCAACCGCAAAGACTCCGGCGGGGCGACCAACACACCTTCGGCCGTCGTCCTCACGTCTACTGCGGCTCGGACGCCAATCGCCGCTGATGAACGAACCAGCACCGACGTTGCACTCATCCCCTCAACCAGCACGATCTCCACCGATGAAGATGCAACCTCGCCGAAACTGAAGTCGGAATCCTCCGAAACGTTCAAAGACACCGTCACCGACTGACCATCACCAAGCCCCGCGCTCGTCCCCACCGTCAGCAACGCGCTGCGGCCACGTTCTATCCTCACTTCCACCGCCGGATCAAACGTCACGGAAACTTCTTCCGCCAATTCCGTCATTATCTCGACGGAGCCGTCGCGCACGACTCCGACGTTCTGCCCCGTCCCCGTCGCAATGACCTGCCCCTCCACGCCCGGATCGGTCGCCCTCAACGTCACCGTCGCACTTGTCCAAGCGCCGGACAATTCAACCGTGTCGGGCAACGTTAAACCGTCGCCCTCAGCCCTCAAATTCACAGTCACACTTTCGCCTTCCCTCAGCAGCGGATTCGTCGTCACCAGCAACTCGGCTTCATCGCCCGCCTTGAGCGACACCGCACCGGTGCTCTCCACGCCTGAAATCAGCAACTCTACGCCGCGCACGACCTCGACCGTCAGAGGCGTGAACGACACCACCGCGTTCCCGATATCAGTGCCCGACCCCTCAAGAGCCACGACTTCCGTCGAAACCATCCCGGAGCCCGCGGTCACCGTCACCGTCACCGCCCTCGTCTCTGAACTCAACGTCGCCTCAAGAGGATTCACCCCAAGGTTGCCGGCGACGCCTGAGGTCAACTCCAGCACCAACTCCTCGTCGCCTTCCAACGCAGGCGCCACACTCACCGAGACGTCCGCCGAGGCCGTATCATCCGCCGCACCGCCGCGAACCAGCCTCACCATGCTCGGATCAAACGAAACCGCCAATTGACGCGGTGTTACCACCACCGGCAGCTGCGTCTCGCCGACCAGTGTCGCGCCGCTAGCCGTCACCATCAGGTTCCCGGATTCCACGCGACGCGACGCACTCACCTGCACCATCGCCGACTGAACCGTCTCGGTCAACGTCACACTCGTCGGGGATACTGTCAGCCCCTCGCCGTCCACCGAAACGTTGAGCACTATCTCCTGATCTTCGACCAATGGATAATCATCCAGGCTCAACGCCACCGAAGCCTCTCCGCCTGACGGCACCGACAATTTGCCGGCGGGATCAAACATCACCGAAACCTCCGGCGGCACCGACACCAACTCCAAGCGCTCCGGCGGGGCGACCGACACACCTTCGAACGTCGTCTTCACGTCTACTGTGGTTCGGACGCCAATCGCCGTTGATGAACGAACCCGCACCGACGTTGCACTCATCCCCCTGATTAACACGATCTCCACCGATGAAGATGCAACCTCGCCGAAACTAAAGCCGGAATCCTCCGAAACGCCCAAAGACACCGTCACCGACTGGCCATCATCAAGCCCCACGCTCGTCCCCACCGTCAGCAACGCGCTGCGGCCACGTTCTATCTCGACTTCCGGCGCCGGATCAAACGTCACGGAAACTTCTTTCGCCCGTTCCGTCGTTATCCCGACGGAGTCACCGCTCACAACTTCGACGTTCTGCCCCATCCCTGTCGCAATGACCCTCCCCGAGCCCGGATCGTTCGCGGTCAACAACACCGTCGCGCTTGTCCGGGCGCTGGACAATTCAACCGTGTTGGGCAGCGTTAAACCGTCGCCCTCAGCCATCAACGTCACAGTCACCCGTTCGTCCCTTTCAAGCAGCGGCTCCGTCGCCACCGTGATTTCGGTTGACTCTCCCGCCGTGATCGTAACCATCTCCTCGGAAAGTGACAGATCCACGCCGCGCACGACCTCGACCGTCAGAGGCATGAACGACACCTCCGCGTTCCCGATCGACGTGTCCGCATTAACCATCGATACCGTGACCTCCGTCGAAACCGTCGTGAGGCTTGCGACCACCCTCACCTGCACCGCTCTCATCTCTGAACTCAACGTCGCCTCATCGGGATCCACGCCAAGGTCGTCGTCGCCTGAGGTCAACTTCAGCACCAACTCTTCGTTGCCTTCCAGCGCAGGCGCCACGCTCAGCCAGACTTCCGTCGAGGCCATCTCAGCCACCACGCCGCCGCGAACCAACCTCACCATGCTCGGATCAAACGAAACCGCCAATTGACGCGGCTCCACCACCACCGGCAACGACTGTGTCTCGCCGACCAACTCCGCGCCGCGAGCCGCCGACACCGTCAAACTCCCGGGTCCCACGGCGCTGCGCGACGCGCTCACCTGCACCGTCGCCGACGGCGACGCCGCGGTCAAGGTCACACTCATCAGGGATACTTCCAGCCCCTCGCCGTCCACCGAAACGTCGAGCACTATCATCTGATCTCCAGCCAGCGAATAATCCGCCAGACTCAACGTCACCGACGCATCGCCGCCCGACGGCAACCGCAATTCGCCGGCGGGGGAGAACGCCACCTCAACCATCGGAAGCGTCGCTTGCAAACTTAAACTCGGCGGCGGCGCCAAATCAACGCCCGGCGTCCCGTCCGCCATCACCGACACCTGCGCTGTCAAACCCTCTGCCGCCGTCGTTGACACCGTCACCGCCTCGCGCGACCCGTCCGCATCCAGCACGACTTCATACTGCGTACTCCCGGCGTCGAAACTGAAGCCCTCCCCTGAAATCATCAGCGTCACCGTCACCATTCGGTCGGCAACCAAAGGCTCACTCGTCCTCACCTCAAACTCCGTGCTGCGACCCCGCTGAATCTCCACCACGTCCGGATCGAAAACCAGCTCCACCGATTGCAATACCTCAATCGGCAACGTCGTCGCTTCCGCGTCACCTGCCAACTCGACACCGCTCACCGCCATCACGCTCAACTCCCCGATGGAAATCGCGCCAGTCGAAGCCATCACCGTTACTCCTGCCGTCACGCTGACTGCGTCCAAACTCACTTCCAGGTTCGGCGTGTCGTCTTGCAGAGTCAATCCGCCGCCGGAGACCGACACCTCGAACACCGCCGTCTGGTTCCCCGACAGCGTGAAGTCGGTCAGGCTCAACTCCACTACCCTGCTCTCTCCAAGACCCAGCGACAAGGTATCCCCGATCTCGTCGCCTTCGGGCCTCAATCCGAGGGTCACCTGAGGCAGCGTCACCTCGAGCGTCGCCTCGGAGCGATCGTCGATGACCACGCCCAATCCCTCGGAGGCATCCACCTCCATCGAGGTGACACGGGCGCTGCTTTCGATTACCGCTTCCGCCGACGCGAACACCTCGACGTCAACGCTTTGCTGGGTTTCTCCCAAGCTCACGTCCGTAAACAATGAACCATCGGCAAAACTCAAACCTGCGTCAGCCGGCGCTATCGTCAACTGCACCGTCACCGACTGCCCCGCAGCCAATTGCGGAAAGGTTCCCACGCGGAACATCGTGCGGCTGCCTTGCTGAACTTCGACCTGCTGCGGAGAAAACACCACCGCGACTTCGCGCGCAACTTCGGTTGCGACGTCAAGCGACGGCACCTCGCCGACAACGGCGACGTTTTCACCCACGCCCGACGCGGATATCCCCATCGCCAAATCCAAGTCCGGGGTCGACGTGCTCACGCTGACCCGGGCGCTTGAGTTCTCCGCCGAAGTCAAAACCAGCGTGTTCCCCCCGATCAACTCCGAACCAGCCACAGACAAGCCCTCGGCAACGCTCAACGTCACCGTCACCCGTTCGTCCCCTACAAGCGTCGGAGACGTCGCCACCGTGATTTCAGTTGAATCTCCCGCCGTGATCGTAATCATCTCCACCGCTTGACCCGCGTGGTCTGAAAGCGACAGCTCCACGCCGCGCACGACCTCGACCGTCAGAGGCATGAACGACACCTCCGCGTTCCCGATTGACGTGCCCGACCCCTCAGCAGCCATGACTTCCCCCGAAACCGTCTCGGGGTCCGCGGTCACCGTCACGTCCACTGCCGTCACTTCCGAACTCAACGTTGCCCTATCAGGACTCACGCCAAGATTACCGGCACCTGAGGTCAACTCCAACACCAACTCTTCCTCGCCTCCCAACACAGGCGCCACGCTCAGCGAGACTTCCGCCGAATCCGTCGAAGCCGCCGCACCGCCGCGAACCAGCCTCACCATGCTCGGCTCAAACGAAACCGCCAATTGACGCGGCGACACCGACACCGGCAACTGCGTCCTGCCGACCAACTCCGCGCCGCTAGCCGCCGACACCATCAGGTTCCCGGATTCCGCAGCGCTGCGCGACGCACTTACCTGCACCGTCGCCAACTGCATCACCCCGGTTAGCGTCACGCGCGACCGGTTCACTTCCAGCCCCTCGCCGTCCACCGAAACGTTGAGCACTATCTCCTGATCTCCGGCCAGCGAATAATCCGCCAGACTCAACGTCACCGACGCTTCGCCGCCCGACGGCAACCGCAATTCATCGGCGGGAGAAAACGACACCTCAACCATCGGAAGCGTCGCTTGCAAACTTAAACTCGGCAGCGGCGCCAAATCAACGCCCGGCGTCCCGTCCGCCATCACCGACACCTGCGCCGTCAAACCTTCTGCCGCCATCGCTGCCACCCTCACCGTCTCGCTCGACTTGCCCGCGTCCAGCACGACTTCATACTGCGTGCTCCCGGCATCGAAGCTGAAGCCCTCCTCTGAAATCACCAGCGTCACCGTCGTCCTGCGATCCGCAACCAGCGGCGTAATCACAACCTTGAACTGCGCGCTGCGACCCCGCTGAATCTCCACCGTTGCCGGCTCGAAACTCAACGACACCGATTGCAGCACCTCGATCGGCAACGTCGCCGTCTCCATATCGCCTGCCAACTCGACGCCGCTGACCGGCCTGACCACCAGACGCCCGACCGACGCCGCATCGTCCGAAGCCATGACCGATATCGGCTTCGTATCCTCGCCCACGGCAAAAGACACCTGAATCATCTGCGCGCCACCTTCCAGCGTCAGCCCTTCACCTTCGACCGACACCGCGAACTCCGCCACTTGGTTCCCCGACAGCGTGAATCCGGTCAGGCTCAACTCCACTGCCCTGCTCTCTCCAAGACCCAGCGACAAGGTATCCCCAATCTCGTCGCCCTCGGGCCTCAATCCGAGAGTCACCTGAGGCGCCGTCACCTCGAGCGTCGCCTCGGAGCGACCGTCGATGACCACGCTCAATCCCACGGAGGCATCCACCTCCATCGAGCTAACACGAGCGCTGCCTCCAATCTCCGCTTCCGCCGACGCGAACACCTCGACGTCAACGCTTTGCTCGGTTTCTCCCAAGTTCACGTCCATGGACGGTGAACCGCCGGCAAAACTCAAACCTGCGTCAGCCGGCGCTATCGTCAACTGCACCATCACCGACTGCCCCGCAGCCAATTGCGGGTCGGTCTCCACTCGGAACATCGCGCTGTGGCCTTGCTGAACTTCGACCTGCTGCGGAGAAAGCACCACCGCGACTTCACCCGCAACTTCGGTTACAACTCGAAGCGACGTCGACTCGCCGACAACGCCGACGTTTTCACCCACGCCCGACGCGGATATCCCCATTGCCAAATCCAAGTCCGGAGTCGACGTGCTCACGCTGACCCGGGCGCTTGAGTTCTCCGCCGAAGTCAAAACCAGCGTGTTCCCCCCGATCAACTCTGAACCAGCCACAGACAAGCCCTCGGCAACGCTCAACGTCACCGTCACCCGTTCGTCCCCTTCAAGCGCCGGCTCCGTCGCCACCGTGATTTCGGCTGACTCTCCCGCCGTGATCGTAATCATCTCCACCGCTTGACCCGTGTGGTCTGAAAGCGACAGCTCCACGCCGCGCACCACCTCGACCGTCAGAGGCATGAACGACACCTCCGCGTGCCCGATCGAACTGTCCGACCCCTCAGCAGCCATGACTTCCCCTGAACCCGCCGCGGAGGCGGTCACCGTTACTTCCACCGCCGTCACTTCCGAACTCAACGTCGCCTCATCGGGACTCACGCCAAGATTGCCGGCAACGCCTGAGGTCAACTCCAGCACCAACTCTTCCTCGCCTTCCAACGCAGGCGCCACGTTCAGCGAGACTTCCGTCGAAACCGTCTCAGCCGCCGCGCCGCCGCGAACCAGCCTCACCATGCTCGGCTCGAACGAAACCGCCAATTGACGCGCCGACACCGACACCGGCAACTGCGTATCGCCGACCAACTCCGCGCCGCTAACCGCCGATACCATCAGGTTTCCGGATTCCACTCGGCGTGACGCACTTACCTGCACCGTCGCCGTCGGCGACGTCGCGGTCAAGGTCACATTCAGCGGGGCTACTTCCAGCCCATCGTCATCCGCCGAAACGCCGAGCACTATCATCTGATCTCCAGCCAGCGAATAATCCGCCAGACTCAACGTCACCGACGCTTCGCCGCCCGACGGCAGCTGCAATTCAGTGGCGGGAGAGAACACCACCTCAACCATCGGAAGCGTCGCTTGCAAATTTAAACTCGGCGGCAAACTCGGCGGCGGCGTCAAATCAACGCCCGAGGTCACCATCACGTCCACCGACACCTGCGCCGTCAAGCCTTCTGCCGCCGTCGTTGACACCGTCACCGTCTCGCTCGACTTGCCCGCGTCGAACACGATTTCGTGCTGCATACTCCCGGCGTCGAAGAAACTGAAGCCCTCCTCTGAAATCGCCAGCGTCACCGTCACCATTCGGTCGGCAACCAAAGGCTCGTTCGTCCTCACCTCAAACTCCGTGCTGCGACCCCGCTGAATCTCCACCACGTCCGGATCGAAAACCAGCGACACCGATTGCAACACGCTGATCGGCAACGTCATCGTTTCCGCCTCGACACCGCTCACCGCCCTCACGCTCAACTCTCCGGCAGAACCCGCGCCATCCGAAGCCATCACCGTCACTTCCGCCGTCGTGTTGACTGCGTCCAAACTCACTTCCAGGTTCGGCGTGCCGCCTTCCAGACTCAATCCGTCGCCGGAGACCGACACCTCGAACACCGCCCTTTGGTTCCCCGACAACGTGAAGTCGGTCAGGCTCAACCCCACTGCCTTGCTTTCGCCCAGATTCAGTTCCAAAACGTCGGCGGGCATGAAGCCGAGGGTCACCTCAGGCGTCGTCACCTCGAGCGTCGCCTCGGAGCGAGCGTCGGTAATCACGTCCAATCCAAAGGAGGCATCCACCCTCATCGAGGTGACACGGGCACTGCTTCCGATTTCCACTTCCGCCGACGCGAACACCTCGACGTCAACGCTTTGCTGGGTTTCTCCCACCAAGCTCACGTCCATGGACGGTGAACCGCCGGCAAAACTCAAACCTGCGTCGGCCGGCACTATCGTCAGCCGCAACGTCGTCGCTTCATCCATCTCCAGCTGCGGGTCGGTCTCCACGCGGAACATCGTGCTGCTGCCTTGCTGAACTTCGACCTGCTGCGGAGAAAGCACCACCGTGACACTGCGCGAAAACTCGGTTGCGACGTCAAGCGACGGCGCCTCGCCGACAACGCCGACGTTTTCACCCACGCCCGACGCGGATATCCCCATTGCCAAATCCAAGCCCGGCGTCAACGCGTTCACTCTGACCCGGGCGTTTGTCGAGTTCGCCGCCGAAGTCAAAACCAGCGTGTTCTCCCCGATCAACTCTGAACCAGCCACAGACAAGCCCTCGGCAACGCTCAATGTCACCGTCACCCGTTCGTCCCCCTCGAGCGCCGGCTCCGTCGTCACCGTGATTTCGGCTGACTCTCCCGCCACAATCGTAACCATCTCCTCGGAAAGCGACAGCGCCACGCCGCGCACGACGTCGACCGTCAGAGGCATGAACGACACCCCCGCGTGCCCGATCGAACTGTCCGACCCCTCAGCAGCCATGACTTCCCCCGAACCCGCCGCGGAGGCGGTCACCGTCACATCCACCGCCCTCACTTCCGAACTCAACGTCGCCTCATCGGGACTCACGCTAAGATTGCCGGCAACGCCTGAGGTCAACTCCAGCACCAACTCCTCGTCGCCTTCCAGCGCAGGCGCAACACTCACCCGGACTTCCGCCGAAGCCATCTCAGCCGCCGCGCCGCCACGAACCAGTCTCACCATGCTCGGCTCGAACGAAACCGCCAATTGGCGCGGCGACACCGACACCGACAACTGCGTCTCGCCGACCAACTCCACACCGCTCAACGCCGACACCACCAAGTTCCCGGATTCCACGCGGCGCGACGCGGTCACCCGCACCGCCGCCGTCGGCGAGTCCTCGGTCAAGGTCACACTCGTCGGGGATACTGTCAGCCCCCCGTCATCCGCCGAAACGCCGAGCACTATCGCCTGATCTCCGGCCAGCGAATAATCCGCCAGACTCAACGTCACCGACGCTTCGCCGCCCGACGGCAACTGCAATACATCGTCGGGGGAGAACGCCACCTCAACCATCGGAAGCGTCGCTTGCAAACTCAAACTCGGCGGCAAACTCGGCGGCGGTGCCAAATCAACGCCCGGCGTCGCGTCCGTCACCACCGACACCTGCACCGCCAAACCCTCTGCCGCCGTCGCTGCCACCGTCACCGTCTCGCTCGACTTGCCCGCGTCCAGCACGACTTCGTGCTGCGTACTCCCGGCGTCGAAGAAACTGAAGCCCTCCTCTGAAATCCTCAGCGCCACCGTCACCATTCGGTCGGCAATCAACGGCGGGCTGATTACTACCTCAAACTCCGTGCTGCGACCCCGCTGAATCTCCACCAAATCCGGCTCGAAACTCAACGACACCGATTGCAATACCTCGATCGGCAACGTCGCCGTCCCCATATCGCCCGCCAACTCGACGCCGCCGACCGGCCTGACCACCAGACGCCCGACCGACGCCGCATCGGCCGAAGCCATGACCGATATCGACTTCGTATTCTCGCCCGCGGCAAAAGACACCCGAATCATCTGCACGCCGCCTTCCAGCGTCAGCCCTTCGCCCTCGACCGACACCTCGAACTCCGCCACTTGGTTCCCCGACAGCGTGAACCCGGTCAGGCTCAACTCCACTGCCCTGCTTTCGCTCAGATTCAGTTCCAAAACGTCGGCGGGCGTGAAGCCGAGAGTGACCTGAGGTAACGTCACCTCAAGCGTCGCCTCGGAGCGAGCGTCGGTGACCACGCTCAATCCCACGGAGGCATCCACCACCATCGACGTAACACGAGCGCTGCTTCCGATTACCGCTTCCGCCGACGCGAACACCTCGACGTCAACGCTCCGCTGGGTTTCTCCCAGACTCACGTCCGTAAACAATGAACCGCCGGCAAAACTCAAGCCTGCGTCAGCCGGCGCTATCGTCAAACGCACCATCACCGACTGCCCCGCAGCCAATTGCGGAAAGGTTTCCACGCGGAGCATCGTGCGACTGCCTTGCTGAACTTCGACCGGCTGCGGGGAAAGCACCACCGCGACTTCGCCCGAAACTTCGGTTATAACTCGAAGCGACGTCGACTCGCCGACAACGCCGACGTTTTCACCCACGCCCGACGCGGATATCCCCATTGCCAAATCCAAGTCCGGAGTCGACGTGCTCACGCTGACCCGGGCGCTTGAGTTCTCCGCCGAAGTCAAAACCAGCGTGTTCCCCCCGATCAACTCTGAACCAGCTACAGACAAGCCCTCGGCAACGCTCAACGTCACCGTCACCCGTTCGTCCTCTTCAAGCGGCGGCTCCGTCGCCACCTTGATTTCGGTTGCCTCTCCTGCCGTGATCGTAATCATCTCCACCGCTTGACCTGCGTGGTCGGAAAGTAACAACTCCACGCCGCGCACGACCTCGACCGTCAGAGGCATGAACGACACCACCGCGTTCCCGATCGAAGTGCCCGTTCCTTCCAGTGCCACGACCTCCGCCGAAACCGTCGCAGGGCCCGCGGACACCGTCACGTCCACCGCCCTCACTTCCGAACTCAACGTCGCCTCATCGGGATTCACGCCAAGGTTGCCCGCGCCTGAGGTCAACTCCAACACCAACTCTTCGTCGCCTTCCAACGCAGGCGCCACGCTCAGCGAGACTACCGTCGAAACCATCTCAGCCGCCGCACCGCCGCGAACCAGCTTTACCATGCTCGGCTCGAACGAAACCGCCAATTGGCGCGCCGACACCACCACCGGCAACTGCGTCCTGCCGACCAACTCCGCGCCGCTAACCGCCGACACCATCAGATTTCCGGATTCCGCAGCGCTGCGCGACGCGGTCACCCGCACCGCCGCCATCGGCGAGTCCTCGGTCAAGGTCACACTCGCCGGCGATACTGCCAGCCCCTCGCCCTCCGTCGAAACGTCGAGCACTATCGCCTGATCTCCGGTCAGCGAATAGTCCGCCAGACTCAACGTCACCGACGCTTCGCCGCCCGACGGCAACCGCAATTCAGCGGCGGGGGAGAATGCCACCTCAACCAGCGGAAGCGTCGCTTGCAAATTCAAGCTCGGCGGCACCAAAGCCTGAACGCCCGACGACGGGGTCACGTTCACCGACACCAACGCCATCAAGTTGATCGGCGCCGTCGCTGCCGCCGTCACCGTCTCGCGCGACTTGCCCGCGTCGAACGTGATTTCGTGCTGCACACTCCCGGCATCGAAGAAACTGAAACCCTCCTCTGAAATCCTCAGCGTCACCGTCACCATTCGGTCGGCAACCAAAGGCTCGCTCGTCCTCACCTCGAACTCCGTGCTGCGACCCCGCTGAATCAATACCAAATCCGGATCGAAACTCAACGACACCGGTTGCAACACCTCAACCGGCCAAGTCGCCGCTTGCGCACCGCCTGCCAACTCGACACCGCTATCGCTCACCACCCTCGCACTCAACTCTCCGACGGAAACCGCGCCAGTCGAAGCCATCACCGTTACTCCTGCCGTCGCGTTGTCTGCGTCCAAACTCACTGTGCCGCCTTGCAGACTCAATCCGTCGCCGGAGACCGACACCTCGAACTCCGCCGTTTGGTTCCCCGACAGCGTGAAGTCGGTCAGGCTCAACTCCACTGCCTTGCTCTCTCCAAGACCCAGCGACAAGGGATCCCCGATCTCGCCGCCCGCGGGCCTCAACCCGAGGGTCACCCGAGGCGTCGTCACCTCGAGCGTCGCCTCGGAGCGACCGTCGGTGTCCACGCCCAATCCAGAGGTGGCATCCAACGCCACCGAGGTGACACGAACGCTGTTTCCGACCACTGCTTCCGCCGACGCAAACGCCGCGACGTCAGCACTTGGCTGGGTTCCTCCCAGGCGCACGTCCGTAACCGATGAACTTTCGGCAAAACTCAAACCCCTGTCAGCCGGCGCTATCATCAGTCGCACCGTCACCGCTTGCTCCGCGCCCAGCGGCGGGTTGGTCGTCACGAGGAACATCGCGCTGCGGCCTTGCTGAACTTCGACCAGCCGCGGAGAAAGCACCACCACGGCTTCGTCCAAAAACTCGGTTCTCATTCGAAGCGACGGCGGGTCGCCGACAACGCCGACGTTTTCACCCACGCCCGACACGGATATCCCAGGTGTCGGATTGGTCCGGCCAAAGCCCGCGAGCAACGCGTTCACTCTGACCCGGGTGCTTGAGTTCATCGCCGAAGTCAAAACCAGCATGTCCCCCCCGATCAACTCTGAGCCAATGCCTTCTACGGACAAAACAGCAAAATCGGCAAGAACGTTTAACGTCACCGTCACCCGTTCGTCCCCTACAAGCGTTGGAGACGTCGCCACCGTGATTTCGGTTGACCTTCCCTCCGCGATCGCAAGCAACTCCACCGCTTGACCTTCATGATCTGAAAGCGACAACTCCACGCCGCGCACGACCTCGACCGTCAGAGGCGTGAACGACACCTCCGCGTTCCCGATCGAAGTGCCTGACCCCTCAAAAGCCGCGACTTCCCCCGAACCCGCCGCGGAGGCGGTCACCGTCACATCCACCGCCCTCACTTCCGAACTCAACGTCGCCTCATCGGGGCTCACGCCAAGGTTGCCTGCACCTGAGGTCAGCCCCAGCACCAACTCCTCGTCGCCTTCCAGCACAGGCGCCACGCTCAGCGAGACTTCCGCCGAAGCCGTCTCAGCTGCCGCGCCGCCGCGAACCACCCTCACCATGCTCGGATCGAACGAAACCGCCAATTGACGCGGCGACACCAGCACCGGCAACTGCGTATCGCCGACCAACTCCGCGCCGCTCAACGCCGACACCATCAGGTTTCCGGATTCCACGCGGCGCGACGCGCTCACCTGCACCGTCGCCGTCGGCGACGTCGCGGTCAGGGTCGCATTCGGCGGGGATACTGTCAGCCCCCCGTCATCCGCCGAAACGTTAAGAACTATCTCCTGGTCTCCGGCCAATGGATAATTATCCAGACTCAACGTCACCGGTGCTTCGCCGCCCGACGGCAACCGCAATTCATCGGCGGGAGAAAATACCACCTCAACCAGCGGAAGCGTCGATCGCAATCTCAAACTCGGCAGCCCCCCAGCCTGAATACCCGAGGACCGGATCACGTTCACCGACACCACTGCCTCCACGTCCGCCGGTGCCGTCGTTGCCACCCTCACCGTCTCGCGCGAGTTGTCCATGCCGAACGCGATTTCATGCTGCTTGAGACCGGCGTCGCCGAAACTGAAGTCGTCCTCCTCAGAAATCGTCAGCGTCACCGTCGTCTTGCGATCCGCAACCAGCGGCGGGTTAATTACCACCTCGAACTCCGTGCTGCGACCCCGCTGAATCTCCACCAAATTCGGAACGATCCTCACCGCCCCCTGGTGTTCTTGCAGCACCTCAATCGGCAGCGTCGCCGCTTCCGCGTCGCCAGCCAACTCGACACCGCTCAAAGCCCTCACGCTCAACTCTCCGACGGAAAACGCGCTATCCGAAGCCATCACCGTTACTTCCGCCGTCACGTTGACTGTGCTCAAACTCACTTCCAGGCTCGGTGTGCCGCCTTGCAGAGTCAACCCGCCGCCGGAGACCGACACCTCGAACACTGCCGCCTGGTTCCCCGACAACGTGAAGTCGGTCAGGCTCAACTCCACTGCCTTGCTTTCGCTCAGATTCAGTTCCAAAACGTCGGCGGGCGTGAAGCCGAGGGTCACCTGAGGCGTCAACACCTCGAGCGTCGCCTCGGAGCGGTTGTCGATGACCACACTCAATCCCACGGAGGCATCCACCTCCATCGAGGTAACACGAGCGATGCTTCCAATCTCCGCTTCCGCCGACGCGAACACCTCGACGTCAACGCTTCGCCGGGTTTCTCCCAAGCTCACTTCCACAAACGATGAATTGCCGGCAAAACTCAAACCTGCGTCAGCCGGCGCTATCGTCAACCGCACCATCACCGACTGCATCTCACCCAATTCCGGGAAAGTTGTTACGCTGAGCAGCCTGGTGCTGCCTTGTTGAACCTCGACCTGCTGCGGAGAAAGCACCACCGCGACCCTGCCCGAAAATGCGGTTACGACGCCAAGCGACGGCGACTCGCCGACAACGCCGACGTTTTCACCCTCGCCCGACGCGGATATCCCCATTGCCAAATTCAAGCCCGGGCTCGACGTGCTCACGCTGATCCGGGCACTTGTCGAGTTCTCCGCCGAAGTCAAAACCAGCACGTTGCCGTCGATCAATGCCGGACCATCGACGCTCGACAAACTCAGGCGCGAGTCAACGCTCAACGTCACCGTCACCCGTTCGTCCCTTTCAAGCGACGGTTCCGTCGCCACCGTGAATTCGATTGACTCTCCCGCCGTAGTCATAACCATCTCCACCGCTTGACCTGCGTGGTCGGAAAGCGACAACTCCACGCCGCGTACGACTTCGACCATCAAAGGTTCCGACGTCCCCGAATCCGATGTCGCCGACACCTCGCCCGACCCCGCTCCAGACGACGCTGTCACGGTTACACTCGCCGTGCTGCGCGCCTGATTCAGCATTACCGAATCCGGACTCACTTCCAAGCCGTTGGTTGCACTCAAACCAACTCCCAACTCTTCGGAGCCTTGCAACTCACGCTCGGTTTTCAGAACCACCATCGTCGAAGCCGACTCTTCCGCCGCACCGCCACGCACCAGCCTTATCTCCGCCGGCTCGAAAACCACCCTGATGATGACGCGCACCCCCAACGTGGTGCTCGACACGAGCGCTCGGAGCGAGTCTTGGACGTCTTGCTCCACGTGCGCCATCAGACTTGAATCCCCGAGTGTCGCACCGAGATCCGCGGACAACCTGAACTCCGCGCTGGCATCACCGACCCTCAAGGTTACAGTCGACGGTGCGTCGAGACCTTGATCCGGGGTCAAGGACACCTGCACCAGAGCTTCTCCGTCCAACGAGCTCGTATCCCCAAGAAGCGTCAAAGTCGCCGTCGAGAACGAACCCGCCGTCACGCTTGCCGACTCCAAACTCAACGACAAGGATAATCTCCGACCTGCGACTTTATGGTCGCTTTCGTCCTCAATGGCAGGCAAAGCCAGGTTCGCCGGACTGCCCCCAGCAGAAACAGCGGAGATTATCTGAGCGCGTCCGCGAACCAACGCGTCATCGGCAATGCTGATGCCGTTGGAGTCGTAGTCCTCATTTGTCACTGTGTACGTGAAAGACATGCTGAGGCTGGAGGCAGTGACAAAACTCGCAGTGCGCTCTTGACCACCAACGTCCAATCTCAACGTTGGCTCACCGGCGGCGAGACCTACGGTGATCTCAGAGTTAAAGGTCACTTCAACCCTGATGACCTCACCCGCACTGTAGGCGTTGCCATCGTCAGGGCTGGAAGTGATGCTCACCGCCGACGGCGCCGCCGGATCCCCCGCCAACGTGAATACGACGGGTTCGGAGGCAAACTTGACACTATACCGTCCAGATGCACAACTGGAGCTTAATAAAACGCCATCGCAACCGTGGTTGGGGAGCGAGTTCGCTATTTGATCTCCATCTGGTCCGAGCGAGTGCACTACTGGAGTTCCATCTGATTCTTGAGCTATTCTCACGGAGGCATCTTCAAACACAGACAGCCGCGTCACATTGAAAGGCATGCTTGCGACGAACCCCGTTGGAATCCTCGCTTGAAGCCTCGGCGCTTCAGACGTTAACAACTCAGCGTTTGGAGCGCGGAGGACTACGAGCAGGGTGGACGGCGCACCTTGCACCGATATCAACCTGAGTTGCGCGAAACGTTGATCGGCTAACCCGTCCACGCGTTCAAAGCGGAAAGAGAGCGGCACGTCGTCGGGCAGCGTCAACTGTTTCAAGTTGGTCAAGCCTTCAAATATCCCCGCCGGTAAGGGCGCCAAGTTGGGGACATTCACATACTCCAAATACAGCCTCTCGAGGGCGTTCAAACCCGAAAACAGGCCCGGCGCCAGCGCGACCTCTTCTTCCAAATCACTACCCAAATCGAGCAAGTCGAGCTCCCGTAAACTGCCCAAACCTGAAAATGCGCCTGCATCCAGCGTCTGTAAGTTCACGGCAGAGGCAAGTTCCAATGCCTCCAACCCGCTGAGGCCGGAAAACGCGCCCGCCTGCACTGACTCTAGCTCTGACGGGCCCGACCCGAACTCGCCTAGATGCAACTGTGTCAGCGTGGAACCCAAGCCGGCGTCGGAAAACACGTTGTTTGTCAGCGCCGTAAAGGCATTCGCGGTCAAATCCAAATTCGTCAAACTGCTGAGACCCGTGAATGTGCCTTGCGCGAATCCACGTATCTCCAGGTCCGCAAGAGTCAATTCTTCCAAGCTGTCGAGACCCTCAAACATTCTCGCGCTCGATGTAAATATTCCCCCCCCGCTCCTGCTTACTTGCAAACTCTGTAGATTGACAAGACCCGAAAAATCGCCTTGCTCGGGGCTGTCATCTGCCCTTTCAACTATTGTTACCGCTAGTGATCGTTCCAAACCACCCAAGGCTTCATCGTCTACCTCAGAACAATCGGCCGCATTTCCGACCGCATCGACAATCGCCCTCCGGACCGAAGGTGTCCGGTCGCACACGCCTTCGTTAATCACCACGACCGCCGAGGTTCGCTCGGAGTCGGCGGCCAATGTGTAGAACGCGCCGGCAGGGGGGGCTTCCAGAACCACTCTGAAAGCCTCTCGCGTCGGCTCGGCCTCATCGTCTTCGTTGATGAAGATCGCGATGGCTGCGGTCGTCTCCCCCGCCTCAATCGTGACCATGCCGGACAGCGTACTGTAGTCAGAGGGCTCAGCCGGGTCGTAACCATTCTCATGCTCTTCAATCCCGTAGGCAACCGTAACCTCAGTGGAAAGTTCTTGGGAAAGTGAGACAACGGCCGTGGCCGTCGAGCCTTCCGCCGCTGGCACCTTCACGGACTCAAACGACACCTCGGCGGAACTCACCTCGACCATCAAAGAGTCCGTCGTCACCCCCGCGTTCCCAAGCGCCGACGCGCTCGGATCCAAAGTCACCGTCACCTCCATCTCGCCGAGGGCCGCCGTCAATCCCGCCGCCACGGTTATGTCCGCCACATTGCTCATCGAGGTCAGCGTTACCCGAGCCGGATCCACCATCAAACCCCCGGGCGAACCCTCGGGACCGCCCAAGCCGACCACCACCTCTTCGGAACCTTGCAGCTCAGGCTCGGTCTTCAGAACCACCGTCCTCGCCTCGCCGCCGCGTACCAGCGTCACCGCAGACGGCTCGAAAAACACCCTGATCTCGCGCTGGTCTATCCGCACCTCCAACGTGGCACTCAACACCAGCACTCGGAGCGACTCGTGGCTCTCTCGCGTCACGCTCGCCGTCAGGCTTGAATTCCCGATTGGCGCATCGAAATCCACGGATACCCTGAACTGCGTACTGGACTCACCGACCCCCAAGATTACCGGCGACGGCACGCTGAGACCTCGACTCGGGGTCAAAGACACCTGCACCGGAGTCGTCCTGTCCAGATCCCCAACAAGCGTCAAAGTCGCCGTCGAGAACGAGCCCGCCGTCACGCTTGCC
>CAYFZO010000028.1:0-21193 GCA_964347615.1 uncultured Chromatiales bacterium
TTCAATAATCTCCAGAGGTTGTCGGTTGTCGTATAAGCAGCCGGACGCAGGCCGGTTTCCCCGTCTACCTGCCGGCCCTTCTTCAAGCAGGTGAGAGCGTGCATTGTGCACCAATCACCGGGACGGTGCACTTCGGTTGTCGCCGCCGCGCCGATGTGCCGCCCGGAACGCCGGCTTCGTCTCGTCCGCCGCGGTCACGGCGGCGAGACGCACGCGCGGCAGCACGGCGAAGTGCTTGTCTTCCGTCCAATCGGCCTGCGCTCGGTGCCTCCCTTCGCTCGCCCTGCTTGTTGCACGGAAACAACAAAAAGCGGCGAAACTTCGGGAAAACCACCAAGTCCGGGAAAAAACGCCTGCTGAGATATTTGACGCTCATCACTTCCTATTCCTTTAAGTATATAGTGATTCAGGGGTTATCTGCCTTGACTGCGATGGTGCAAAACTGCGACAATCTGTTGTATCGGCACACACAGCGCCGGAAGTATTTATGCCTCCTCGCTGATTCAGGGACGAAAAAGCGTGCGCCAAAAACCTGAGGTTGCCTCTTTAATGAGGCCGCTTTTTTTAATGAAAAAGGAGTTTTACAAATGAGTAAGAATCTGTTGCATTCGGCGCTGGCCGTGATGCTGACCGCAACGCCGCTGTCAGCGTTCGCCGGCATGGGTGCCGATGAAAACATCAACATCTACGGCTGGCAAAACTGGTCGTATGAGTTCATTGATGCCGAAAAAGGTCGAGAATACGACCGCTTGAGCAACAACGCTGCGAACATCGGTTTCATGTCGCACATGGACACCGGGATCGAGGGCCTGCAAGTCGGCCTGCGCTGCGAGCAGTTCACTTTTTGGGGCAGGCTCAACAGTGCCACCAATTGGTGCAATCGTAACTCGAAGATCAGCCTGCGCCACGAGACGATGGGTGAAATCATGTTCGGCCAGTGGTTGTTGCCGTACAACGAAATCGTCGCGCAGTGGATCGACCCATTCTATGACGCTGGCGCCGATTCACATACCAGCATCATGGGCAACATCGGCGGCGCGGCTGCAGGCGGGGGGTCGGCTTTGTTCTACAACGGCAGTTTTTCTAGCGGCCTTAACGCCGCGTATGGAGCACTAGCGTTCAACCGCCGCCAAGAAGGGGTCGTTCAGTACGTCTGGCCGAACACGTCGGCGATGGCCAGCCAAGCCCGCGATGGCTTTCAGTTCCGCTTTGCCGTGACCGAGGGTAGCCTAACTGACCAAGACAACGGCACCGCGGGGAACACTGACCCACGAATCGTCTCGACCGGGGCGTCGTGGCAGCAAAATCTCGCCAACGGTGGTCAGGTCTGGTTGGCTGCGGCTTACGAGCACCACGAAGACGTCAGCATCGCAGGCCTCGCAAGCCGCGATGCTAATGGCAATCCCATCGATCCCGTGGCGCAGACTTGCACCGACTCAGAAGACGAAGGTGTCCGGTTCGCTGGTCGCTACGTGCACGACTGGGGCAACGGCCAGAAAACCATGCTCGGCGCGATGTGGGAAGACCTCGAGTATGACGCCGACTGCACTCAGACTGCGGTCTGGACCGACGTCGAGCGCGACGCTTGGATGGTTTCCGGCAAGCACTCGTTCGGCAACGGCTTCGATTTCCGCTTCTCGTACATGGATGCCGACGAGTGGGATTGCGGCGGCGATGCTTGCGACGACGATGATGAAGACAACACCGACGCCGAAGCTTACAACCTCGGCCTGTACTACACGATGCCGGCCGGCACCGAAATGCGCCTGACGTATTCGGAAGTGCAGAACGAGAATAACGCGGGCTACGACTTCGGCATCAGTCCTGGCGGTGCTGCCGTGGGCGGAGACGTCGAAATGTTCGCCGTCGGCATCGTCCACTGGTTCGACTAATCGTTGAAACCGCTTAGCGTCGAAAGCGACGCAAGCAAATTTTAACGGGCTCCTCTCGGGGAGCCCGTTTTTTTATGAGAAGCCGCTCTCTGCTTCGATCGAAACGCGGACAAAGACGTCGGCGTCTTACGTGCCGTTGTTCCAAACGGCTGACGTGAGGGTCGCGGTGATAAACTGCGCGCTCATAATGTCCTGTTTTGACGAGAACCTCTCTTCCCGCGCCGCGGTGCGGGTTCTGGCGTCGCCCCTATGCGCCGCGGTATCTTTGGTTGCGTGGCTTGCTTGCATCCCAGCACAGGCGGCGTGTTCGCGCAGCGACGTGGATTACTACCTCGACAAGGGCTTCACGCGCGAACAGATCTCGGCACTTTGCGGCGAAGGCGAATCGCCCTCCCGCCGGGACAGGGATCGTTATGACGCCTACGACGACCCGGTCGAGCGCCAGGCGCGCGAGGTCGAGAAACGCCGCCGCAAGGACGAAGAAATCTTTTTCATCAAGAGCGCGCTTGCGGCGCAAGATATCGAGTTGACGCCCCGCAAGCTCGAATACACCCGCAAGTTTTGCCTTGCGGTGGGCGACACACCCGAAGTCGAAGGCCGAACGAGAGTCTGTCCCGACGTGCGTTACCGCATTTATTTCAAAAACCTTGAAGTCGGCGGCTACGAGCGTAAGTACTATTTCCTCGGACGGCGTGAGATTGAGATTACGGGCAGAGTCCAACGTAAGCTGATGCACGATTTTCGTGAATACCCTTCAGATATCCGGCAGAAGCTGCTCGCAGCCTACAAACACGCGACCCGCAAAGGGGCGACGTTTATTCCGGTACGCAAGGACGTGCCGATATACCGGGTGACGGAGATTCTGCGTGAATACGCGCGGCGCGCGACCGGCGCGTAACGGCTTGCTCGGACCGTTTCTGTAAGCAGTAAAGACGGCACTTTGAGCCGGTTGGTCAAGCACCGTTCTGCATCGGTGCGAGTAGCGCAAGTCGTGCCCTTGGCGGCCTCGGGCGCCGGATAAAAAAACGGGCTCCCCGAAAGGAGCCCGTCAGAATGATTCGCGTCGCTTCCGACGCTAATCGGTTTCAACGATTAGTCGAACCAGTGGACGATGCCGACGGCGAACATTTCGATGTCTTCGCCCACGGCGCCGCCGGCTGCGCCGGCATTGATGCCGAAGTCGTAGCCCGCGTTATCCTCGTTCTCCACTTCCGAATACGTCAGGCGCATTTCGGTGCCGGCCGGCATCGTGTAGAACAAGCCGAGGTTGTAGGCTTCGGCGTCGGTGTTGTCTTCCTGCGCGTCGTTGCAAGCATTGCCGCCGCAATCCCACTCGTCGGCATCCATGTACGAGAAGCGGAAATCGAAGCCGTTGCCGAACGAGTGCTTGCCGGAAATCATCCAAGCGTCGCGCTCGACGTCGGTCCAGACCGCAGTCCCAGTCTCATTAGCAGCAATGTTGCAACCGTCGGCGTCATACTCGAGGTCTTCCCACATCGCGCCGAGCATGGTCTTCTGGCCGTTGCCCCAATCGTGCACGTAGCGACCGGCGAGCCGGTAGCCTTCGTCCTCTGAGTCGGTGCAGCGAGCTGCTATGGTTTTAGATTCGGCTTGAACGAAGCCGTCAGGAGCACCAGCGATATCTGTGATGCTGATGTCTTCGTGGTGCTCGTAAGCCGCCGCCAACCAGATCTGGCCGCCGTTGGCGAGGTTTTGCTGCCACGCCGCGCCGGTCGAGACGATTCGCGGGTCCACGTTGGCGCCGTTAGGGCGGTCAACGTCCGTGCCGCTGCCCTCGGTCACGGCAAAGCGGAACTGAAAGCCGTCGCGGGCTTGGCTGGCCATCGCCGACGTGTTCGGCCAGACGTACTGGACGACTCCTTCTTGGCGACGGTTGAATGCCAACGGCCCGTATCCGGAGGAAAAGTCGGTGCTATGACTAAAACTGCCGTTGTAGAACAAAGACGTCAAGTAGCCGCCCGCGCCCGGGGCCGCGCCGCCGATGTTGCCCATGATGCTGGTATGCGAATCGGCACCGGCGTCGTAGAACGGGTCAATCCACTGTGCGACGATTTCGTTGTACGGCAACAACCACTGGCCGAACATGATTTCACCCATCGTCTCGTGGCGCAAGCTGATCTTCGAGTTACGATTGCACCAACCGGTGTAATCGTTGAGCCTGCCCCAGTAGGTGAACTGCTCGCAACGTAGGCCGACTTGCAGGCCCTCGATACCGGTGTCCATGTGCGACATGAAACCGATGTTCGCGGCGTTGTTGCTCATGCGGTCGTATTCACGACTGCCGCCTGCGGTATAGTCGAAGTCAATGAACTCATACGACCAGTTTTGCCAGCCGTAGATGTTGATGTTTTCATCGGCACCCATGCCGGCGAACGCTGACAACGGCGTTGCGGTCAGCATCACGGCCAGTGCCGAGTGCAACAGTTTCTTACTCTGATGCATTCGCTATAAACTGCCCGCCTTTTCTCAGGAGGCAATGAAAAATGACACACGCGGGAACCCGCCGCCTAACCTTGGCCGATTTGATTCAACGCTATATGGAGGAGATTTTGCCGGACCACCCTAAAACCGAAAAAAATCAGGCGGCACACCTAAGATGGTGGCGTCGGGAAATCGGCAATTGTCCACTGGACGAAGTGCGCCCCCGACTGCTGGTCGAGTGTCGCAACAAGCTGCGCCGAGGATTGACCTTGCGCGGCGCTCCACGTTCACCGGCGACGGTGAACCGTTATTTCGCAACTTTAAGCCGCGTCTTCACCATCGCAATCAAGGAGTGGGAGTGGCTCGACGAATCTCCGCTGCGCCGGCTGAGCAAGCTCAGGGAACCTCCAGGGAGAAGCCGCTTTCTGTCGGCGGACGAACGCACGCGCCTGTTGCGGGCCTGCCGTCAATCCCCGAACCAGGATTTGTACACCACGGTGGTACTTGCCATCAGCACGGGGGCGCGACGAATGGAAGTTATGGGGCTGCGCTGGCAGGACGTTGACCTCAAACGAGGCTTAATTACCTTGCATTTCACGAAGAACGGCACCCGACGGGCGATTCCTTTGCAGGGCCATGCGCTGAAGTTGCTCAAGGCAAGGTACCGGCACCGCAACGACCACCGCAATGACCACCGCAATGACCTGGGCGACAACGGGCTGCTGTTCCCCGGACGGCGCAACCCGAAGAAGCCGGCGAACTTACGGGTTTCCTGGGAAAACGCGCTGGCGGCGGCGGGCGTCGAAAACTTCCGCTGGCACGATCTGCGGCACACCGCGGCGTCCTATTTGGCGATGCACGGCGCAACCCTGGTGGAAATCTCCGAAATCCTCGGGCACAGAAGTTTGGAAATGGTCAAGCGTTACGCGCATCTTTCGGTCGAGCACACCACCGGTGTGGTGGCAAAGATGAACCGCGGCGTCTTCGGTACCTAAGCAGGCAAGGTTCACGTTGCCGCCGCAGGTGCGCAGGGAAGCGTCGATATGCCGGACGCGGCGTCTGCGGTGAGCGGCGGCGGTCGCCAATCCGCCTGCCCGCCACTATACTAGCGGCGGCGCGACGCTCAGATGACCAGCACCTCCCCACAGACGTTCCAAGCCCTGATTCAGCGCCTGAGCGAGTATTGGGCGGCGCAGGGCTGCGCCGTGATGCAACCGTTCGACCTGCCGATGGGCGCGGCGACCTTCCATCCCGCAAGTTTCCTGCGTGCCGTCGGGCCGACGCCGTGGCGCGCGGTCTACGTGCAGGGTTGCCGGCGTCCGGGCGACGGTCGTTACGGGGAAAACCCGTACCGCCTGCAACATTACTATCAGCTGCAGGTGGTCCTGAAGCCTTCGCCCGACGAGATTCAAGACCGGTATCTCGACTCGCTGAAAGCGCTGGGCGTTGACCCGCTCAAGCACGACGTACGTTTCGTCGAGGACAACTGGGAGTCGCCGACGCTCGGCGCCCGAGGCTTGGGCTGGGAAGTGTGGCTCGACGGCATGGAAATCAGCCAGTTCACCTACTTCCAGCAGGTCGGCGGGCTCGAATGTCGCCCGGTCACCGGCGAAATCACCTACGGCCTTGAACGGCTGGCGATGTACCTCCAGGACGTCGGCGACGCTTATGCGTTGGCGTGGAGCCGCCACGGCGACGAAACCCTGACCTACGGCGAGGTGTTCCGGGAGAACGAGGCCGAGGGGTCGGCTTTCAACTTCGAACACGCCGACGTCGAGATGCTCACGCGCCACTTCGACGACCACGAGCGCGAATCCCGAAGCCTCATCGGCAAACGCCTGCCGTTGCCGGCGTACGAACAGATCATCCTCGCGTCCCACGTGTTCAACCTGCTTGAAGCACGCCACGCGATCTCGGTAACCGAGCGCCAGCGTTACGTGCTGCGCATTCGCAAACTCGCGACCGCGGTCGCGTCGCTGTATCTCGAAACGCAGGCGCAGGCCGGAAAAAAGCAAGGCGCCGGCGATGACTGAGACACGCACCCTGCTGGTTGAAATCGGCGTCGAAGACCTGCCGCCCGCGCTGGTCGAAAACGGCGCGGCGTTCGCCGAGGCGCTGGCGGCTCTTTTGCAGCAGGAGAACTTCTTGCGCGCAACCCGGTTCGAGCCGCTTTGCACGCCGCGGCGAATTGCGGCGAAACTGCAAGCCGTCGCGACGCATCAACCCAAGGAAACCATCGAACGCAAAGGCCCTCAGGCAACGCAGATTAACGAAAGCGACCCGGCGACGCGCGGCTTCGCCAAGTCGTGCGGGGTTGAAATCGGGCAGCTCGAACTGCGCGACGGGCGCTTGTTCTGCCTCGCCGAAACCGGCGGACAAGCGCTCGGCGAAACCTTGCCGGCGCTGCTGCCCGCCGCGGCAAGCCGGCTGCCGATACAGCGGCGGATGCGCTGGGGCGACGGCAAGTACGCGTTCGCACGACCCGTGCATTGGCTGTGCGTTCTGCACGGCGACGAGGTGATTCCTTGTGAATTGTTCGGGGTCGAGGCGGGGCGCGCAACCCGCGGCCACCGCCACCATTGCCCCGAACCGCTCGAACTCAAGACCGCCGACGAATATGAGACCCGGTTGAAACAGCAGGGCCGGGTCATCGTGCACTTCGGGGAAAGAACCGAAGCCGTCAGGAAACAAGTCGAAGCCGCCGCGGGCGAGGGGTTGGTACTCGTCTCCGACGCCATGCCACGCAAAACCGCCGCAACCACCGAGTGGCCGCACGCCTTGAACGCACGCTTAGACAAGTCGTTCCTGTCGTTGCCACGTGAAGTCATCGAGCAAACGCTCGAACACGCGCTCAAGGTGTTTGTCCTGCAAGACGAAAAGGCGCGGCTGTCGTCGCGGTTCGTCGTCGTCGCCGACGTCGAGAGCAACGACCCGCAGACGATAGTCCGCGGCTACGAGACCATCGTGCGCGCACGTCTCGAGGACGCCCGGTTCTTCTTTGAACAAGACAAGAAGACCTCGCTTGAAGTGCGCCGCGCGATGCTCCAGCGTACGCTGTTTCAGGAGAAGTTGGGCACGCTCGCCGACAAGGCAGGGCGTCTTGAGGCGCTCACAGCGTCTTTGGCGCCGCGTTGCGGTGCGTCGCTCGAGCGGACCAAACGCGCCGCGCAGCTGTGCAAATGCGATCTCGGCTGCGACCTCGTCGGCGAATACCCCAAGCTCCAAGGCATCATGGGAGGTTATTACGCGGCGGCCGACGGCGAGGACGCCGCGGTCGCAACCGCGATTCGCGAGCATTATCTGCCGCTCGGGCGAGGCGACGTGCCGGCGTCGCCCGAAGGCGCGGTGCTCGCGCTGTGTGATAAAGCCGACACCCTCGCGGGCTTCTGGCTTGCCGGGTTGACGCCAAGCGGCTCCAGAGACCCGTACGGACTGCACCGCGCCGCCACCGGCGTTCTGCGCATCCTGATTCGCGGCGGGTTCGACCTGGACCTCGGGGAATTGGTCGCCGAAGCGATTTCGGGGTACGGCAATCTTTTCAAGCGCGAAAGCCGGGACGCCGCACGCGCCGACCTCGCCGACTACTTGCGCAATCAACTCCACGATCCCGTGTTTATATGGAGCCTTACCGAACACCGGGACAAGGACACCGACCAGATCAACGCCGTCGCCGCCGCGTCCGGCGACGAGAAAGCCGCGCAAAAACCGATCCGTCCGCTCGATTTCATCCGCCGACTCGACGCGGTCGCGGCGTTCACCCGAAACGCCGCCGCAGCCGACAGCCTGATTGCGGCGAACAAGCGCATCCGCAACATCCTCAAGAAAACCGGAACCCCCGACGCCGGTCCCGACGCCGGCGCGATGACCGAAGACGCCGAACGCGGCCTGTTCGAAGCGGTGAACGCCCGCCGCGACAAGCTCGAGCGTTCTTTTGCCGGGCACGACTACGTCGCCGCGATGCGAACGCTCGCCGAACTGCGTGAGCCGGTTGACCGCTTCTTCGACGAAGTGCTGGTGATGGCCGAAGACGAAGCGCAACGCGCAAACCGCCTTGCGTTGCTCCACCATATAATGGGCTTGTTCCTGAAAATCGCCGACTTGTCGGAACTTAACTCGGGCAAGAACCTGCACAGCGGCGGGGAGGCGTCGAGTTGAACCTGGTGATTCTCGACCGCGACGGCGTCATCAACGAAGACGCTCCGGACTACGTCAAGACGCCCGAGGAATGGAAACCGATTCCCGGCAGCCTCGAAGCCGTCGCCAAGCTGCACCAGGCCGGCTTCTACGTGGCGATTGCTTCAAACCAATCGGCGGTCGGGCGGGGATTGATTACGCTCGAAACCCTCAGCCGAATCCAGCGCAAGATGGACCAGGCACTCGACGAACTCGGCGCGGGCATAGACGCGCTGTTCTTCTGCCCGCACGTGCCCGGCACCGGTTGCAACTGCCGCAAACCCAAACCCGGCCTGCTCGAGGACGTCGGACAACGTTTGAACGTCAGTCTCGACGGCGTGCCTTTCATCGGCGACACGCAAAAGGACGTGGACGCCGCCACGGCGGTCGGCGCGCGACCGATGCTGGTGCTGACCGGCAAGGGCAGGGCGACGGCGCAATCGCCCGACTTTCCGCGCAACGTGCCGGTGTACGAAGACCTGGCTGCGGCGGTCGACGCGTTGCTGGAATCAGCTTGAACGCACCAGAGATTCACCCATCCCCAAAGTGGTGCTGATTCCAAAACAGCTTACGGAAAACGACGCGTCTTGCCGGCAGCCCGAGCCTCCGCAAGACGTCATGCGTTGATAACGGTGGCGGCGAAACTCAAGCCGCTCCATGTTCCGCTTCGTGTAAATCACCCCCTCCGACGTCGCTGCCTGACCGATATTCCGATCTATCCCGGCACCGCGGATTGGCCTTGAAGCCTTTGGTGGTGTTGCTGGGAAGCAGTGAGACCGAGAGAAAGGTGATCTGGATCAACTCGCCGGGCTTTTTCGCGCACCGACCATCACGCCGGCACTTGGCATGACCGTCGAATTGGCAGCGGTGCCCGGGCTTGACCTGCCTTTGGAAGATTATGCTTAGCTTGTGACTTCGCAGTATTTAGAGAGAGTGTCAAGGCCATTGCCTTTTTTGCGGTTGTTTCTCCATTGAAGAGGCTGAAGATTGGCCATTTCATCACCGCCGTCTCTTGATACCGGTTTGATATGATCGATTTCCCAGCCATTTGCAGAAGCCTTTCCATATTCCTTATAGTGGATGATAGCTCCGCATTTATCTTTACGAACTTGCTCAGGATTTTGACCTGGAAGAGTTTTTGCTTTTTTCCAAACAGCAAGCTTCTTCTCTGATGTGAAGCCTCTTCCGTAGCGATCGGTGTTGGGTGCTCTATTACTCATCGTCTATCCTCCAAAAATAATCGAATGAAGCAAGCTTTCCTCATGATGATGGGTGAACGGCTTGCTTTGCTTATCGGGTTATCTTGCAGCTTACTATATCTTACTGCTTCCGGGCTTTGGCACCCCTTATAACCGCTTGTTCAGCAAGGATTTTCCGGGGGATTTGTAGATTTAAATATACGATTCCTTCTTGGTCTGCATGATTCAGGCTCCTGAAGTTTGCTTTTACTTAGGCTACCTAATCAGGCCCGCTCCGGCGCTTTACCGTCCGGAGCGGGTTTTTACCTTTGTCTCATGTCTCTCTGAACCCATACAGGTATACAACTCCCTAAGTTTTCCCTCGTGCAGCTTACTCGCAAAAGAGTAACGCCGACGTCAAATCAGCGCTTCTGATTACCTCCAACGCGCCTGCACGTCGAATTCAATCAATTCCTTTTTGGAATTCCGTTTCCTGATTGGCACACACTCGACGTCGTGAAACCCCAGTTCGGATAACATCTCTGCGTATATTTTTTCTGCGGCGACCAACACCCCGTAGAAAGTTGAATTTCCCACGATGTAATGAATTCTTGCCGCGTTGTTCAGGACCCCGGTCAATGACTGCAAGTGATTCCAGATATCATCGAAATATTTAAGGATGTAATTCGCCAAAATACGTCCGTTTTTATTGTTGCCGTTCTCGATACTTCTGCAAGCACTCTGCAGCAGCTCCGATTCAAAGCTGCCCGACGGCTTTGCCCAATTGCTTAGCCTGCTAGTGGCAATCCCCCACGTCCCTCCAATTGCTTCCCAATCCATTTCGCCGGCGTCACGGCTGTTCACCAAATAGCCGAGCCAATACATATAAGGACGAAGTTCACGTATATAGGACATACGATTGACGTAAGGCGGTGAAGTGACGACACAGTCAGCTTTTCCAACGGCATCTCTGCAGAGACGACGAGAATCCGCCTCCACTACACTCACTTGACCCGTCGGGTTCTGTCTAGCGCCGTCAAGAATAAAGTTCAAGTTTTCAAAAAATACATCATGCAAGTCTGCGTCAAAATCCAAGGCTCTCTGAGAGTCAGGCTTGAATGACATTGATTGATGATTAAACGTAGCGTTGGAAAGATCGATCAACGTCCGGCAAAATGCCATAAGAAACAACGAGCGCCGTTGGGTTCCCGCGGTAAATCTCTCATCGATCGCGCCTTTGAGTTTGCAGAGAAAGTCAAGGGTGTCAGGGGGCCACCAACGTTTAATATTGTGTATTGGGGGAACGGGAGATTCAGACGTTTTGCCGGCACGTATCGCGTCCAGCAGATCTTGGCCTTCCTGTCTTACGTCTAAAATTAATTCAGGTGAATAAATATCGGTCTTGGTCTGCCCGAGCCAAATAAGAAATGGGTTAATGTCTATCGTTACAGCGGTATGCCCGTGATATGAAGCGCACAAAGCGGTTGTCGCGGTGCCGCAGAACGGATCGAAAACATTGACGTCTGAAACACTGTCATATTGCATCAGAATTTCATTGACAACTTTCAAGGAGTATGCAGGCGTCAATCGGAGCCATCCATACCTGCCTAACCCAGCGTTGTGCTTCTGTGTGTAATCAGCTCTCTGAGTGAGCGGAGATCCGAGTGCTTCAACCATCATGAAACCTCTAATAAACTTCTAAGTGCAGAATCAACCTCTTTCTTCAGTCTCTTTTGATTTTTCTTGAAGAAGCCGGCTAAATCATAGCCCACGACGTCTTTAGCGAAATCGTACGTCGATATTTGCGGGTTTGATTTCGGCCCCGTAACGCCGGTGATAACAACCCATTTTTCAGCCCTGTACCGTAGCAGTATATCCGGGTCAATCTGGGTGGAAAGAATAACGACACAAGGTAGATAAGCTTTCGTATAAGCGGCGACTGCATTAGCGATATCGGCGTTTTGCCGCTTGGAATCCTTGCTCTTATAGCCCTGCCGGACTTCAAACACCGCACCCTTCAAGGTCGCAAGTAGGCCCGGGTCAAGGCCGATAAGTTTTGCCGATTCTTTCATCCATCTGCGAAAGCGTTGCCGAGCGGAACGATCTTCAATTTTCCCAAGCGGAACTCTGCCGTCCAGATGGAGTTTTCTTTTGCGCCCCCCGGGCACAGGCACTTCATACGACCAATTGACTTCCTCATCGGAAAGTTCAAAAGCGTCTTGCAGCATCGTTCTGAATAACCTCTCACATCCAATGCCAATTTGCCTGTAAACACTTGTCATGCCCCCAGCCGCTTTATGAGCAACGTACAAAAGCGGATTGTCGAGACCGAACCAACTATAAAAAGAATCACTCCGGTAAAGTTTCTGGAACTCCTCCAATGATAGTCCGCCTATTCTGTTTCCCTGCCCAAACTTTGGCCTGTACTGTGCGGATACCTGGATAGGCTCAAGAATAATTCGCAGATATTTTTTGTCGGTTTCTGACAAGAATTGTTCTACCAACTGGTTGATTCGAAATAGATTAAGAGGCTCAGGCTTTTTCTCAGCAATGCGCAGCGCTCAACCTTGGTGCTTGAGCCTCGATATTACGCCGTTTGACTTCAGGGGCAAGGGTTCGGAATCTCGGCGTGCACCGCCTCTATCGCCTCGACGACGTCGTCGCTTAACTCCAGGTCAATGCTGGCAACGTTGGTGCGCAGCTGCGCCATCGTCGTCGCTCCGATGATGTTCGCGGTCAGGAAGCTGCGCGAGTTCACGTACGCCAACGCCATCGCCGCAGGGTCAAGACCCGCCTCTTTGGCGATTGCGACGTAACGCCGGGTCGCCTTGACCCCGAGTTCACCGGTGTAGCGCTGGAAAAACTCAAACAACGTCAGGCGCGCGTCGGGCGGCTTGCGCCCGCGCAGGTACTTGCCGCTCAGCACCCCGAAACCCAGCGGGGAGTACGCCAGCAACCCGGTCTGCTCGCGGTGGGCGATCTCGGCGAGGCCGACTTCGAACGTGCGGTTCAACAAGCTGTAAGGGTTTTGCACGCCGACGATGCGCGGCCAGCCGTATTCCTCGGCCAACGCCAGATACTTCATCACTCCCCACGGCGTCTCGTTGGACACGCCGAGATAACGGACCTTGCCTTGCTCGACCAGCCGCGCAAGCGCTTCGAGCGTTTCCTCGACCGGGGTTGCGTCGTCGTTTTCCTCGTGAACGTATCCGAGCTCGCCGAAGTAATTCGTCGAGCGCGACGGCCAGTGCACCTGATACAAATCGATGTAGTCGGTTCGAAGGCGGCGCAAGCTGGCGTTCACCGCGCGGTTGACGTGCTTGCGCGTCAGCTGCGGGCCGCCGCGCAGATAAGCCTGCATTCCGGGGCCCGACACCTTGGTCGCAATCACAAGGTCCTCGCGGTCCTTGCGCTGCGCAAGCCAAGTGCCGATATATCGTTCGGTCAGCCCTTGGGTCTCCTCCCGCGGCGGCACCGCGTACATCTCGGCCGTGTCTATGAAATTGACGCCTTGATCGATCGCGTAGTCGAGTTGTTCATGGGCCTCGTCTTCGGTGTTCTGCTCACCGAAAGTCATCGTGCCGAGACATATCACACTGACGTCAACGTCAGTGTCGCCGAGTTGTCTGTATTCCATCTGTCCCTCCTGACGAAGTCCTCACCCGCCGACGGACGGGCGCGGTTAAAGCTTGTGCTAGTATAAACTTAGCAGTCGAAAACCCACAACAACGCGCGTCAACCATGGCGAATACTTTTTCAAAGGGAGTTGATCGGTTCGTCAAGAGCTTTATCGCCAATTTGACGCCCTTTATGGACTGGGTCGGGGAGCTCAAGAAACCCGAAACCCTCAAGGCCGACGTTGTCGCCGGCGTCACCGTCGCGCTGGTGCTGATTCCGCAGTCGATGGCCTACGCGCAACTCGCGGGGTTGCCGCCCTATTACGGCCTTTACGCTTCTTTCCTGCCGGTCGTCATCGCTTCGGTGTTCGGCTCCTCGCGCCAGCTGGCGACCGGGCCGGTTGCCGTCGTGTCGCTGCTGACCGCGTCGGCGCTCGGCCCGATTGCGGCGCACAATCCCGACGCGTATCTGGCGTACGCCGTGACCCTCGCCTTGATCGTCGGGCTGGTGCAACTCACGCTCGGCATCGTACGCCTCGGGATGATGGTCGCGTTTCTGTCCCACCCGGTCGTGCTCGGCTTCACCAACGCCGCCGCCATCATCATTGCGACTTCTCAGCTGGGCAAATTGTTCGGCGTCAGCGCCGAAACCGCCGAGCATCACTACGAAACGGTCTGGAGACTGATTCTGATGGCGTGGGAAAGCCCGCATTGGCCGACGTTCGGCTTCGCCGTGCTTGCGGTCGCGGTGATGCTTTTGATCCGCCGTTTCTGGCCGAGGGCGCCGAACGTGCTGGCGGCGGTCGTGCTGACGACCTTGCTGTCGTGGTACCTCGGCTTCGAAGCCCTCGGCGGGCAGGTCGTCGGCGTCATCCCGCAGGGACTGCCTTCGTTTCAGACGCCGGACTTGAGCTTCGCGATGCTGGCACAACTGTCGGGCGTCGCGATTGCGATTGCACTGATCGGCTTCATGGAAGCCATCTCGATCGCCAAAGCGATGGCGGCGCAAACGCGCCAACGCCTTGACGCCGACCAGGAATTGATCGGGCAAGGCCTCAGCAACGTCACCGCGAGCTGCTTTCAAGGCTACGCCGTGTCGGGGTCGTTCTCGCGTTCGGCGGTCAACCTTGAAGCGCGTGCCGTCACCGGCTTCTCGTCGGTCGTCACCGGCGCCGCCGTCGGGCTGACGCTGCTGTTCCTGACGCCGCTGCTGTACCACCTGCCGCAACCGACGCTCGCGATAATCATCATCATGGCGGTCGGCGCGCTCATCAGAATCAAGCCGGTGATCCACGCGTGGAAAGCGCAACGCCACGACGGCATCGTCGCGTTGATTACCTTCGTGCTGACCCTGTTCTACGCGCCGCACCTCGAGAGCGGCATTCTCGCCGGCGTACTGCTGTCGCTCGGGCTGTACATCTACCGCACCATGTACCCGCACATCTCGATTCTCGGGCGCCACGAGGACGGCGGGCTGCGCGACGCGGGCAAGCACATCCTGAAACTGTGCCCGAAAATCTCGATGTTGCGTTTCGAAGGACCGCTGTTTTTCGCCAACACCGCCTACTTCGAAAACAAGGTGCTCGAACGGGTCGCAACCATGCCGGATTTGAAATTCATCATCGTTGACGCCGATGCGATCAACGAGATCGACGCGACCGGCGAAGCGATGCTGCGGCAGCTGTCGGAAAGGCTGGTTGCACTTGACATCGAGTTCCTGTTCACCCGGATACAGTCGGAAGTGATGGAGACGTTCAAGCGCACCGGCTTCGTCAACCCCGAGTGGGAAGATCATTTCTTCCGCACCCGCGGCGCGGCGCTCGAATACGCGTGGAGGAAACTGCGCGAGAGGGGGCATCTCGACTGCTCGATCGAAGACTGCGTCGCGTCCGACCTGAGCGGGTGCATGCTGCGAGTCCGGCGCAAAACCCCGGCGACCCAAGTCATCTACGGAATGCCGCTGAAGTGATTCCTGCGATCCGGCTACTACATGATGAACTATCACAAGCACGTTAAGCACACAATGTCTGCTTTAGGCTGGAGCGTTGGATTCTCGTTTGATGAAGATTCCCTCAGGCTAACGATAAATCCCCCGGACTAAAATCCGGGTTGAAATCCAGAGTTCCGCATAACCCAGCCTATATGCCTTTCTGCCTCGGGATTAAGGTGCCGCTTGTCGCGAGTCAGCACCCGGCAGTCGGCGAACCCCCTTTCAAACCCGTCGGTACAACAGCCTGATCGTGTCGCGCCCGGCCTCGTGCCCGCGCCGCTCGAAACGCGTCCGCGACGTCCGCACCGCATCGCCGGCGACGGGTTCAAACCGCCCGCATCCAGCGACGGTCTTGCGTATCGAGTCGGCGTAATCCCGCCAGTCGGTCACCAGATGAAGCAAGCCGCCGGGACGCAGCTTGGCGGCCAAGGTCTCGACGAACTTATGATTCAGCAGACGCCTTTTACGGTGGCGACGTTTGGGCCACGGGTCCGGGAACAAGATCACCACTCGTGCGAGCGCGACGTCGGCGATATGACGGTGCAGCACTTCGACCGCGTCGGCACGGACGACCTTGAGGTTGGACAACCCGGCTTCGGCGGCGCGCCGTAAAAGTCGCCCGATGCCCGGACGATGCACTTCGATTCCGAGGAAGTCGGCTTGAGGCTCGGCGCAGGCCGTCTCCAGAAGGTTGTCGCCGTTGCCGAAACCGATTTCGAGCGTCACCGGCGCACAACGGCCGAAGACCGCGGCGAAGTCAAGCACACCGTCGGGCACAAGGCCGTAAACCGGCCAGTGCGCTTCGAGTGCGCGTTGTTGTCCCGACGTCAGACGGCCTTCGCGCAACACGAAGCTGCGCACGTTGCGGCGTACGCCGGTGACGCCGCGCGGCGAAGTCAAACCGGCCACGGCGTTATTCAGGGGCGGGCGACGAAGCCGACGCATAACGCCGCTTCACCATCCGTCCCGCGAGGTAGGCTTGGCGCCCCGCCGCGACCGCCTTGTTCATCGCCGAGGCCATCAGCGGCGGGTCCCCGGCTTCGGCGACGGCGGTGTTCATCAACACCCCGTCGCAACCCAACTCCATCGCAATCGCCGCGTCGGACGCGGTGCCGACGCCGGCGTCCACGATAATCGGTACACGCGCGTTCTCGACAATCGTCATGACGTTATACGGGTTGCGGATGCCGAGACCCGAGCCGATCGGCGCCGCCAGCGGCATCACGCTGGCGCAACCGATTTCCTCGAAACGCCGCGCCGCAATCGGGTCGTCGTTGGTATAGACCATCACGTCGAAACCCTGGGCAACCAGTGTCTCGGCGGCTTTCAAGGTCTGCGGCACGTCCGGGAACAGGGTTTTTTCGTCGCCCAGAACTTCGAGCTTGACCAGGCTGGCGCCGTCGAGAAGTTCGCGCGCGAGCAAGCAGGTTCTGACGGCGTCCTCGGCGGTGTAACAGCCGGCGGTGTTCGGCAGGATCGTGTAACGCTCCGGCGACAGCACGTCGAGAAGACTGGGGGCGTCGGCGTCCTGACCGATGTTGGTGCGGCGCACCGCGACGGTGACAATCTCGGCGCCCGAGTTCTCGACCGCTTGGCGGGTCTGTTCAAAATCGCGGTACTTGCCGGTGCCGATCAACAGCCGCGAGCGGTATTCGCGTCCGGCGACAATCAGCTTGTCTTCGCCTGGCTTGAGCATCCGGGCGTCGATGTCAGCCGCCGCCGATGGCATGAACAATCTCCACTTCGTCGCCTTCGGCCAGCTGCACCGCGGCGTGCTCGGCGCGTGGCACGACCCGGCGGTTGACTTCGACCGCGACCTTGCGCCGCCCGGCGGCAAAGCGCTCGACCAACGCGGCGACCGTCAAGCCGTCGGGCAAGGTCTGGTCTTGTCCGTTGATACGCAATCTCATACCCCAAGAATAATATACCGATGTTCGCCCCGAAGTGAGGAGGGCATCCGCTTCGCAGGCTGCTCAACGGCGAACGCCCACGAGCTCAAACCGCCTTATCCCCAGAGGCTGTGTTTCCTCTCCATATAGAACCGGGCAGGTCGGGAGCGGCGATTCAGGCGCTGCGTCGGACCTCCGAAACTGCATCAAGCAGGTCGTTTCCCACGTTTACAATGACGGTATTGATCGCAAACCGAGAAACCCGCAAGCAGTCGGACTTGAACCCATGACTTTGAATCGTTCCGCGAGCAAGCGGTGAACCGCGCCCTGATCATCGGCGGAGGGGTCGTCGGCTTGACCACCGCGCTTGAACTGCGGCAGCGCGGGCTGAGCGTGACCTTGCTCGAAAAAAGCCGCGTCGGCACCGGTGCGTCGGGTGCCGCGGGCGGGATCTTGTCGCCGTTGCAACCGTGGCGAAGCGAGACCGCCGTCGCCGAGTTGTGTGCGCTGTCGTTGTCACGCTACCGGTGTTTGCTTGACGAGATGCAAGCGCAAGGGGAGACGGTGAAGTTGATTGCTGCCGGCTTGCTGTGCCTCATGCCGCAGGAAACCCGAGCGGCTCGCGCTTGGGCCGAAGCGCGGGAACAGCGGCTTGTCGAGTTGGACGCCGACGCGCTGGCGCGTGAAGAACCTGCCTTAGCCGCCGCTACCGGGTTCCTGTTGCCCGACGTGTGCCGGGTTGACCCGCCGACGCTGCTCGGCGCGCTGGCACGCACAGCCGAACGCCGCGGCGTGCAAATTCGGGAGAACTGCACGGCGCAGACGATTACGGTCGAAAAGGGACGGGCCACGGGAGTCGAAACCGCCGCCGGTTTCATCACCGCGGACGTCATCGTAGTCTGCACCGGTGCTTGGCTCAGCTCATCGTTGCCCGACGCTTTCTCGCGCCCGAACGTCCGCCCGGTGCGCGGGCAAATCGTCGAGTTCGCCGCCGAACCGGGGTTGCTCCGCCACGTCGTGTCGCACAAAGCACCCGACGCGGAAATGGAGCATTACCTGATTCCTCGGGACGACGGCCACGTGCTCGCCGGCAGCACGCTTGAGCGTTGCGGGTTTGACGATTCGATCACCGACGAAGCGCGCGAAGCGTTGTCGCAAGCCGCCGCGCGAGTGCTGCCGGCGCTGACGCGATACCCCGTCGTGCGCCAGTGGGCGGGGCTGCGCCCTGACGCGGCGCGACCGACGCCGCTGATTGGCGCGCACCCGGAAATCGCGGGATTGTTCATCAACGGCGGGCATTACCGCAACGGAATCGCGTTGGCACCGGGGTCGGCGTTGCTTGCAGCGCAGCTGGTCTGCGAAGAGGCGACCGCGATGGACGCGACGCCGTTTGCAATCACTCCCTAATATATAATCGCGTCTCTTTCA
Source organism: uncultured Chromatiales bacterium (assembly GCA_964347615.1). Classification (GTDB taxonomy): domain Bacteria; phylum Pseudomonadota; class Gammaproteobacteria; order Poriferisulfidales; family Oxydemutatoraceae; genus CAYFZO01. The sequence goes on from CAYFZO010000028.1 coordinate 18,610, forward strand.
GGCCGGTGTAGCTCAGTTCTGGTAGAGCAACTGATTCGTAATCAGTAGGTCGGTGGTTCGAGTCCACTCACCGGCACCAATCCGCCTTGCCCCAAGCCTCTCTCGCCCGATCATCCAGCTTTGGCATCCAGCCCTAGCATCCAGCTTGGAGGCTCTGTCTTCAGGCGCGTGCGGGTCACTCGGCAAGCAGCTTGGCAAGATGCCCGTCTATCGCTTCGCGGTCGTCTTCGGAGACGCACAGCATCGCAAAGTGCGCCCACAGGGTGTCAATCACCTTGAGTTCCGCGTCCTTGATCATCTTGCAGTCGGCTTCCTGGTCGGCGACCGGGAAAAACATGTCGTTGGCGAAAGCGATTACGTAGGTCTTCGCCTTAATCCGCTCCAACGCTTTCTTGAGGTCGCCCCCGGTGTGCAGGCCGACGTCTCCGCGGTACCACTTTTTCATCATTGCGATAAGGTTGTTCGGGTCCATCGGCAAAAACCAGTTCTGCCAAAAACCGGCCATAAAGTCCTCGAGCGACGAAAACCCGAGCCCGCGCCAGACTTCCTTGACGTAAAGTGCCTGACACGCACCCATCAGCGCGAACAGGTCGGCGTGACGCCTGAGCCCGGCGTGGACGGCGCACGAATCTCGATAGAAGCCGTCGGCGAAAGCCGGGTCGGAAGTAATCGCGGCAATCAGGGTCTTCAGAAAGATCTTGCAATGGTCGGAAGTTTTGGCGGTGCCTGCGAACGGCGCGGCGCGCTTGACCATATCGGGAAAACGCACGGCCCACTCGTACGTCTGTTGCGCGCCCATGGACCAGCCCAACACCAACTGCAACTCCTCGATACCGAACTTTTCGGTTACCAGCCGGTGCTGCGCGACGACGTCGTCACCGATCATAAGTTCGGGAAACGCGGCCTGGTTGTAAGGCGGCGGAGTGTTGCTCGGGGAAGGGGAGATGCCGTTGCCGAATTGCCCGGGCAAAATGATGAAGTATTTCTTCGGGTCGAGCGGCCTGCCCTCGCCGACGAACGTTTCCATATGCAGCGGCGAGCCCGAGTACATGTGCGGGAACAATACGGCGTTGCTTTTGTCGGCGTTCAACTCGCCGTGGGTCTTGTAAGAAAGCTTCGCGCCGCGCAGCGTGCCTCCGTTAATTAAGCCGAAGTCCCCGAGCGCGTGGTATTCGTGCTTGCCGTGGACTTCTTCCGAGTAATACTGGTTTGCGTTCATAGATTTTCCCGGGAACCAGATACAAAAGTTGACGAACCGCTTCCGTATCAATTCGACGCTTCAACGCCCGGCCAACGTCGCCGGCTCCACCGCCCAGCTGCCCCGTTCCCGGAGGCCGACTTGCCAAGTGCGGACGGGTATCAGCAAATCTATAGAGTTCCGTTGCGAAATGCAAGTGGAGTCAGCTGGTCAACTTATGCATATAAGTCCCGTTTTTCTCCCGTGTTTCGGCTTGATTGCAGCCGGCTGACTCTCGGCTTGCCGACGCTGTTCACTCTGCCGCGCACGTTTCGGCGACGGGCTTTCATTGCGGGCTCACGTCCCATCAGACTTTCTGCACGGAGGAGGAGCGCCTGAACCTTGATCTTTGGAGTCCCTTTTCCGCAAACTTCTTCAAGACCTTGCGCCTGATGAAATGCATCCTGCTCCTCAACAGAAAATATAAAACCCACCTTTTTAAGCTCTTTCCGGCATATCTTAACCGGCGAATCCAGTTGCGCTTAAACGGGGGCGGAGGAACGTGCCGGCTTTCTTCATTATTCATGAATCCAATGACGTCTCTCTGCAATCCCATCTTCTCGACCGCATATTTCACAATCTTCGTTCTCCATTCAGCATGACCGGGGGTCTTGGAAGCCGCTTCGGTGTTATCGCTGACAAAGCCCAAATCAACATACGGAAAATCATAAGCCCTGTTGGGCAAACCGCTGCTTCCGACCGCAACCAACGAGTGAAAGATGTCCTCGCCGTTCCACAAAGGGAAACTGTTTTCCCGCACAAAGTCATGTACCTCCCGATACGCGGGGTCAAAAAACCGCACCGCCAAGTCCCGCCCGGAAAGAGTGCCTTTCGCAGACAGCAGTACCACTTCTCCGTAGACCAGTGCCGACAGATAGTTCAGGTCCTTGTCCAGCAACAGACCGTGCAAGCCGTGCACGACGTTCGGTTGTCGTCGGTAGTGAACCAACAACTCCGCGATGGTCTCCTCAGGCACCAGCAAATCGTCGTCCTGCTGCCAAATAATCTCATTGGCGGCTTCCTTGGCGGCCACAAAACGACGGGCGAGGCCCCACTCCTCGTTGATTTCCCAATCTTCGCGGTGAACAACGCGGCAGTAGCGGCTTTTGTAATCAAACGCCGTTTCTTTCTTGCCGTGCGAAATCACGATCTCGTCGATGCACGAATAACGTTCCATCGTCGGCAGGATGACCCTGGTCAGCGTGTCGGGACGATTCCAGTTGGGAATGACGGCGGAAATCATTTCGGTTGCTTATTCCGCACTGTTCGCCCGGGGTTGGGGGGGGGGGGGGGGGGGGGGAGAAGAGGGAAGGGGAGAAAAAAACCACCCAGACCACCGCCCCCACC
>CAYFZO010000029.1:0-20780 GCA_964347615.1 uncultured Chromatiales bacterium
ACACAAAATAAAATAGGCCCCCGTCCTGACAGGGCGCGAGTGGGCCCCCCTTTATTTTAAATACCCCCCCCCCCCCCCCCCCCCCCTCACCCCTTTCTCTGGAAGGGGTAAGGGGCATGACGGCTAGCTTTCAGCCGATCTCGCGGCGATTACGCGCACTTGTCTCGGCGGTCGTGCCGAGCACGGTCGCGGGGCTCTTCGCGGTTTTTTCCACCTCGGCGCAAGCGCAGGGTTTCAGCCCGCCGCTGTGTGAACGGACCCTGGCGGTGCAATTTGCAATCCTTGTTGCGACGGACACGGACGGGGGTTGCGTCGCTTTCAATCCCAACACGTTGCAAGGTATCACCGTTCTGGATCTGAGCGGCAGGAGCATCAGCGATTTGAAGTCGATGGATTTCAACGGGTTGGACGGCGTGGAAACGTTGGATTTGTCGGGCAACCGGTTGAAATCGTTGCCGGCGGGCGTGTTCGACGGCTTAACCGGTCTGCAAACGCTGAACCTGTCGGACAACGAGTTGCGATCCTTGCAGCCCTCCGCGTTCAGCGACGTCGACCAACTGCGGGTCTTGGATCTGTCGCACAACCGATTGGAAGCGTTGCCGTGGCAAGGAGCATTCAGGGGACTGGGCAACCTGCGCGAGTTGAACTTGGAGCACAACCGGCTGGGGGGAGCACTCAGGCCTAACCGCTTCGTCGAGCTCGACGATTTGAGACGGTTGGATTTGAGCGACAACCGACTGCAAGATCTCGAAGCCAACCTGCTTCGGAATACTCCCAAATTGAAACAGTTGGATTTGCGCAACAACCGATTGGAGTTCTTGCGCGCGAAGCTATTCGAGGGACGTGATTTCAATCCCGCCGCCGTTGACGGCTACGGCGGGAGCTTGCTCCTTTCGGGCAACCCGGGGCCCGACGGCGATCCGGAGACGCCTTTTGCCCTTGTCGTGGAGGTCAGGGCGCATAGGGTCGATGCGACCTCTGATTTCTCGTGGGTCGACTTCTCTGCCTACTTGGCTCAAGGCGCACCGTTTGACGTGGAATTCGAATGGGAGGTGGAAGACGGTCAATTCAGCAACCCTGGCGGCTCGGGCGGGTCGCTTTCGGCAGGAGAATTGTCCAGCGAGGAAAAAGACCGGGTCAGGCATTTGAACAACAGAAGCGATCCTCCCGAAATACCCGACGTCCGGGTGTCGTTCACCGCGTTGACGTCGTTGCCTCAGGGCGATTCGGGCTGCGGTTATTCCCCCTGCTACGACGGTTTTGTGATCAGAGCCCCCGCGGATGATCCCGACGCGAATTGCAGGGTGCGTCCGAGTTGCTACCGGAACCCCGCCGATTATTGGGGCAGCGCCGTATACCACTTGATAGTTTGGCATCCTGCAGAGGTCAGCGACGTCCGTTTTGTCCCGTCGCGGGAAAATTCGGACGGCTACATTGTGGGTTTCGACGTGATCGTGATCGAGGTGCTTTTTGACAGAAGGATCGTCGTCGTCGAAGGTAAACCTGAACTGGTCGTGACAATCGGAAACGCCGAAAGGCGCGCGACTTACGTGCCCTCCGAAGGCGGTTCCGACGCGATGCGATTCCGCTACCGTCTTTTGGAAGACGACCCGGTGGACGCCGACGGCATTGACGTCGAGCGAATCGAGAGGAACGGCGCGACCATCGACGATATGTTGGTTGGGCATAACTCTCCGGATCTGGATTTAGCCGATCACGGCGGAACGTTTCCCGACCAAAAAGTTCAGCGGCCGCCCCTGATATCGTTTGACGCCGTCACGGTTTCGGTCAGGGAAGGGGGTCGGGCGTTTCTGAATTTCACCCTCGACCCTTCGGCGAGCGCGCCGTTCGACCTGAACTTCTCGCCTGAGTTCTCCGGCGCGGCCATCAGCAGCTTCCAGACGGAACCGATCCCGGCGGGCGCATCCGGCGGGCGTATCCGAGTTTCCGTTCCCGACAACGACTGGATCGGTCGGGCGCGTGAAACCTTCACGGTGTCCCTGCGGGATTCGGGCGGCTACGTTCCCGCCGGCACGCGGACGGTGACGGTCGAAGTCGAGGAGGGGGTTTGCGACCGTACGCCGCAGGTGCGCGACGCGCTGATGGCGGCGATCGGGCGCGACGGTTGCGCCGGGGTAACCAACGAGGACTTGGCCGACGTGGTCGACTTGGATCTGAGCGGTCTGGGGATAGAGCGCCTCAGTTCGAGGGATCTCCTGGGTCTCAGCGGCTTGCGGGGGCTGGATTTGCGCGACAACGAGTTGCAAACCCTGCCGGCGGGGATATTCGAAGGTCTCGGCGGGCTGGACGGTGCTTCGAGTTATCTGTTTCTCTCGGACAACCCGGGCGCGCCTTTTGATTTCGTCATCCAGACTGCTCTTGCGGAGGTGGAGTCCGTCGGTGCTCTTGAGTCCGTTGGCTTCCGTCTTTACCTGGCGCAAGGCGCGCCGTTCGACCTGGACGTTCGGCTTAATCACGTGAGAATAGATCCGGGAGGATCCAGCGTTGTCGACCTCGACGCTTCTCTCTTTTCCTTTGATGCGGGCGACACACGAGGCGAAATAGAGGAGGGTGAACGAACTGTGACTCTGGCTGAACGCGACGACGGCACGTCGAGGTCGGTCTTAAGGCTTGACGGCAATCTGCCGTCGTTGCCGGAGAGCAGAACGGGATTCGGGCTCAGTTTCGAGCCCGAGGAGTACGGTTTCATGACCCGGGGCGTTGTCTCGGTGAGCGATTTCGAGTTCACCTCGCGTCCGCAAGACGCGGGCGGCTACGCTGCGGGCGTGGAGACGATTACCGCCGAGGTTCGATTCAACGACAAATTGATCTTGATCCCTTCGGAGCAGGGTGGCGTACCGTGGTTGGAACTGCGAGTCGGGAGCAAGACGCGCGCCGCTAGTTACGTCCCGGCCGCGAGCGCCACCGACGTCTGGACGTTCACCTACGCGCTCAGGGAGGACGACGCTGACGGGAACGGCATCAGGGTCTTCTCAAGAGACGGGTTGAGGTTGAACGGCTCCACCGCCATGGGGCTGATTCATGAATTCGAATCTAACTCCGTGTATCTGCCGGACGACGCCGACGATAACAACCGCAGACACAGAGTCCGGCAAAGGTCCGCCTTGTCGTTTGACGCCACCACGATCTCGGTCGGGGAAGACTCGATTCTGGCACTGCCTTTCAACGTCTTGCCCGCGGCGCGGTCGCCGTTTGTCGCCAACTACGCCGTGGAGGGCACCGACTTTGCTTACGAAGGCGCGGTTACAGTTCCGGCGGGGTCGCGGCGCGGGATTATTCGGATTCCGGTCGGGGACGGCGGCGAGACTTTCGAGGTACGGCTGACGCCTTCGGGTGGCTACTTTCTGTTTTCTCCGTCGCGGACGTCGGTTGCGGTCAGGGTGGGGATTTGCGACCGCACGCCGCAGGTTCAGGACGCGTTGCTGTCGGCGATCGGCAAGGAAAATTGCTTCGACGTGACGAACCAGGACTTGGCCGGGGTGGACAACGTGCTGAACTTGGACGATGCAGGCGTCACCAGCCTGCGTTCAAAGGACTTTTCGGGCTTGACCAACTTAGCCCGCCTGCTGTTGAACGATAACCGGTTGCAAAGTTTGCCGTCGGGCTTGTTCGAGGGACTGGACAATCTGGGCACGCTCGAGTTGAGGAACAATCAACTCCAATCGTTGCGTCGGGACGCGTTCTCCGGGCTGGGCAAGCTGAACCGGTTGCGTCTGCAAGGCAACCGGTTGAGCTCGTTGCCGCCCGGTGTGTTCTCCGGCGTCGGTCGGCTCAGTCGGCCCGGTCAGGAAGGGTGGTGGTTGTTCCTGAGCGACAACCCGCTGTCTTCGTTGCCGCCGGGCGTGTTTTCAGGCACCGAAGGGCTGGCATGGTTGCGGTTGGGTAACAACGCCATGACCGAACTGCCGGCGGGTATTTTTTCTGGGATTTCGGAGAGTTTGCGTGCGCTTGTATTGGACGATTCCGGGCGGACGACGTTCAGGTCAACGTTGAGATTTGAGTTTGCGGGCGGGGCCGATATGCAGTTGCAGACGGACGGTAGCGGTGTCATCGAGCGCGTGCCGGTCAAGCTCACGCTGCGCGAGGGGGCGGCGTATCGTTTGCGAGGCGATCTTGGGGTAGAAGGCGGTAGTGCGTCGGTCTCCGTCGTGGAGATTCCGCCGGGCGCGACGCAGAGCGAGACGTTTGAAGTGTTTCCTGCCAACGCGCAAGCTTTCGTAATGCGGCTTGACAACCCGTCGCCGCCGCCTGAGAACTGTCTATCTTGGCAGCGAGGCGCCGACGGTCGTTGTTTCAGCGGCTTGGAAATCGTGTCGCCCGCTCCATTTACTCTGAACGTCTCGGCTGATACGTCGGTGTGCGACCGCCCGCAGGCGGTCCAAGACGCCCTCATTCAACTGTGGAGCGGCAACAACTGCCGGAACTTTCCGACCGACTTGTTGAGGACTGCGACGTATCTGGACCTGAGCGACGCGAACTTGAGCGGTTTGACGTCGGCCGATTTCGCCGGCATGGAGTCGCTCGAACGTCTGGACTTGAGCGGCAGCGCCGGTCTGCAGGCTCTGGAGGCGAACGCGTTCGGCGATTTGGGCAGTTTGAAGCGGCTGGACCTGTCGTCAATGGGCCTGAGGACGCTGGATCCCCGGGCTTTCGCCGGTCTTGAAAGCTTGGAGCAGTTGCTGTTGCACGACAACGACCTGCGTGAGCTGCCGGCGGGGATATTCTCGGGCTTGAGCGGTCTGGGTGCGCCGGCGGGAAGCTTGCGCGTCGAGGGCAACCCGGACGACGACTCGCCGTATTTCGTTCTGCCTGCGGTGTTTCGGGTCGCGCAAGTCGCGGGCGACGCGCTCGATTTTTATCTTTACCTGGCGCAAGGCGCACCGCTTGACCTGTCGTTTCCGTTGACCGCTCAGGGTTTATCCCCGGGTGCATCCCCGGGCTTATCTCCGGGTTCATCCCCGGGTTCATCCCCGGGTGCATCCTCGGCCACGTTCTTGACGGTGGTGATTCCGGCGGGGAGCACGCGAAGCGAGATCTTGAGCGTGAATCGTGCATCCGATCAGACCTTGCGTTTGAGTTTCGGCGATCCGCCGTCGTTGGCGCAAGCTAATCCAGGGGTTAACTCAGAAGACGACTCAGGTTGCGGTTACGCTCCCTGTTACGCCGGCTTTGAAATCGCCTTGGGGCCGTCGCTCGTCTACGACGGTACGCGGCAAGCGGCGCAAGTTACGGCGGTCGAGTTTTCCGCGCCGCGTTACTTCGACGACGGCTACGTTGCGGGGATGGAGACGATGACCGTTGACGTGATTTTCGACAAGGCGCTGATTATAGATACCTCGGGCGGCGTGCCGTCGCTGCGGTTGCAGGTCGGGAGCAAGGTGCGCAGAGCGTCTTACCTGCTGGGTCGAACCGGCGTCGACGGGCTGCGTTTCAGTTACGCGCTCGCGTCGGATGACGTGGATGAGGACGGCGTCAGCGTCGTTTCGGATGGGTTGGAGCTGAACGGTGCGACCGTGCGCGACGCTTTCTCGGTGGCTGCGGCCCTTTCTCTGGCGCGCTTTGTTACCCCGGTCGCCGAGCGTCAAGTCCATCGGCTCAGTCGGCTGTCGTTTGAAACGAGTTTGGCGTCGTTCACGGAAGGAACGACGGCCGAGTTGACTTTCCGTCTGGATCCGCCGACGTCGGTTGGTCTGACGGTGGGCTATCGCGTCGGTGCCCCCGGCGATACCGCCGACGCCGACGACTACATTGACGCCGGCAGCGGCGATAACGGCAGCGGCATGGTCTCGAGCACGGTCACGGTTGAAGCGGGCGCGACGCGCGGCACGGTTTTGGTTTCAATCCGGGACGACGAGGAGATCGAACCGGCCAGGGAGTTTTTCACGGTGTCGTTGTCTCCTTCGGACGACTACTTCGTGGCCTCGCCGTCCACGCTGCGGGTGGTAATCGCCGAAGGGGTTTGCGACCGTACGCCGAAAGTGCGTGAGGCGCTGACTCCATCGCGGTTCTCCGGTTGCGCCGCCGCCACGGAGGCGTATCTGTCTTCGAGACGGCGTCTTGACCTGAGTTCTACGCAAATAACCGCGGTCAAGCGGGGAGATTTCTCAGGTCTGACCGGTCTGCAGGAATTGCGGTTGAACGGCAACTTTCTGCGGTTCTTGCCGGAAGGCATGTTTTCTGGACTCACGGGTTTGCAGGCGCTTCATTTAGGTGCCAACCCGGATTCGCCTTTCAGTGTGCCGCTGAGGATTGAGCTTGCCGGCGGGCCGCAGTCGCCGCTGGTGGCGCCCCACCCCCTCCCCGTCAGGCTGACGCTGCGCCACGGGGCGCCGTTCGCCATGGACGTCGGCATTTCGATGGTCGGCGGTGGGGCGAGCAGTGAGACGGTGACGATTGCGGCGGGCAGCACGCAAAGCGAGACGTTTCTCGTGGGTCTTGACGTCACCGGGGATGATTGGAGCGTGACGCTCAGCGTGTCGCCGCCCAATTCCTGCGCTTTGGACTTGCAACGAAACGGCCGATGTTTCACGGGTTTCGAAATCACCTCGAACGAGCAGTCTTTCCCGCCGACGCCCGGTTCCCCCGATTCTGCTCCGACGGTGTGTGGCCGAACGCCGGGGATTCGCGACGCGATCCTGCGGCTGCCGGGCAGCCCCGCGGGCTGCGCCGACTTTCCCTTCGAGGCGCTGGGGTTTGCGGCGTATCTGGACGCGAGCAACGTGGGCTTGAGTGCGATTTCGAGAGCCGATTTGGTGCCCATGATCCGGCTTCAACGTCTGGACTTGAGCGGCAACCCGCGGTTGCAAGCGCTCGGCGAGTCGGTGTTCGCCGACCTCGGCGACCTGAAGCGTCTGGATTTGTCGTCGGGCGGGTTGCAGGAGTTGCACCCGAGAACTTTCGCGGGTCTCGGGAGTCTGGAGCAGTTGCTGTTGCAGGACAACGATCTGCAAACCTTGCCGGCGGGGATCTTCGAGGGTCTGACCGGTCTGGGGAGCGCTTTGGGGAGCTTGCGTCTTGAGAACAACGGCTCGTCCAGTTTGACGTTGACCGTGCAGCTGAAGGTTGCGGGCGCGTCGGGCGACGACCTGGAGTTCTACCTGTATTTGCCTCAAGGTGCGCCGTTTAACCTGAGGTTTCCATTGACCGCGACGGGTTCCGCCGGTTCGGTTCCCTCGACGATGGGGATTTCGGCGGGGAGCACGTGGAGCAAGACCGTGCGTGTCACCCGCGCATCCGGTCAGGAATTGCGTTTGAGTCTGGGCGATCCGCCGCCGTTGCCTCAAGGCGACTTGGGGGGTGACTCAGGAGGCGACCCGGGGGATAACTCCCAAAGTAACTCGGGTTGCGGCTACGTCCCCTGCTACGCCGGGTTTGAGATTGCGTCGGGTGAGCCGTTGGTCTACTCCGGTGCGTCGTCGACGCCGCAGGTGACGGGCGTCGAGTTCTCGACGTCGCGTTACTTCGACGACGCCTATCTCAACGACCGCACCATACCGGGTGCGGAGGCGTTCACCGTCGAGGTGGTTTTCGATCGGGAGTTGAACGTGGATACCTCGGACGGCGAACCGGAGTTGATGCTGGAGATTGCAGGCACTGCGAGCACCGCGACCTACACGTCGGCGTCGGGTTCAAGCGGCAGACTGCGTTTCAGTTACACAATCGGCTGCAGGGGCGGGGACGATTGCGACGGCGACGTCGACGAAGACGGCGTCCACGTCAACTCGGCGAACGCCTTGCGCCTGAACGGGGCTGTCGTCACCGACGCTTTCGGCACGTCCGCGAACCCGTCGCTGGCGGACGTCGTGGACGTCGCCGGACCCAAGGTTCGACCGGGCGGCTTGTTGCGGTTCGACGTCGCCTCGGTCGAGGTTGTCGAAGGGGAGACGTTCGAGCTGGGTCTGACCGTGAGTCGGGCAGCGGTGTCAACCAGCGTCACCTACGTCATCGGCGCGTTCGGGGACACGGCGGAGGACGAAGACTACAGCGACGTCGGCGGGGGCGCGGTTTCGGTTTTCGCGGGCGAGCGGAACGGTACCATCCGGATTTCGATCCGGGACGACGAGGTGGCCGAGCCGACGCGCGAGAGTTTTACGGTGTCCCTGAGCGGTTTCAGTTCCGACGCTTATTTCTTGGCTTCCCCGGCGCGGGTGGTGGTCACGATCAAGGAGGGGGTTTGCGACCGTACGCCGCAGGTGCGCGACGCGTTGACGGCGGCGTTCTTCGTCGCCCGCTCGTGCACCGATGTAACGTCGTCAAGCGACGTCGGTAGAATCCTGTTCTTGGTCCAAACCGCGTTCAACCTGAGTTCGATGGGGATCATGACCCTGAAGGAGGGGGATTTCTCGGATCTGTCCAACTTGCGGTCGTTGCGGTTGGACGACAACGATTTGCGAACCTTGCCGGCGGGGATCTTCGCGGGCCTGGATTTGGGCTCGCCCGAAGGCAGTCTGCATCTTCACGGCAACCCCGACGCCGCCTCGCCGGATTTTGTTTTCACCGTGGAGTTCAGGTTTGTGCGCTTCGTTGGCGATCAAGCCGAACTGGTTTTGTACCTGCCTCAAGGTGCCCCGTTCGACGTGACGGTTCCGTTGATTGCGGAAGGTGCGCTTGATTCTCTCGCCCCCTCTGAAGTAACGATCCCGGCGGGCGAGGTGCAAAGCGCCCGGTTCAGGGTGGGTCGCCAAGCCGAGGGAGCGGCGCCCCTGCGCTTGGGCGCACCGGTTCCGGCGTTGCTGCCGCGAGGCGGCTGCGGCGCCCCGCCTTGCTACAGCGGATTTCGAATCGCGGCGAGCGAGACGCCGTTCATCTACGACGATTCCTCGGTACCGCGGGTGGAACGCGTGGAGTTCACCTCGACGCCGCAATACTTGGTCGACGGGTATATCGCAGGTGTGGAGACGGTTGTGGTTGAGGTGGTTTTCGACCGGGAGTTGCTCGTCGTGGACGTTGCGGGCGGCGAACCGTCGTTGACGCTGCAAGTCGGGGAGACCACGCGCACCGCGACTTATGTGCCTACTCCGGTGCCTGCTCCGGCGCCTACCTCCACGTCGATTTCAGGCGTCGGCAACAAACTGCGTTTCAGTTACGCGCTCGCGCGGGAGGATCTCGATACGGACGGTCTCAGCGTCGCTTCGGCGCGGAGTTTACGGCTGAACGGCGCGACGGTGATCGGCCACTCCCGCGCGAACGTGGACGCGTCGTTGGCGAGGTTTGTTTCCTCTCCCGCCGGCGACCGCAAAGTCCACAGGTCGCACTTGGTGAGTTTCGGTGATTCGGGCCCGGTTACAATCGCAGAAGGCGATCAAAGCTTCGTGCCTTTCATCGTCACACCGGCACCGTTGCAGGGGGCATCGCCTGACGTCGGCTACGGTGCCGGGCGCGCCGGCGACACGGCCGACGCCGGCGACTACCGTCTGGAAACGGGGACCACCGTCGTTAGAGTCGATGGTGTAGAAACGAGATACATTTCCGTTTCAACCGTGGACGACCAGGAAATAGGCCCGCTGAGCAAGTTTTTCACGCTGTATCTGACGCCGCCCGCCTCCGGGACGGATTACGTTGTGACCTCGCCGTCGTCACTGAGGGTTACGATTAGCGAGGGCGTCTGCGACCGTACGCCGGCGGTTCGGGACGTGCTGTCAGGACGGTTCGATTGTGCCGCCATAACCGACGCGAGCTTGGCACGGAAAAGAGGCGACATACAGCTGTACGATCAAGGCATCACCAGCCTCTTGTCGAGGGATTTCTCGGGTCTTGTCAATCTGCGAGAATTGGGTGTGGACGGCAACTCGCTGCAAACCTTGCCTGAGGGCGTGTTCGCCGGGCTGGGCGAGTTGAATAATCTGTATCTGAGTGACAATCAATTGCAGGTATTGCGTGCGAACGTGTTCGCCGGTCTCAGTAAGCTGTCGCGTCTGGAGCTGAACGACAATGATTTGCGAGCCTTGCCTGAGGGCTTGTTCGCCGGGCTGGGCGAGTTGGATAGTCTGTTTCTGAGTGCCAATCAATTGCAGGTATTGCGTGCGGACGTGTTCACCGGTCTCGGTAAGCTGTCGGTTCTGAATCTGAGTGACAATGATCTGCGAGCCTTGCCTGAGGGCGTGTTCGCCGGGCTAGGTAGGCTGAGGTGGCTGAATCTGTCCGACAATGATTTGCGAGCCTTGCCCGCGGGTGTGTTCGCCGGGCTCGGCAGATTGGAAGTGTTGCACCTGAATAACAACCTGCGGTTGTCGGGGTTGCCGCCGGGGCTGTTTTCGGATCTTGGGAAGCTCGAATATCTGTCTCTTCACGGGAACGGTTTGTCCGAGTTGCCGGCGGGTATTTTCGCGGGGCTTTCGAACCTGAAAGGGCTTAGGCTGGACGACAATCCCGGCAGCCCTTTTGCCCTCGCGCTGGGGCTTGAAGTCGTCGACTGGAGCAACAACGCCATGTTCCTCAGGGCCACGTTGCGCGAGGGGGCACCGTATCGTTTGCAGGCTGATCTTAAGGTAACGGGCGGCGGGTTGTCGCACACCTTGAGCGTGGAGATTCCTGCGGGCAGCACGCGCAGCGAGACGCACCGCACGTTCATTTTCTTCGGTCTGGCACCGCCCAGACTGGAGTTCTCCGGCGTGACGGCATACGCTACGAATGGCTGCGCGAGTCAGCACAGGCGTCCTCGTACCGGAGAGTGCTTCTCCGGTCTGGAGATTGATTATTCCGCGCGGCTGGTTCTGGACAACACCGCGGTCGACCCGCCGATATGCGACCGTACGCCGGGCATCCGCGACGCGATTCTCGCACTGCGGGACGGCGACGATTGCGCGAGTTTTCCGGCCTACGCGTTGCGGGTTGCGTCGCGGCTGGACGCGAGCGCCGCGGGTTTGAGCGATTTCAAGCCTTCCGATTTCAACGACATGGACGCGCTCGAGCGACTGGACTTGAGCGGCAACGCCGGTTTGCAAGCGCTGGGGGCGAACGCGTTCGGCGATGGTTTGACCAGGTTGAAGCACTTGGATTTGTCGTCGGGCGGTCTGGACAGCTTGCATCCGCGGGCTTTCGCGGGTCTGAGCGGTCTGGAGCAGTTGCTGTTGCACGACAACGATATTGCGAGTATAGATTTCGTTACCAGCGATCGTGACCTGCCGGCGGGGATATTCGCGGGTTTGAGCGGCTTGGGGAGCGTTTCAGGGAGCCTGCGTCTCGAGGACAATCCGGACGACGACTCGTCGGATTTCGTTCTGACCGCGGCGTTCCGGGTCGTGAGCGCCGCCAACGACGAGCTCGAGTTTTACCTTTACCTGGCCCAGGGTGCGCCGTTTGATGTGTCGTTTCCGTTGATCGCGCAGGGTTCGACTCCTGTCTTCGCGGCTACCTCGACGGTGACGATTCCGGCGGGGAGTACGCACAGCGAAACCTTAAGCGTCACCCGCCAAACCGGTCACACGCTGCGCTTGAGTCTGGGCGATCCGTCGTTGCCGCCCCAAAGCAGCTCAGAAAATGATCGAGGGAGCAAATCGGGCTGCGGTTACGCTCCTTGCTACGCCGGCTTTGAAATCGCGTCGGGCGGGCCGTTGATTTATGAAGGCGGGGCAGGCGGATCGCCGTCGGCGCCTCAGGCGACGACGATGCGGTTTTCGTCGCCGCGATACCCCGCCGCCGGCTACGTTGCCGGGGTGGAGACGGTCTTCGTCGACGTGGTCTTCGACAGGGGGTTGATCGTGGATACCTCTGGCGGTGTCCCGTCGTTGCGGTTGCTGGTCGGGGATCAAGAGCGCCGTGCCGACTATCTGCCGGGTCAGACCGCCGACGACGTCTTGCGTTTCAGCTACGTGCTCGCGGCGGGGGATCTTGGCGAAGTCAGTATTGCCTCGGCAAGCGGGTTGGAATTGAACGACGCGACCGTGCTCGATGCTTTAGGCGTCGCCGCGGATCTTTCGCTGCCGGATGATTTTCTGACCTCCGTTGCCGCCCGCCAAGTTGTCGCGACGTACTTGGTGTCGTTTGACGTCGAGGCGATTTCGACCGAGGAAATCCAGACCACGCTCAGGTTGCCTTTCACGGTCGCCCCGCCGGTGAGGTCGGCACTGTCCGTGGGCTACCGCGTCGGCGCGCCGGGAGATACCGCGGACGGCGGCGACTACGCCGCCGGCGCCGCCGGCGAGGTTTCGGGCACGGTCATGGTTGGGACGGGCGAGACGCGCGGGCACGTCCCGGTTTCGATCCTTGACGACGAGGTCCTCGAGCCGCCGAGCGAGTTTTTCACGGTGTCGTTGACCCCGCCGACCGGGAGCGGCTATATCCTGGTTTCCCCGTCGGCGGTCAAGGTTGAGATTACCGAGAGAGGGATCTGCGATCGGACGCGACAGGTTCGCGAGGCGCTTGTCAGCGCCTTAGGCGCCACCGGTTGCGCCGCCGTGACCGAGAGAGATTTGGCTGAATACGACTCCGAACTTAACTTGGCAGGAACCGACCTGAGCAACCTCAAGAGAGGGGATTTCTTCGCCCTCGGCGAACTGGAGATCTTGCATCTGCAAAGAAACCAATTGGCCACGTTGCCGGCGGGCGCGTTCGCCGGTCTCGGCGGACTGAGGAGACTGAATCTACGCGACAACGAACTGACCACGTTGCCGACGGGCGCGTTCGACGGCCTCGGCGGACTGGAGGAACTGGATCTACACGCCAACCGATTGACCACGTTGTCGGCGGGCACGTTCGACGGTCTCGGCGAACTGAGGGAATTGATTCTAAGCAACAGCGACCAATTGACCACGTTGCCTGAGGGCACGTTCGCCGGTCTCGGCGAACTGAGGGAATTGATTCTAAGCCGCAGCCTCTTGACCACGTTGCCGGCGGGTACGTTCGACGGCCTCGGCGAACTGAGGAGACTGTGGCTGCACCGCAACCAATTGACCACGTTGCCGGCGGGCACGTTCGACGGCCTCGGCGAACTGAGGGCACTGTGGCTGCACCGCAATCAATTGACTTCGTTACCGAAAGGCGCGTTTCGAGGTCTCTCGAATCTGACCGCGCTGCACTTGGGTAACAACCCCGGCGCCGATTTTGAATTGGCGGTGCATCTTGAGCCCGCGGCGCGGGCGACGGTACCCGGGGAACTGTCGTTCAGGGCCACGTTGCGCGACGGAGCGCCCTATCTCCTGCAGGGCGGGGCGGTGGTATCCGACGCCGAGATATCGGGGCTGCCCGGCGACGTCGTGACGATTCCGGCGGGCGAGACGCGAAGCGAAGCATTTTTGGTGTCTCCGACGGGGCAGTCTCCGACGCTGAGGTTCATCGCCTTATCGCCGCCGCCCGACAATTGCGAGACTGAGGACCGATATCTCGGTCAATGCTTCAGCGGTTTCACGATCGACTGGGGCAACGAGCTTAGTTTGGAGGACGGCGTCTCCCCGAGCGTGTCGGGGGTCACGGTCGAGGCCGGCAAGGAGATCGTCGTCCGCGTCCGCTTCAGCGAAAGGGTTTTCGTGATTCCGGGTTCGGACGGTCTCAACCCGACGTTGGGTCTGGAGGTAGGCGGCGAGGATCGGACCGCGGTCTACGACGAGGATTTGAGTTCCAGGGACACCCTGGCGTTCCGGTATACGCCGCAGAGCGACGATGAAGCCTTGGTGGACGTTGTCGTTCCTGACGGTGCGTTGGATCTCAACGGCGCGAGCATCACCGACCTTGCGGACAACTCTGCGGATCTCTCCTACTTCGGTTCGTTGACGCTTGACGATTATTCGGTTCAAGTGAGAGCGCCGGGCGACAGGGAGATTTCGGTCGTGTTCAGCCCGGGTGCGGTCGACGTCGCCCCGGGCAGCAGCGTCGCGTTCACGCTGGGGACGGTTCCGGCGTTGCTGCCCGGTGAGTCGGCGATGGTGACGTTGACGCCGTCGCCCGGGATTTTCCTGAACGGCACCGGGGAGATTTTGACGCTGCATCTGGACGGCGAGACGATGCAACGCGAGGAAGTGAGGGTTTCGATGGCCGCCGGCACACGGTCGGGGCTGGTCACGGCTGCGTGGAGAAGTTTCGTCGGGTTTGAGCCGCAACCTCCGCGGTCGTCGTTGGTGGCGAACCCGGTATCGGTCACGTTCACGCCGGACGAGGTCGACGTCGAGCAGGGCGACGGCGTCACGGTGACGGTAACGACGATGCCCGAGTTGTCTCCGGGTCAGTCGGCGACGGTGGTGCTGACGGCGCAGGCGGGGCTTTCCTTCGGCGGTGGCGAGAGCGTCTTGACGCTGCGCTTGGACGGTGCGACGACTCGGCGTGAGGTCAGGGTTGAGGCGGGTTTCGACGCGCCGCCCGGTGAAACCGGGATTACGTCGGCACTGAGCGGCAACGGGTTCGGTGTAGCGGACGAGCAGGCGTCGTTGTCGGTGAACGTGAGGCTCAGGGTGGTGTCGGTTTCGGTGGGGTTTGACGTGGACGAGGCGGTGTTGACGGTTTTGGACGATGCCGAGGTGACGTTGCGCCTGAGCGAAACCTCCGGGCTGTACCCGGGCGAAGTGCTGGATTTCGTGGTGATGACCGAAGGTTCGGGGCTGGGGGTGACTCCGCAAGGGGTGAGTTTGACGGAGTCCGGGTCGGCCACGGTGTTGATTTTCGCGCGAACGCCGGGTGAGAGAGGGACCTTGACGGTGACGTCGGTGCGCCCGTCGGCGGTGAGGCTGGAAGAGACGGCGTTGCCGGTGCGGGTCGAGCGGGATCTGCGGTTGTCTTTCAATCCGGCGGAAGTGAGTTTGATTGCGGGCGGCTCATCCGAGCTCGTGGAGTTGACGTTGGAAAGGGATAACTTGCTCGAGCCGGGCGAGACGGTGGTGGTGACGCTGACGCCGAGTCCGGGTCTCGAAGTGAGGTCGGAGTCGGGAGAGAGCCTGTCCGTGGTGAGTTTGGGTCGTGGCGCCGGCGCGACCACGCGCGTGCGGGTCGGCGCGAACCGGGACGCCGACTACGTGACCCCGGACGCGGAAAGCCTGAACGCCGCGGCGTCGGTTTTGCCGGACAACGTCCGGGTGGCTGAAACGACCCTGTCGGCGACGGTGGAGCAACGCGAGATCAGGGTGTCGTTCGAGCCGAGGGGGATTACGCTGGTGCGCGGGGGTGCGGCACCGGAGGTGACTTCGATGGTGGTGACGATGAGAACCGAGCCTGAGTTGCAGAGCGGCGAAGAGGTGGTGGTCTCGTTGAGCGCGACCGGCGTGGCGGTGGTGAGTCCGCCGGGTCCGGTGAGATTGACCCCGACGGACAACGCCACGGCGGTGACCGTCGAAGCGACGGGGGAGGCAAGCAGCGGTGCGGTGTTCGTGACGTTGGACGAGGACGCGTCGTTGCTCGGCAACGCGCGGGTGACGACGGACACTTTGGCGGTTGCCGTCGTTCGCGGCGTGAGCCTGTCGCTCTCGGGGTACGCGGGTCAGGACCTGGCGCAGTTCGTTGCCGGGGAATCAACCGAGGTCAGGGTGACGACGGACCCGGTGCTCGAGGGAGACGAGCGGGTGAGGGTGACGTTGAGCGTTGACCCGCGCTTGAGTCTGGAGAGCGCCGGTTCGGCGTTGATCGACGGCAACGTGCTGGTTTTGACCGCGACGAACCGGAACACCACGGTCGGGGTTACGACGAAGATACCGGAGTTGGATTTGAGCGACGGGGTTTCGGCGTCGGGTGACGGCGAGAACGTTGGCGTCGTCGGCGCCGCTTCGCTTCGGGTGAGGGCCGAGCCGACGGATGAAGCGGCGGTGGTGCTTTCGCCGTTGCCGGTGGTGGAGGTTGAACGTGACGGCAGCACGACGCTTCGGATAACGACCGACCCGCAATTGGGCATGAGTCAGATAACAACGGTGTATCTGGTGATTGAACCGGACGACGCGGGATTGAGTTTTGTCGCCGGCGCCGGCGTCTCCTCGAATACCACGGTGAGACTGGGACAAGGCCGCCCGTTCCTTGACCTCGAGGTGGCGGCGGGTTCGGACGCGGTAATCGGCAGTACCGCTCAAGTCACCTCGTCGGTGTTGGAGAGTTCCCGGGTGGAAGCCGTCGTCGACGGTCGGTCCCGAGTGACACTGGAAACAACGACGCCTCGGGCGGTGATCAGATTCACGCCCCCCGACGTTCTGTCGCTGAATCTGGGCACGAGTGGGACGGCGTCGCTGAGTTTGAGAGGCTTTACCCTGGTCGGCAATCAGACGGCGGTGGTCGAGGTATCGGTCGAGGGTGAAGGATTGACGTTGGCAGGCGGGGCGAAAGTGATTCGGGAGTTTTTTGTTGCAGGCGAGAATACGACGCCGATATCGGTATCGGCTTCTGGCGATGCGGCTTCGGTCGGACGTCTGGTGGCGGAGGTAATCAGCGGAGGTCCCGCCGGCGACGTGGAACCAGTGTCGCTGCCGATTGAAGTATTGCAAGCGACGTCGTTGCGTTTCAACCCGGCGGAGGTACGGATTCCACGGAGCCGCAGCACGCGGTTCGAGCTCGCGCTGGACCCGCCGTTGGTTGCGGATCGCAAGACGACGGTGTCGCTGGTGATTTCGGAGCAGGGTTTCAGTTTCGGCGGCGATCGCGTGCGGCATGAAATCGTATTCGACGCGGACAAGTCGTCACAGGCGGTAGTGGTCGAAGCGACGGCAGCGATCAACTTGATGGCGTCGGTGTCGGTGGACGCGACCGCGACCTCGGGCGTGACTTTGACGCCGCTGCCGGGTTTGGTCCTGAAAGCGACGACGCCCCGGGTGGCCCTCGGCCTGACGCCCGCCGGCGGCGTACTTGGAGACGTCCTGAGATTGAATATGGGCACGGACAAGGCGGTGACGTTGAGCCTGCCCGACCTGAGGTTGTCGGACGACCACGTGGCGGAGTTCGAGCTGTCTGTCGAGGGTGAAGGGTTAAGTCTGCAAGGCGGTACGCCGACCTTGCGCGTACGTTTGAGCGCCGCCGCGGGTATGACGACGGAGATATCGGTGACGGCTTCGGCCGAGGCGGCTTCGGTCGGGCGCTTGGTGGTCAGGCCGGTCGGTGGCGTCGAGTTGGCGGGCGGCGCGGAAACGGCGTCGTTTCCGATCGAAGTGCTGCAGGAGACGTCGTTGCGTTTCAACCCGACGGAGGTGCGGATTCAACGGGGTCGCAGTACGCGGTTCGAGGTCGCGCTGGACCCGCCGTTGGTTGCGGATCGCAAGACGACGGTGATTCTGGTGATTTCGGATCAAGGCTTCAGTTTCCTCGACGAGTTTGATATCGAGCGCGGGCGTCGCGTCGTCGAGTTTGAAGCGGGCGAAACGACGAAGACGGTGTCGGTGAGGACAACCGCAGCCATCGGCTCGACGGTGTCGGTGTCGGTCGACGTGCTCGCGACCTCGGGCGTGGCTTTGACGCCGCTGCCAAGTCTGGTGTTGAAAGCGACGCCGCCCCGGGTCGCGGTGACGTTCGATCCCCCCTCCGAGCTTCGCCTGACGGAGAACGGCACGGGAAGCGTGACCATCGACCTGAAAGACTATCTACAGATCCCGGATCAAGCGGTGGAGTTGTCGGTGTCGGTGCAAAGTGATTCGGGTGATTTGAAGGTCTCGACGGATCCTTCAATGGACGGGGATTCAATGGTTCGGGTTTCCGTGAGTGCGGCGCAGTCGTCGGCGACGGTGATCATCACCGCCGGGGCGCCGGGCGCGGGCGTCTTGAGGGTGGCCAGCGACGACGTCGAGTTGATCGGCGACGCGACGCTCCCGATTACGGTGGAGCCGCGCGAAATCAGGGTGTTTTTCGAGCCGAGCCGGATTACGTTGGTCCGCGGTGGTGCGGCGCCGGCGACGACTTCGCGGGTGGTGACGATGAGAACCGAGCCTGAGTTGCAGAGCGGTGAAGAGGTGGTGGTCGAGTTGAGCGCAACCGGCGTGGCGGTGGTGAGTCCGCCGGGTACGGTGACGTTGACCCCGACGGACAATGCCACGGCGGTGACCGTCGAAGCGACGCGGGAGGCAGGCAGCGGCGCGGTGTTCGTGACTCTGGACGCGGATGCGTCTTCGCTCGTCGGAAGCGCGCGAGTGACAACGGATACTTTGGCGGTCACGGTGATTCGCGGCGTGAACCTGTCGCTTTTAGGTTCGCTTTTCGGTTCCGGGGGTCAAGCCGTAGCGAGGTTCGTCGCCGGAGAATCAACCGAGGTCAGTGTGACGACGTCCCCGTTGCTTGCAGGGGCTGAGCGGGTGACGGTGACGTTGAGCGTTGACCCGCGCTTGAGTTTGGAGGACGTCGGTTCGGCGTTGATCGACGGCAACGTGTTGGTTTTGAGCGCGATGAACCCGAGCGCTACGGTCAGGGTTACGACGGGGATACCGGGGTTGGATTTGAGCGACGGTGTTTCGGCGTCGGGCAGCGGCGAAAACGTCGTTGTTTTCGGTGCCGCGTCGCTTCGGGTGAGAACCGAAGCGGTGGATAGGGTGGCGGTGGCGCTTTTGCCGTCGCCGGTGGTCGAGGTTGAACAAGGCGGCGGCACGACGCTTCGCGTGACGACCGAGCCGCAATTGGCTATGGATCAGGTAACGACGGTGTATCTGGTGATCGAACCGGACGACGCGGGATTGGGTTTTGTCACCGGCGCCGGCGCCTCCTCGAATACCACGGTGAGACTGGGACGAGGCCGCCCGTTCCTTGACGTCGAGGTGGCGGCGAGTTCGGACGCGGCGATCGGCAGTAGCGTTCAAGTCACCTCGACGGTGTTGGAGAGTTCCCGGGTGGAAGCCGGCGTTGACGCTAGTTCTCGGGCGACGCTTGAGGTGACGACGCCTCGGGTGGTTCTCGGCTTCACGCCCTCCGATGCTCTGGAGTTGAATCTGGGAGAGACCGCAGCAGTGGAATTGAGCGTGGACTTCACGTTGTCGGGGAGCCGGACGGCAGTGTTCGAGGTGTTTGTCGAGGGTGAAGGGTTGAGGTTGTCGGGTGGCGTGAAAATGATTCAGGTATCTTTTGCCGCAGGGGAGAGTACGACGGAAATATCGGTAACGGCTTTGCCCGAGGCGGCTTCGGTCGGGCGCTTGGTGGTCAGGGCGGTCGGCGGCGTCGCGTTGGCGGGCGGCGCGGAAACGGTGTCGCTTCCGATCGAAGTGCTGCAAGAGACGTCGTTGGGTTTCAACCCGCCGGAGGTACGGATTCAACGGGGTCGCAGCACACGGTTCGAGGTCGTGCTGGACCCGTCGTTGGTTGCGGACCGCAAGGCGACGGTGATTCTGGTGATTTCAGGACAAGGCTTCAGCTTCCTTAACGAATCCGGCGACGAGTCCGGCGAGGAGTCCGGCATCGAGCGCGGGCGTCGCGTCGTCGCGTTTGAAGCGGGCGAGACGACGAAGACGGTGTCGGTGAAGACAACCGCAGCGATCGACGCGACGGTGTCGGTGTCGGTGGACGCGCGCGCGACCTCGGGCGTGGCTTTGACGTCGCCGCCGGGTCTGGTGCTGAAAGCGACGACGCCCCGGGCCGCCCTCGGCCTGACGCCCGCCGGCGGTGTGCTTGGCGACGTCCTGAGACTGAATACGGGTACGGACAAGGCGGTGACGTTGAGCCTGCCCGACCTGAGGTTGTCGGGGAGCCAGACGGCGGAGTTCGAGGCGTCGGTCGAGGGCGAGGGATTGAGTCTGCAAGGCGGCACGCCGACCTTGCGCGTGGGTTTGAGCGCCGCTGCTGATATGACGGCGGAAGTGAGGGTATCGGCTTCGTCCGAGGCGGCTTCGGTCGGGCGCTTGGTGGTCAGGGCGATCGGCGGCGTTGCGTTGGCGGGCGGCGCGGAAACGGCGTCGCTTCCGATCGAAGTGCTGCAGGAGACGTCGTTGGGTTTCAACCCGCCGGAGGTACGGATTCAACGAGGTCGCAGTACGCAGTTCGAGGTCGTGATTAATCCGTCGTTGGTTGCGGACCGCAAGGCGACGGTGACTCTGGTGATTTCAGGACAAGGCTTCAGCTTCCTTAACGAATCCGGCGACGAGTCCGGCGAGGAGTCCGGCATCGAGCGCGGGCGTCGCGTCGTCGCGTTTGAAGCGGGCGAGACGACGAAGACGGTGTCGGTGAAGACAACCGCAGCGATCGACGCGACGGTGTCGGTGTCGGTGGACGCGCGCGCGACCTCGGGCGTGGCTTTGACGTCGCCGCCGGGTCTGGTGCTGAAAGCGACGCCACCTCGGGTCGCGGTGACGTTCACTCCATCCGTCCTGTCCTTGGAGGAGAACGGCACGGGAAGCGTGACCATCGGTCTGAAAGACTATCCACCGTTCCTGGATCAAGCGGTGGAGTTGTCGGTGGCGGTGCAAAGTGATTTGGGTGATTTGAAAGTCTCGAAAGATCGTTCAATGGATGAGGATTCAATGGTTCGGATTTCCGTGAGTGCGGCGCAGTCGTCAGAGACGGTGATAATCACCGCTGGAGTGCCGGGCGAGGGCACCTTGACGGTGACCAGCAAAGACGTTGAATTGATTGGGAACCCCACGCTTCGGATCATGACGGTGAAAGCGCCGTCGCGCGGCACGAGGTTGAGAATCAGGGTGTTCCTGGAAGGTGCGCTGGAGTAGTCTTTCAATATCAGCGCAACGTCAACGACCGCAACCCCGCGACGAAATACGCCCTGGACGCAATCCGCTGGTGGTTCTCCGGCGAGCCGTTGCCGCTGGGTTCGATGCAGGCGGCGAGGCTTGACCTCGTCGACCGTTGCCCGCCGCCGAAGACCTGGTTCATGCGCCAAGCGATGTTAGCAGCAAATAGAAATGTCCGGTTTTGTAGCAAATGAATTGTCCGCTTTT
>CAYFZO010000030.1:0-19247 GCA_964347615.1 uncultured Chromatiales bacterium
GTTAGCCCGGAAAAAACCCGTTCCGGCAATTCCTCGAGCTGATTGCCGCCCAGCAGCAGGCCTTGCAAGCTATTGTTGCCTGCAAAAATACCGTTCGGCAGTCGCGTTATCCCGTTGTTTCCCAAGTCTATCGTTTGCAAATTGCTCAACCTGTCGAAAATATTCGCCGGCAACGTGGTCAAATCGTTGTTGTTCAGCTGTAACTCCGTAAGGCGGCCGAGAGCGTCGAATACGCCCCTCGGCAGCGTGGTCAAACCGTTGCCGTCCAGCCGCAACCGCCGAAGGGTGGTACCGAGAGCGTCGAATACGTCCCTCGGCAGCATGGTCAAGCGGTTGTTGAACAGATACAAATCTTCCAGGCGGTCGAGGTAGAAGAAGTCCCCTCTTTTCAGGGTCGTAAGACCTGGGTTGTCGACTATCGATAGCCGTATAACGACTCCGGTGTTGTCTACCTCGGAACAATGAGATTGGCCGCCGGATTGGCTTATCGCATCAGCGACCTGCGGCGTCCTGTCGCAGACGCCTTCCCTGATGGAGATTTCAACCCTGGTCGGTGAACCCAGTGCATAGCCGCCGGAATCAACCAAGTTCAGGCTGAATGTATCGCGCGGCTGCTCGATAAGCCTATCGTCCACGATGAAAATCCGGATGGTTCCGCTGGTCTCGCCTGTGGGCACGACGACCTCGCCGCTGCCGGCCCCGCTGCCGACCACGTAGTCTTCAGCGTCGGCCGTGCCGGGCTCAAGGGTGTAACGGACGGAAACCGGCCTCGCCACGGCGGCGCTGAAGTTGAAAACCGCGTTTACCGTTGTTCCCTCATCGGCTTGAATTTCGCTCCGTTCAAACGATACCGAAAGCAAGTCCCCATAGACCTTGTGTCCCGGGAAAGCGGCAAGAAAACCATCCACTCCCACGTTCGCGGAACTTTTGAGTACAGGTTCGGTGACGTCCACGTCGTTCAACTGCAAGCCGTCTTGCACGACGCTGACGCCGTCTTCATCAAAATCCTCTGCTGCGACCGTGTAGACGAAACTCAGTACGCCGGCGGCGGCGTTGCTTTCCACCACGTAAGTCGCGGTGCGTCGGTTGGCTCCGATCTGCAACGCCAGCGTCGGCGAGGAATCTCCCTCCATGATCGGTGGGATGACCAGCCCTCGGTCGAAAACCACGTCAACCTTGATTGTCTCTCCCCCGACGTAACCCTCCAGGTCTCGCGGGGTCGAGGTGAACCGGATCGTTGTCACCTGAGGCGCCATTCCGTCGTAGACAAAATAGATTGTCGGCACGCCCGCAATTTCGAAACCGGTGAAGCATTGCCCTTCGTGCCTCCAATTATTCGAGCAGTTGCCAGGCGCCGGCGGCGGCTCGGAAAAGTCAATCCTGACTCGATCTTCACCCATGTTTCGGGTCGTGGTGAACGCCATGCTCTGCGTGCTGCCCACGGGAATCGTCACCGAATCGGCGGATAGTTGAACACCGGACGCCGTCAGCATGAGCGTCAGCGGATACGGCGCACCTTCGCGCAGCGTGAGTTTGACCGTCGCGGGGGTGTTTGCTGAAAGCAAGTCCGTCAGCCTTTCCGGATCGACGTTGGGCGCTTCGTCGGCCGCTTCCAAACCCAGCTCCAATCTGAAGGGGGCGCCGGGATTGTCGTGCAGATGAAGTACTCTCAGGCTCGAAAGTCCCGTGAACGCATCCTCCGGCAGCGCGGTCAAATCGTTGTTGTCCAGCCGTAACCGCCGAAGGTTACCGAGAGCGTCGAACACGCCCCTCGGCAGCATGGTCAAGCGGTTGTTGAACAGAGCCAAATCCATCAACCTGTTAAGTTCGAAGAAGTCCCGTCTTTTCAGGGTCGTAAGACCTGGGTTGTCGACTATCGATAGCTGCGTAATGGCTCCGGTATTATCTACCTCGGAACAATGAGATCGGCCGCGAGCGTCTCTTATCGCCTCACCGACCTGCGGCGTCCTGTCGCAGACGCCTTCTTCGATGGAGACTTCAACCCTGGTCGGTGAACCCAGTACATAGCCGTCGGAACCAACCAAGTTCAGGCTGAATCTATCGCGCGTATGCTCAATAACGTCATCGTCCACGATGAAGATCCGGATGGTTCCGCCGGTCGCGCCTGCGGACACGACGACCTCGCCGCTGCCGGCCCCGCTGCCGACCTCGTAGTCGTCGGCGTCGGCCGTGCCGGGCTCGAGGATGTAACGGACGGTGGTCGGCATCGCCACGGCAGTGCTGAAGTTGAAGACCGCGTTCATCGTTGCCCCCTCAGGCACTTGAATTTCGCTCTCTTCAAACGATATGGAAGGGAAAGCCCGGGCCTTTTGTTCCGGAAAATCGGCAAGAAGACCATCCTCCAACCCCACGTTCACAGGGTCGTTGAATACAGCGTCGGTGACAATCGCGCCGTTCAGCTGCAAGCCGTTTGGCGCGACGCTGACGCCGTTGTCATCAAGGTCGCCTATTCTGACCGCGTAGACGAAGCTCAGTATGCCGGCGGCGACGTTGCTTCCCACCACGTAGGTCGCGGTGCGTTGGTTGTTTCCGATCTGCAACGTCAGCGTCGGTGAGGAGGAAGATCCCTCCGTGATCGGTGAGATTGCCAACCCTCGGTCGAAAACCACGTCAACCTTGATTACCTCCCCCTCAATGTAGCCGCCCGGGTCTTGCGGGGTCGAGGTGAACCGGATCGTTGTCACCCCAGGTTCCATCTGGTCGTAGACAAAATCGATTATCGGCCCGCCCACGATTTCGAAACCGGTGAAGCATTGCCCTTGATATTTCCAATGATTCGGGCAGTCGTTCGGCGGCGACGGCGGCTCGGAAAGGGCTATCCTGACTCGATTTCCACCCGGGATTCGGGTCGCGGCGAACGCCACGCTCTGCGTGCTGCCCGCGGGAATCGTCACCTGACCGGTGGATAACTCAACGCCGGATGCCGTCAGCGCAAGCACCAACGGATACGGCGCGCCTTCGCGCAGCGTGAGTTTGACCATCGCGGGTTCGGACGTTGAAAGCAAGCTCGTCAGTCTTTCCTCTTCGTCGACCGGCTCCAAACCCAACGTCAATCTGAAAGGAGTGCCGGGATTGTCATGCAGCTGAAGCGATCTCAGGCTCGAAAGCCCCGAGAACGCGCCCTCCGCCAACGTGGTCAAACGGTTGTTGTCCAGCCGCAACCGCCGAAGGGTATCGAGAGCGGCGAACGTGCCCCCCGGCAGCGTGGTCAAACGGTTGTTGTCCAGCCGCAACCGCCGAAGGATATCGAGAGCGTCGAACACGCCCTCCGGCAACGTAGTCAAGCGGTTGCGGCGCAGATGCAAATCCGTCAAGCTGTCGAGTTCGAAGAAGTCCCCTCTTTTCAGGGTCGTAAGACCTGGGTTGTCGACTATCGATAGCTGTGTAATGAGTCTGAGGTTAGTTACGTCGGAACAATGAGACCTATTGCGAACTTCTCTTATCGCCTCACCGACCTGCGGCGTCCTGTCGCAGACGCCTTCTCTGATAATGACTCTGATCTCGGTCCGTGAGCCCAGTGCGTAGCCGTCGGAATCAACCAGGTTCAGGCTGAATGTATCGCGCGGCTGCTCGATGAATTCATCGTCCACGATGAAGATCCGGATGGTTCCGCTGGTCGCGCCGGCGGGCACGACGACCTCGCCGCTGCCGGCCTCATAGTCGTCAGCGTCGGCCGTGTCGGGCTCGAGGGCGTAACGGACGGTGGTCGGCGTCGCCACGGCGGCATTGAAATTGAAGACCGCGTTCAGCGTCGCCCCCTCATCGAGCCGAATCTGGCCATCGGAATCCTCAAACGAGATGGAAGGGAAAGCCCGGACCTTTTGTTCCGGAAAATCGGCAAGAAGACCATCCTCCAACCCCACGTTCGCAGGGTCGTTGAATACAGCGTCGGTGACGGTCGCGCCGTTCAGCTGCAAGCCGTCTCGCGCGACGCTGACGCCGTTTTCATCAATGCTGTTTACTCTGACCGTATAGACGAAGCTCAGTATGCCGCCGCCGGCGTTGCTTCCCACCACGTAAGTCGCGGTGCCTCGGCGGTTTCCGATCTGCAACACCAACGTCGGTGAGGAGGGTGAACCCAGTGTGATCGGTGGGTCTATTGCCAGCCCTCGGTCGAAAACCACGTCAACCTTGATTATCTCCCCCTCGACGTAGCCGCCCGGATGTTGCGGGGTCGAGGTGAACCGGATCGTTGTCACCCTAGGCGCCATTCGCTCGTAGACAAAATCGATTATCGGCCCCCCCACAATTTCGAAACCGGTGAAGCACTGCCCTTGATGTTTCCAATCATTCTCGCAGTCGTTCGGCGGCGACGGCGGCTCGGAAAGGTCAACCTTGGCTCGTTTTTCACTCATGATTCGGGTCGCGGTGAACGCCACGCTCTGCGTGCTGCCCGCGGGAATCGTCACCGAATCGGCGGATAGTTGAACACCGGATGGCGTCAGATCAAACCTCAGTGAATACGGCGCGCCGACGCGCAGCGTGAGTTTGACCGTCGTGGGGGCGGCGGCTGAAAGCAAGTTCGCCAGCCTTTCCGGATTGACGTTGGGCACTCCGTCGGCCGGTTCCAAACGCAACGCCAATCTGAAAGGAGCACCGGGATTGTCGTGCAGCTGAAGCGACCTCAGGCTCGAAAGTCCCGAGAACGCGCCCGGCGGCAACGCGGTCAAGCGGTTGCCGTCCAGCCGCAACCGCTGAAAGGTGGTACCGAAAGCGTCGAACGTGCCCGGCGGCAACGCGGTCAAGCGGTTGCCGTCCAGCCGCAACTGCTGAAGCCTAACGAGATGGGCGAACATGCCCTCCGGCAACGTGGTCAAACCGTTGTTGTTCAGATCCAAACGCTGCAGTTGGTAGAGTTCGAAGAAGTCCCCTCTTTTCAAGGTTGTGAGACTTGGGTCATTGATTATCGACAGCCGTGTAACGAGTCTGAGACCAAATACATCGTAACAATCAAATGCACCGCGACTTCTTCTTATCGCCTCAGCGACCTGCGGCGTTCTGTCGCAGACGCCTTCTCTGATAATGGCTCTGATCTCGGTCCGTGAACCCAGTAGATAGCCGTCGGAATCCACCAAGTTCAGGCGGAATTCATGGAGCCTCGGCTCGAGGAGCTCATCGTCCACGATGAAGATCCGGATGGTTCCGCCGGTCGCGCCTTCGGGCACGACGACCTCGCCGCTGCCGGCCACGTCCACGTAGTCGTCAGCGTCGGCCGTGTCGGGCTCAAGGACGTAACGGACGGTGGTCGGCATCTTCACGGCGTCGCTGAAGTTGAAGACCGCGTTTAACGTTTCCCCCTCATCGACCCAAATCTGACCGTCGGGCTCCTCAAACGATATGAAAGGGAAAGCTCGGACCTTTTGTCCCGGAAAATCGGCAAGAAGACCATCCATTCTTAGGTTCGCAGGGTTGTTGAATACGTCGGTGACGGTCAAGTCGTTCAACTCCAAGCCGTCTTGCGCGACGCTGACGCCGTTGTCGTCAAAATCCTCTGCTCCGACCACGTAGACGAAGCTCAGTATGCCGGCGAGGGCGTTGCTTTCCACCATGTAAGTTGCGGTGCGTCGGTCGGCTCCGATCTGCAACGCCAGCGTCAGTGAGGATGAAGCCCTCTCCGTAATTGGTGGGTCTATCACCAGCCCTCGGTCGAAAACCACGTCAACCCTGATTACGTCCCCCTCGACGTAGCCGTTCGGGTTTTGCGGGGCCGAGACGAACCGGATCGTTGTCGCCCTAGGTGCCGTTCGGTCGTGGACAATTTCGAAACCGGAGAAGCAACGGTCCTGTTCAAATCTCACCTCAGTCGGACAGTCGTCCGGCGGTGACGGCGGCTCGGAAAGGGTTATCCTGATCCGATTTCCATCCATGTTTCGGGTGATGGTGAACGTTTCGCTCTGCGTGCCGCCCACGGGAATCGTCACCGAATCGGTGGATAGTTCAACGCCGGACACCGTCAGCGCGAACGTCAACGGATACGGCGCACCTTCGCGCAGCGTGAGTTTGACCCTCGCGGGGACGTTTTCTGAAAGCAAGTCCGTCACCCTTTTCAGATTGACGTTGGGCGTTTCGTCGGCCGGTTCCAAACGCAACGTCAATCTGAAAGGAGCGCCGGGATTGTCACTCAGATAAAGCGATCTCAGGCTCGAAAGTCCCGAGAACGCGCCCGGCGGCAAAGCAGTCAGTCGGTTGAAACTGAGAGCCAACCCTTCCAAGTTGCCGAGACCTGAAAATACGCCCGGCGGCAAGGTGGTCAGTTGATTTCCAAGGAGGTTCAACCGCCGCAAGTTGGCGAGACCTGAAAATACAGTCGTCGGCAAGGTGGTCAGTTGGTTTTGATGAAGAGCCAAATTCTCCAAGTTGCCGAGATCTGAAAACACGGTTGCCGATAGGGTGCTCAGTCGATTGTTCCAGAACTCCAAATTCTCCAAGCTGCCGAGACCTGAAAAATCACCGGCATTGAGAACGGCGATGCCCGTGGAGCTCAGATCCAAAGCGCCTGATACCCCGGATAAATCGTCATCCGTCACCTCGGCGCAGTCGCTGACGCCGCTGATCAACCCCACAATCCCGTCTCGAACTTGCGACGTCCTGTCGCACACGCCTTCCTTGATGACCACGATCGCCGTGGCTTGCCCGGGTGAAGCCAGTACGTAGGCTGCGTCTTCAGGGGAGGCGGTCAGGGACACCCTGAAAAATTCCCGGGTCGCTTCGATTGCCTCGTCGTCGGTGATTCGAACCTCGATGGTCGTGCTCTCCTCGCCCGCCCCGATCGTGACCCTGCCGCCGCCGACGTCAGTATAGTCGTTCCCGTCGGCGTCGACCGTGGCGACGTCGCCGTCCGTGCCGATCACATAGCCGATTGCCAGGGCCTCGAACGGTTCCGGGGCCGCCCGGACGGTGATCATCGCAGTCGCACCTTCCCTCACCGACACCATCGAAGATTCGTTTTCGATCATCACAACAATCTCCAGCGGCGGCAGCACTTGCAAACTCACACTCGCCGGCAAACTCGGCAGCGGCACCAAAGCAACGCCCGAGGACGCGGTCACCTCCACCTCCACCGCCACCATCGAGCCGACCGCCGCCGTCACTGCGACCGCCACCGTCTCGCTCGACCTGCCCGCGTCGAACGTGATGGTTTCACGCTGCGTCTCCCCGTCGCCGAAAGCGAAACCCTGGTCTGAAATCGCCAGCGTCACCGTCGTCTTGCGATCCGCAACCAACGACGGGTTGATTACCACCTTGAATTCCGTGCTGCGGCCCCGCGGAATCTTCACCACGTCCGGATCGAAACCCAACGACACCGATTGCAACACTTCGATCGGCAACGCCGCCGTTTCCGCACCGCTTTCCAACTCGACACCGCTGACCGGCATGACCACCAGACGCCCGACCGACGCCGCATCGGCCGAAGCCGTGATCGATATCGGCGTCGAACTCTCGCCCGCGACAAAAGACACTCGGATAGATCTCACGCCGCCTTCCAACCTCAGTCCTGCACCCTCGACCGACACCTCGAACGACGCGATCTGACCGCCGCTCAACGTAAAGCCGCCGAAACCCAGCGTCACCGTCTCGCTTGTGCCCAGACCCAGTGCCAAAGGAGTGGGTTCGAATCTGATGAACACCTGAGGCAGCGTCGCCTTCAGCGTCACGCGAGACCGGCCGTCGACGTCGACTTCCGCCCGGAAATTCTCCAACACCGCCGAGGTAACTTGAGCGGTAATTCCGATGGCCGCGTCCGAATCCGCCGCCACCTCGAGGTCAAGGAACGGTTGGCCTTGGTCCAGTCTCACCGTGGTCTCCGATGATCTGCCGGCGACGGTGACGAAACTCAATCCCACGTCTTCCGGTTTAATCACCAGAGATACCGTCGTTATCTGACCCATGCCCAACTGCGGCTCGGTCGTCACGCGAAGCATCGTGCTGCCGCCTTGTTGAACCTCGACCACCGGCGACGGCGAAAGCACCAGCGTCACTTCAGCCGCCACGTCGGTTATCACTCGAAGCGACGTGGTGGCGGCGACGCTGACGTTTTCTCCCGCGCCCGACGCCGAAATCCCGTCGACCAGATTCAGTCCCGGTATCTCCGCGGTGACAGCGACCGTGGCGTCCGGGTTCATCGCGCTCAAAACCAGCCTATTGCCGCCGATCAACGCCGAACCGGCGCTCTTCAAACTCAGGCGCGGGTCAACGCTCAACGTCACCGTCACCCGCTCGTCCCCCTCGAGCACCGGGTCCGTCGTCACCCTGACCTCGGTCGTTTCGCCGGCGACGAACCTCACCAAGTCTTGACCCACGAGGTCGGAGAGCGACAGGTTCACGCTGCGAATGACGTCGACCACGAGAGACTCCGTCGTCATTCGCGCTTCCCCGAGCGACGACGCGTCCTCGTCCAGCGTCGCGAACACCACGCCGAGCGCGCTTGACCCGGGCGGCGCTGCGACGGTCACAGGCACGACGTTGTTTGCCGTGGTCAACCTCACCGGCCCCGTCGGGCTCACCACCGCCACGCCGGTCGCGCTCAACGAGATCACCAACGCCTCGCTGCTCTGCAACTCAGGCTCGGTTATCATCATCACCGTCGCCGACGCGCCGCCACGCACCAATGTGATCCGTTTCGGCTTGAACATCACGTTGATTTGGCGTTGTTCCACCGTGACCCTCAGCGTGGTTTCAGCCACCCGCGCGTTGTCCGGTAAAGCCGACGTCGTCGCGCTCATCCTTTCCGCGTCGGGGGTCGCGTAGTCGGCGTCCCGGTTCGCGCTGACCCGTACGCGCGTGGTCGCGTCGGCGCCGCGACCCAGCGTCACCATCGTCAGGCTCTCTCCCGACTCCGACCTCACCTCGAGACCCGGACTCGGCGTCAGCGTCACCTCCACCGTCTCGTCCGGCTCGAGCAAATCGTTCCTTTCCAACGTCAACGCCACGACCGCGGACGAGCCGCCCGCCCTCAAAACCACTGCCGCCGGATCGAACGACAACCGCAGGTCCCGCTCGACCCGCACCGGCAACGCCGTCTCTCCCAGCCTCACCGCCGCCGGACGCGCCGACGTCACCGTCAATGTCCCTCTGGCGCCCGGCGTTTGCGCGAAAATCAACACCGTGGCCGACCCGGACGCCGTCAAACTCAGGTTTTGCCGGGACACGTCCAGTCCCGAACCTTCGATCGTCACGATGAACTCCAACACTTCACCCGGATACAGCCCGGAGGTTTCGCCCAAGCGCAACGTCACCTCGGCATCGTCCGAGACCGTCAACACCGCCTCGGCCACCACGTCAAACTCCACCGAAACCGACACCACCCTGAGCGTCACGTTCACCGACAACGACGGTTGCTCGTCCGCCGGCGCAAACCCGCTGCCGCTCAGCACCGCCCTAATCCCGATCTCCCCGGGCGGCGCGTCGAAGTTCGCCCCGACCCTGACCTCGCGCCGAGGCGTCGCCCCGTCCAAGTGCAGCGTCACAGCGCGCCCGCCACCGTCGAAAGAAAGCCCCGCCTGCGCCGTCAGCGTCACCATCGCCGACTGACCGGGAGACAACTCGGGCATCGTCGCCACCGACACTGCGACGCTGCTGCCCTGCTCGAGGCTGACCGCGTCCGGCGTGAACGTGACCGAAACCGGATTCACCGCCAACGACGACCGCGGAGGCACCGGATCGAACCCGGAGAAACTCTCCCACGCCGCCGTGACCAGCCCCGACCGGGTGCCGCTGGCCACCGAAACACTGATCTCGCGTTGTGCCGTCTCGCCGTCCAAGTACAGCGTCAAGACCTCCCCGGTACCATCCTCGGCACCACCCTCGGCGTCGTTCCCGACACTGGCCAGGGAAATCCCGGACGACGCCGTCAACCTCACCGTCGCCGACTCACCAGCCCTGAACGCCGGGATCGTCTCCAGCATGAACGCGACGCGCCCGCCCGGGCTGACGTCGACCACGTCCGGACTGAACACCAGCTCCACCTCTCTCCTCTCGGCCGCCGCGCTCACTTCAACCGAGTAATCGTCAGGCGTCAATGAATCGAAGTAGGAAAGATCCACAGGGTTGTCCGCAAGGTCGGTGATGCTCGCGCCGTTGAGAGTCAACCCACCGTCGGAAACGACAACGCCTCTCAAGTCTTCGTCGTCGCTCCGCGGTGTATACCGGAACACCAAGGTGGCGCTGGAACTCAAATCCTCGTCGTAGACCGCAATCCGCTCCTCGCCGCCTATCTCCAGGCTCAACGTCGGGTTGCCGCCGTCCGCACCCGGAATCACGAAAGTCCTTTCGCTGAAGTGGACGTGGGCGACGGCTTCCTTGCCGACCTCGACCATGATCCCCGACACGTCCGGGGCGACGTCGTCGTCCAAGCTGAACTCGGTGCCCCAGTCGACCGTGAAACCGCTGAAGCATTGACCGTCGACCTGATCCGAAGAGGAGCAGTTGCGGGGCAGCGACGATAAAGCGACCAACGTCAGCGTCGGAAACCGCCCCGTCGGAGACACCAGGAACGTCTCGCTGTGCTCCTCGCCCACCGGAATCGTCACGACGCCGTCGGGCAGCCCCGGGATCTCGGCGTCGGATACCACCACCCCTGCCCGCAGAGGATAGGGCGCCCCCTCGCGCAACCCGGCCCTGAGCGACAACGTGCCATCCGACCGTGCCCGCGCCACGGGCTCGAGATGCACCGTCAATTCAAACTCGGCACCGGGGTTGTCCCCTAAGTGCAACGTGTCCAGATTCGGGATCCCCCGAAACACGCCTCTCGGCAAACGGGCGAACCGGTTGTCGTCGAGACGCAGGCGCTCCAGCGCGCCGAGATCGGCGAACGTGCCCGCCGGCAACGCGGTCAAGTAGTTGTCGGACAGACGTAGGACTTCCAATTTGTCGAGGCCGTCGAACACGTCCGCCGGCAACGTGGTCAATTGGTTGTCGTTCAAAATCAATTCCTCCAGTTCCCCGAGGCCGGCGAACGTGCCCGCCGGCAACGCGGTCAAGCGGTTGAGGTGCAGGCGCAGGAGCTCCAGTTTGCCGAGGCCGTCAAACACGCCCGCCGGCAACCTGGTCAGGCGGTTTTGGTCCAGATACAGTCGTCTCAGTTCGTCGAGACCGGCGAACGCGCCCACCGGCAACGTGGTCAGGAAGTTTTGGTCCAGATACAGGGACACCAGTTCATCGAGGCCGGCGAACGCGCCCACCGGCAACGCGGTCAAGCGGTTTCCGGTCAGAAACAGGGTTCTCACTTCGCTGAGGCCGGCGAAATCCCCTCGCTTGAGGCGACTCAGGTCGGCAGCTATGGAAAACGTACCGGCGACTCGAACCAGATCTCCCTCGGTCACGTCGGCACAATCGGCGGCACCTAAGACGTCGACAAGCGCCTCGCGAACCTGTCGCGTCCTATCGCAGATCCCTCTCTCGGTGATCTCGACCGTGACCGCCGACGGCGAAACCAGGATATAGCCGCTCCCGGTCGGCGTGCTCAGCGACACCGTGAAAAACTCGCTCGGCGGCTCGATCTCGTCGTCGTCGCGGATCGAAATCCGAATCGTGCCGCGCGTCGCGCCCGCCCCAACCATGACCGTGCTCGAGATCTCGCCGGCGGCAACGTCGGCATAGTCGTCGCCGTCCGCGGTGTCTCCCGGCGCGCCGACGCGGTAGCCGACGGGCAGCACCGACCTCGCCGGCGGGACGACCGTGAAAGACAACTCGAGCGTCGTCCGGGCCTCCTCGGTCGAAACCGTCTCGAAGTCAAACGACACAAAGTGCGTCGCAATAACTTGGCGGTCGGCGACCGAGCTCAGGAAATTGCCGGGCAGCAAAAGGTTCGCGTCGGTGCCGAAAGCGTCGCGCACGGTCGCGCCGTTCAATTCCAACCCGCTCACCGAGGCAATACGGACGTCGCCAAGATCCTCCGCCGCGGGCACGTAGCCGAAACGCAAGACGTTGCCGGCAGTCCGCCCCGGCAGATAGTCGGCGCTACGCAGGCGGTCCCCGACCCGTAACCACAACAACGGCGCACCACCCGAGGTATCCACGATCAACCCCTTGTCGAAAACCACGTCGACGAAAATCGTCTCCACCCCGGCAACGTAGCCGGCGGCGAGGTAGCGCGGCGACGAAAACCGCACCGTGGTCGCCTGAGGCGCCGGCGACGCCCCTGCCTCGCCTTCATAGACCAACGGCGCACCCGACGCGATTTCAAAGCCGGCGTAGCAAGGAGCATAACCGCAACCCGAGTTACCTTGCGGCAGCGACGACGGGGCACCCAGACTCAAACGCAGCGTCCGACCGGCTTCGCGGGTGACGCTCAAGGTTTCGCTGCTGCGCGTGCCCCCCGCCGGAATCGTCAGCGTCGGGCTCGTCGAGAAAGCGGGGGTCGAACCCGCCGCGGTCAACGGAAACGACACCTCGAACGGTGCGCCCTGGGCCAGATACAGATCAAACTCGAGCGCGTCGGTGTCGGTGCTCACGACCCGGAACTCCGCGGTCAGAACGAAACCCGGCGAGTCGTCGTCCGGGTTGCCCTCGAGGCGCAAGCTCCCCGAAACGCCCCCCAGACCACTCAAACCCGCGAAGATCCCCGCCGGCAGTTCACGCAAGTCGTTGTCGTGCAGCAGCAACTGCTCCAGGCCGCTCAGACCCGCAAAAGCCCGCGGGTGCAAATCGTTCAGACCCCCCGACGACAAATCCAAGCGCTTCAGCCCGGTCAGACCGTCGCCGAACGCGTTCGCGCCCAGCGCTTGCAAACCGACGTTGCCGCTCATGTCCAGACGCTCAAGCGACTCCACGTCGTTGAAATCGGAACGCTCGAAACCGCTCAAACCCGCGGCGCTCGCGTCCAGACGCGCCACGTTTCTCAACACGTAAATCGGAAAGTCCGCACAGCCGGCGCCGTCCCTCAAGTCGAGAATGGCGTCGCGGATGCCCGGCGTACGATCGCATATCGGCGGGTCGGCCGCGGCGTCGTCCAGAATCAGCTGCGCGTCCGAATCGATTTCCAGAGCGGGGAAGCACTCCCCGGTGGGCATAGGAGGATGCCTCTGCCAGACCGCGCAGTTCTCCGTACCGTACGCCGTCGCGCCGGAGAACCCCAGTTCGACCGGCGTCATACCGGATGGGGTGGACACGGTGAACGACTCGCTGTACGTGCTGCCCGCCGGAATCACCCTCATGGAAGACGATGAAGTGCCGCCCTTTATTGAAAGGTCAGCCTGTACGCGATACGGCGCCCCCTCGCGCAACGTGGCCCTGAGATGCACGGAACCGGTACTCTCGCCGATGATTTCAAACCCCAGCGTGAGGGGAAAAGTACCGCCGGGATTGTTCTCCAGCCTAAGCGCCCTCAGGCTCGAAAGCCCCACGAAAACACCCGCCGGCAACTCGGACAGACCATCCCCGTAAAAAGACAGCCATTGAAGGCTCCCAAGCTCCGAGAACAGACCCGGCGACAACCTCGACAACCGCAGGTTGTTATGCAGGTGCAACTCTATCAATGCGCCGAGACCGGTGAACGTGCCCGCGGACAAAGCCCGCAGATCATTGTCGGACAGAAACAGCTTTGCCAGTTGGTCCAGCCCGGCAAACACGCCCGCCGGCAAAGTCTGCAATTGATTGCCTTGCAGTCTCAGTTCCCTCAGTTCGCCCAGCCCGGCAAAAGCGTCCGTACGCAACGCCTGCAATTGATTGTCGACCAGATTCAGGATCTCCAACGCACCCAGCCCGGCGAATACGCCCTCGGGCAAGGTTTGCAGCGCGTTGTCGCGTAAAACCAATCCTTCCACGTTGACAAGACCCGAGAAATCCTTCGACTGAAGGGCGGTGATGCCTGTAGAGCTCAGATCCAAGGTGCCGGTGAACTCGGCCAAGACCACGCTGTCTATGGACTCGCAATCAGTCCTGCCTAGTCCCGACAACACCGCGTCCCGAACCTGCGGCGTACGGTCGCAGATCCCCGATTCGCTGATCGTAATCCTGAGCGACGACGGAGAACCCACGACGTAGTCGTCGCCGGGGGCGGGCGGCGGCAGATACAACGTGAAAAACCTGCTCGGCGGGTCTATCTCCCGGTTGTCCACGATTGAAACGCTGACGTTTCTCATTTCGAAACGATGATTGGAGTCCACGAAGGACGTCTCGATGCCGCCCAAGCCGTAATCGGCGGCGTCGGCCACGTCGCCGGCGCGACCGGCGCCGACGCGGACGACGAGCGACGCACTCTGCAACGGCGCCGGTCTGATGCTTATGGGCACGGCCAGATCATCGCCTTCCATCCCTGTAATCGGGTTGGCCTGACTGAAACTCACCAAGTGCGACCTGTGAACCTTGCGGTCGGCGGCGGGAGAGGAAACAAACCTCGCCAACGAAACGTCCGCGTCCACGAGGGAGTTGCCGGTCACCGTCGCGCCGTTCAGTCGCAAACCTTGCGCCGAGGCGACGCTGAGACCGTCCGCATCGAGGTCTTCCCGCGCGAGCGCGTAGCTGAAACTCAGCGTGTTGCCCGTGCCCGGGGATGATGCCGAGGATGGTATGTAAGTCGCGGTGCGCATGGTCTCCCCGACTTGCAGCGTCAACGACGGTTCGCCGCCCGCAACGTCCACGAGCAACTCCCCGTCGAAAACCACCTCGACCACGACCGTCTCCAACCCCGCGATATACCCGTCGTCCAAGTATTGCGGCGGCGGGGTGAACTCCACGCCCTCCACGCGGCGCTCCGGCGAATCGTCGTAGACGAACGGCGTCTCGCTCGCCGCGATCCGGAAGCCGCTGTAGCAAGGCGGGGCACCGCAGCTGCCCCGCGGCAGAAACGCCGGAACCGGCGCGCCCAAGCGCAGGGTCACCGTTTCCCCGGCTTGGCGACTCACGCTGAACCGGGCGCTTTGCACCTCGCCCGCCGGAATCGTCGCTTCAGAGGGAACCGGAGAACCGGTCGCGCCTTCCGCAACCAACGGAACCGTCACGTCGAACGGCGCGCCTTGAGCCAAATACAGAACCAGCTCGGCTTGATGGCCGCCTTGATCATCGGCGACGAAGCGCACAAACCTGAACTCCACGGTGAAAACAAGATCCGGCGAGACGACGTCCGGGTTGCCGCGAAGATGCAGACTGCCATCACGCGACCCCAAATCCAGACCCGCGAAGATCCCCGCCGGCAAGCTGCGCAAATCGTTGTCGTCCAACCGCAACGACCGCAACCGAGGCAGACCCGAGAAATCGCCCCCTTTCAGGGACGCGATGCCCTCCTCGCTCAGGTCGAGCTCGGTTTGGGCGAATAAGTCCGACGCCGTCACGTCGGTGCACGCGCCGACGCCGGCCGCCCTCATCAACGCGTCGCGCACCTGCTCGGTGCGGTCGCAAACCCCTTCCCTGATCGTGACCGCCACCGTCGCCGGGAAAACCAAAACGTAGGCGTCGGAACCGGGATCCCTCAGGGACACCGTGAAACGCTCGCGCGGCGCGTCGATCACCTCGTCGTCCCGAACGTCAATGACAATGGACCACTGCACGACGCCGACCTCGAAGTCGGCTTCACCTTCCCTCTCCATCCATATTTCATGGAACGGTGCCCCCCGCGTGACGCGGAGTCTGAGGTTGCTGCGGTCCACGTAATCATCGGCGGTGGCCACGTCGCCGGGTACGCCGACGCGGTAGCTGGGGGTGATCGCCGTCCGCGGTATCAGACTCGCGGTCAGACCCAGCTCGAGCGTCTCTCCCTCGACCACCTCGACCGAGGCTGCGTCCTCGGCCGAGGCCGCGTCGAACCGCAACAAGCCGCCCGTCCGAACTCCGGGGCCGGAGACGTTCAAGACGTCCGCCAACGACGAGTCCGCAGCCGTGCCGAAAGCGTCGGCGACAACGGCGCCGTCGAGGCGCAAAGCGGCGACGCGGACGCCGTCATCGTCATCGGAGTCGCAGAAATCGGAGGATGAGACGCCACCAAGAGAGTCTATCTCGCAGCCGACCGTGTAAATGAAACGCAGTCCGGTACCCAAGTCCGTCACCCCCACGTAGGTCGCGGTGGTCTCGGTGCCTGCAATCTCCAGTATCAACTCCGGTTCGCCGTTCGAGGTATCCACGCTCAACTCCTGGTCGAAAATCACGTCGACGGCGAACGTCTCCCCGCCCGGGGTAACGTCGCCGCTTGTGATGGACGATGGTACTTTCCTGGTGCCGTCGTTGAGGTAGGCGTCGGCGAAGTAGCGCGGCGCCGAGAACTCGACGCCCGTCACCTGCGGTGGCGACGACGACGTGCGGGAATAAACCAACGGCTCGCCCGACGCGATCTTAAATCCGGCGTAGCAAGGGTCGTAACCGCAGCCTGAGTCACCCCCCAAGTCACCTTGAGGCAACGCCGGCGGGTCGCCCAAACTCAAGCGCAGCGTCTGACCGGCGGCGCGGACGGCGTGCATGGTTTCGCTTCGCACGTCTCCCGCCGAGATCCTCACCGTCGAGGAAACCTCGCCGGCGGAACCCGTCGCGGTCAACGGAAACCTCAGGTCGAAAGGTGCGCCTTCCGCCAGATACAGGTAAAAATCCAAATCGTCGCCCGACAAGTCGGCGACTTTCAGCTGCGCGGTCAACGCGAAGTTCGAAGAACCGTCAGCGGGGGCGTTGCCCTCAAGACGCAAACTCCCCGAAGCACCGCCCAGATCGATCAGACCCTCGAAAATCCCCGCCGGCAAGGTTTGCAGATCGTTGTCCTGCAACAGCAGCTGCTCCAGACGCCCGAGACCCACGAAAGCCCTCGGGTGCAACTCACGCAACCCGCCGGACGACAAATCCAGACGCATCAGGTCGCCGAGGTCGGCGAACACCGACTCGTCGAGCGCTTGCAACCGCGCGTTGCCGCTCAAGTCCAAATCTTGAAGCCGGATCATGGGCACCAAGTCGGCCCTCGAAACCGCGCTCAAGCCCACGTTGCTCGCGTCCAGATACGCCGCAAAACCCAGCGCCTCGTAGGGAAAGCCGACGCAACTCGCGGGGCTGCCCGGCAGCCGCAGGATCGCGTCGCGAATCCCCGGCGTTCGACCGCACACCGTCGGAGCAGAATCGGGGGAACCGGGCGTCGCCCGGAAAGACCGGTCGTCCGGTGTGACGTCGAAGCCCGTGAAACATTGGCCGTCTTGTTGCCGGTCTGAATCACAGGAATTAGGCGGCGGCGACACGCTGAGCGTCACGCCCAAATTCATCGCGTCGAGGGCACGGGTCACGAAGAACACCTCACTTTGCGTACTGCCCGCCGCAATCGTCACGCTCGGAGTACTCGACGAACCGCCGGAAAACGAGACGTCGACGGTCAACTCATAAGGCGCCCCGTGGCGCAGCGTCAGCCTGACCGGCACCGGCTGGGTCGCCACCAGCGGCGCCTGCGGCCCGCCGGCGAGTTCGACCCTCAGCGGAAAACTGAAAGGCGAACCTGGGTTGGCACCCAAATGAAGCGCTTCCAGACTCGTGAGGCCGGAAAACACCCCTTCCGGCAAACTTCGCAGAAAGTTGTCGTTCAACGACAAGCTTCCCAGACCGGTCAGACCCAGGAAATCCCCCTGCTTGACCGTGGTCATTCGCATGGAACTCAGGTCAAGATCCCGCCGCGAAGACAGATACGCCTCTGTGACGGCGGCGCAACCGGAGAACTGCGATGGGGTCAACGCCTCGCGCACTCTCGGCGTGCGGTCGCAAACCCCTTCGACGATCACCACCCGCGCCGTGGACGGCGCGGCCACGAAGTAGTCGTCCGAAGGAGACAGCGACACCGTGAAAAACTCCTCGAACGGTTCGGCTACCTCGTCGTCCCGGATCGGAATACGAACCGTGCCCCGCGTCGCGCCCGTCCCAACCGCGACCGCGCCCGAAACCACGCCGCTGCCGCCGTCGCCGTAGTCGTCGGCGTCCGCGACGTCGCCGGGGGCACCGACGCGGTAGCTCACCGTCAATCCCGGCGGTGCCGGCGGATCCAGGCGGAAAGGCAACTCGGCCGTCGCACCTTCCGTGGACGACACCGAACTCGTTTCAAACGACACCCCACTGGTTTGACGGACTTTGCGGTCGGCGACGGAGTCAAGAAAGCCCACCAATGAAAGCACCGCGTCCACGCCGAAAGCGTCGCGCACGGTCGCGCCGTTCAACTCCAATCCACCCAAAACGACGCGGACGCCGTCGTCATCCACGTCGGCCGACGCGAGCGCATAACTGAAACGCAGCCTGTCGACGTCGGTCTGACTCGGCAGGTAAGACGCGGTGGGAGCCGCGCGCCCGACCTGCAACTGCAACGTCGGCGCACCGTCCGTGGTATCCACGATCAGCACCTTGTCGAAAATCACGTCGACGATCATCGTCTCCACCCCCGCAACGTAGCCGTCGGCGAAATGGCGCGGCGCCGAAAACTCAATCGCCGTGATCCGCGGCGGTGAACGCGTACCGTCGTAGACGAGCGGCGGCCCCGAGGCGATCTCAAAGCCGGCGTAGCAGGGAGCGTAACCGCAACCTGAGTTACCCCCTGAGTTACCCCCTGAGTTACGTTGGGGCAACGCCGGCGGATCGCCCAAACTCAAACGCAGGGCCCGACCAGCTTGGCGGGTGACACTCAAGGTCTCGCTTCGCGTACTCCCCGCCCGAATCACCATCGTCGGGGACGTGGACGAAGAGGTACCTTGCGCGGTCAACGGAAACGACAGCTCAAACGGCGCACCTTGCGCCAGGTAAAGATGAAAATCGAGCGCGTCGTCCGCAACCTGCGTGACCCGAAACACCGCGGGCAGAACGAAACGCGGCGAGTCGTCGTCCGGGTTGCCTTCGACGCGCAGGCTTCCCCACGGCGCACCCAGACCGCTCAAGCCCGAGAATATTCCCGCCGGCAGTTCACGCAGGTCGTTGTCGTACAACAGCAACTGCTCCAAGCTTTCAAGACCGGTGAAAGCCCGGGGATCCAGCGTCCTCAGGCCCATTGACGACAGGTCCAGCCGCCTCAAGCCGTCCAAACCGCCGAACGCGTTCGCCCCCAGCGCTTGCAAACCGCGGCTGCCGCTCAAGTCCAGTCGTTCGAGCGACTCCATGCCCGCGAAATCGTCCGACGTCAAGCCGCTCAAGTCCGCGCCGCTCAAATCCAGGGACGTCGCAATCCTCAACAAGTCGGCCGGAAAGTTCCGGCAGTCAGCGCCCTCGCCGGCCTCCCACAGTTGATTGAGGGCGTTCCGGACCGCCTGCGTGCGGTCGCATATCGACGTGTCAGCCGAGACGTCAAGCAAAGT
>CAYFZO010000031.1:0-79 GCA_964347615.1 uncultured Chromatiales bacterium
CGGTTGCGGCTGAACGGCAACGATCTGACCACGCTGCCGGAGGGCGTGTTCGACGCTCTCGGTCGCCTGACGGAGTTGC
>CAYFZO010000031.1:179-19180 GCA_964347615.1 uncultured Chromatiales bacterium
GGCTGGACGGCAACGATCTGACCACGTTGCCGGAGGGCGTATTCGACAATCTCGGTCGCCTGACGGAGTTGCGGCTGGACGGCAACGATCTGACCACGTTGCCGGAGGGCGTATTCGACAATCTCGGCTCGGTTCTGCGGTTGGCACTGAGCAGCAACCGTCTGACCGCGTTGCCGAAGGACACGTTCACGGGACTTCCGAGCCTGAGATCGCTTCAGCTGCATGACAATCCCGGCGCTCCTTTCAGATTGACGTTGGGGTTGGAACCGGCCGACGAAGCGGCCAACGTCAATCTGAAAACGCTGGCGGACTTGCTTTCAGCAAACACCCCCGCGATGGTCAACCTCACGCTGCGCGAAGGCGCGCCGTATCCGTTGACGCTCGCGCTGACGGCAACCGGCGTGCAACTATCCACCGATCAGGTGACGATTCCCGCGGGCGGTACGCAGAGCGAAACAATCACCATGACCCGAAACCCGGTTGAAAATCAAGTCAGGATAACCCTTTCCGAGCCACTGTCGCCGCCGAACGACTGCCCGGAGGAAGAGAAACATCAAGGGCAATGCTTCACCGGTTTCGAAATTGCGACAGAGCCGGTGCTCGATCTTGCCTTCGACGGAATGGCGCCTCAGGTGACAACGATCCAGTTCACCTCGACCCCGCAAGACCCGGAGAACGGCTACATCGGGGGAGAGGCAATCACGGTTGAGGTGGTTTTCGACCGAGGGCTGGCGATCTTACCCATCACGGAGGGATCTCCCTCGCAGCCGGACGCATCCTCGCTGACGCTGGCGTTGCAGGTCGGAGCCAACCAACGCGACGCAACTTACGTGACGGAAAGCAACGTTTACGTGAAGGCAAGCAACGCCCTCATCGGCAGACTGGGCTTCGTCTACGTGGTCAGAATAGGCGACCTTGATGAAGACGGCGTCAGCGTCGTGCGAGACGGCTTGCGGTTGAACGGCGCGACCCTCACCGAGCCTGTAGGCGACCTCCCCGCGAACCTGGCAAACCTGGGAAATGAGTTTCTTGCCGATTTTCCGGAACAAAAGGTCCGGGCTTTCCCTACCATATCGTTTACGGATAGTGACAATCGGATTTGGGGCGGTGAGGGGGGAGTGGCTAGGGCGGCCTTCAGTCTTGACTCGGCGCCGACGATGCCGGTGACCGTCCGCTACACTTTCGACCACGGCACGGCCGACGCTGCCGACTACGAGGCCGGCAGCGGCGAGATCGTCGTACCTGCAAACGCGACCGGCGGAACCATCGAGATCCCTATCGTGGACGATGATGATATCGAACCGGTGCGCGAAAGCTTCTACGTGAACTTGGTTGATTCCGCTGGTTATACGCTGGGGAACCAAACAAGGTTGGAGGTTCTTATCGCGGAAGGGGTTTGCGACAGAACGCCGCAGATTCGTGACCGTCTAAGTAGAGGCCTCAGTTCTTGCAGAGACGCAAATATCAGCACTATAAATGGTATAGATGAACTAACTCTTAGCGCCCGAGGCATAGATAGACTTAAAGAGAAAGACTTCCTGCAATTGAGGAGTCTTGAGAAATTGTACCTGCACGGCAACGATTTGACCACGTTGCCGGAGGGCGTGTTTGCCGGTCTCGGCAACCTTGAAATACTGACCCTGAACGGCAACGAAT
Source organism: uncultured Chromatiales bacterium (assembly GCA_964347615.1). Classification (GTDB taxonomy): domain Bacteria; phylum Pseudomonadota; class Gammaproteobacteria; order Poriferisulfidales; family Oxydemutatoraceae; genus CAYFZO01. The sequence continues at coordinate 1,836 of CAYFZO010000031.1, forward strand.
TGACCACGTTGCCGGAGGGCACGTTCTCGGGACTTTCGAGCCTGATATCGCTTCAGCTGCATGACAATCCCGGTGCTCCTTTCAGATTGGCGTTGGGCTTGGAACCGGCCGGCGAAACGCCCAACGTCAATCCGGAAAGGCTGTCAAGCTTGCTTTCAACGTCCGAACCCGCGATGGTCAACCTCACGCTGCACGAAGGGGCGCCGTATCCGTTGGCGCTCGCGCTGACGGCAACCGGCGTTCAACTATCCGCCAATTCGGTGACGATTCCCGCGGGCAGCACGCGGAGCGTGACGTTCACCATGACCCGGACCACGAGTGGAAATCAAGTCAGGGTTGACTTTTCCGAGCCGACGCCGCCGAACGACTGTGATAACGATCAGAGACATCAAGGGCAATGCTACACCGGTTTCGAAATTGCGGGTGTGCCGACAATCAATTTCGTCTACGACGGAATGGCACCTCAGGTGGCAACAATCCGGTTCACCTCGACCCCGGAAGACCCGGACGGCTACGCCGTGAGGGAGGTAATCAAGGTTGACGTGGTTTTCGACCGGGGGTTGGTCATCTCACCAATCACGGGGGGATCTTCCCCGCCGACGCTGGCGTTGCAGGTCGGAGCCAACCGACGCACTGCGACTTACGTGGTGGAAAGCAACGTCAGTGCCGGCGTACTGAGTTTCGTCTACACGGTCGAAGCAGAGGATTTTGATGACGACGGCGTCAGCGTCGCACGAGACGGCTTGCAGCTGAACGGCGCGACCGTCACCGAACCTGTACTCAGCCTCCCTGCAAACCTGGGAGTGGATGATTTTCTTGCCGGTTCCCCGGGACAAAAGGTCCTCGGGGGCTTCCTGCCTTTTGTATCGTTTGAAGTTGGAGAGAGCGAAATTGAACCTGATGAAGGGGCAACGGCAAACGCAGTCTTCAGCTTCAGTGCCCCCCCGCCGAGGCCGATCACCGTCCGTTACACCATTGATCCCGGCACGACCGACGTCAACGACTACATGGACGTGACCGGCAACGGCGAGGTCGTCGTGCCCGTAGGCGAGACCAGAGGAACCATCCGGATCTTCATCGTGGACGATGAGGTTATCGAGTTTGCGCGCGATACATTCAGCCTGAACTTGGTTGATTCCGACGGCTATGCACTGGGTTCACCGACCAGGATTGAAATCTCCATCAGAGAAGGCGTCTGCGACAGAACGCCGCAGGTCGCTGATGCGATACGCAGGGGGTCTCATTGCTCCGACGTAAGTGATACCAGATTCATTACACAGTTATCGATAGTCAACCACTCAGATCTTACAGCCCTGAAAAGAAGGGACTTCTTCTACCTCGACCGGCTGGTAGATTTGTATCTGTTCAACAACCGCTTGACCGCGCTGCCGGCGGGCGTGTTCGTCGGTGTCGGTAACCTTCGGCGGTTGCGGCTGGACGGCAACCGTTTGACCACGTTGCCGGCGGACATATTCGACGTTCTCGGTCGCCTTGAGGAGTTGTGGCTGAGACACAACGAGTTGACCACGTTGCCGGAGGGCGTATTCGACAATCTCGGCTCGGTTCTGCGGTTGGCACTGAACGACAACGGTTTGACCGCGTTGCCGGAGGGCGCGTTCACGGGACTTTCGAGCCTGAGAGTACTTCATCTGCACGACAATCCCGGCGCTCCTTTCAGATTGGAGCTGAATTTGGAACCGGCCGACGAAGCGCCCAACGTCAATCTGAAAAGGCTGACAAGCTTGCTTTCAGCAGACACCCCCGCGACGGTCAAACTCACGCTGCGCGAAGGCGCACCGTATCCGCTGACGCTCGCGCTGACGGCGTCCGGTGTTCAACTATCCGCCAATTCGGTGACGATTCCCGCGGGCAGCACGCAGAGCGAAACGGTCACTGCGACCCCAATCACGGGTGGAAACCAAGTCAGGATTGACTTTTCCGAGCCGCCGCCGCCACCTGGCAACTGCTTGGATAATTGGAAACACCAGGGACAATGCTTCCCCGGTTTAGAAATTGCGGGTGCGCCGACAATCAATTTTGTCTACGACGGAGGGGAGCCTCGGGTGTCAGCAATCCGGTTCGCATCGACCCCGCAAGACCCGGACGGCTACGTCGGGGGAGAGACAATCAGGGTTGACGTGGTTTTCGACCGAGGGCTGGTCATCTCACCAATCACGGAAGGCTCACCCTCGCCGACGCTGGCGTTGCAGATCGGAGCCGACCGACGCACCGCAACTTACGTGGTGGGAAGCAACGCCGCCGCCGGCATACTGAGCTTCGTCTACCCGGTCACAGCAGAGGATTTTGATGAAAACGGCGTCAGCGTCGCACCAAACGGGTTACAGTTAAACGGCGTGAGCGTCACCGAACCTGTAGACGACATCCTCGCGAACGTTGGAGTGGGCGGTTTTCTTACCGATTTCCCGGGACAAAAGGTCTCCGGGAACTTGCCTTCGGTATCGTTTGAAAAGACCGAAATTGAACCTGCTGAGGGGGAGACGATCAACGCGGTCTTCAACTTCAGCACCGCCGTGGCGAGGCCGATCATCGTCCACTACACCATTGAGCACGGCACGGCCGACGCTGACGACTACGAGGCCGGCAGCGGCGAGGTCGTCGTGCCCGCAGACGCGAGCAGCGGAACCATCCGGATCCCCATCGTGGACGATGCGTTTGTCGAGCGGCCGCGCGATACATTCAGCCTGAACCTGGTTGATTCCGACGGCTATGCACTGGGTTCATCGACCAGGGTTGAAATCTCCATCAGAGAAGGCGTCTGCGACAGAACCCCGCAGGTTCAGGATGCGATACGCGAGGGGTCTCATTGTTCCGACGTAAGCGACCCCAGCGCCATTACACGGCTATCGATAACCAACAACTCAGGTCTTACAACCCTAAAAAGAGGGGATTTCTTCTACCTCGACAACCTGCAGAGTTTGGATCTGAGCAACAACGGTTTGACCGCGCTGCCGGAGGACGTGTTCGACGCTCTCGGTCGCCTTACGGAGTTGCGGCTGAACGACAACGATTTGACTGCGTTGCCGGCGGGCGTATTCGCCAGGCTGCAGGCACTGAGGAGGTTGCAGTTTCAGAACAACCGAGTAGCCACGTGGCCAGCGAGTATTTTCAACGGGTTGAGCAATTTGCAAATGATAGACCTGGGAAGCAACGGGATAACGCAACTGCCGGACGATATCTTTGCAGACAACGGTAATTTGCAAAACTTGCTTCTGGGCGGCAACCAGCTCCGGGAATTGCCGGAACAAGTGTTTTTCAGGCTTCCACAGTTGCGGAACTTGTCCGTCAACAACAACCGATTGACCGAATTACCGGCGGGGGCTTTTCCCGGTTACGTGTTTCTGGGGGAGTTGCGTCTTTCCGACAATCAATTGGAATCCCTGCCGCCGGGCCTGTTCTCGGACCTTGAAAGAGCAACTCGGTTGGCATTTCACAACAATCGCTTGACCGCGTTGCCGCCGGGCGCGTTCAAGGGACCGCTCTCCAATCTCGCGGCGCTTAGCTTGGGCGGAAACCTCGGTTCGCCTTTCCAACTGAAGCTGAGACTTGAATTCGCCGGCGAGGAACAAGCGCCGACGTTGACGGCCGAACCCGTGGTTCTCCGGGCAACGCTGCGTGAAGGCGCACCGTACGCTTTGGAGATCGAGCTTCAGGCGGTCCACGGAACGTTGTCCACCACCGAAGTAACGATCGAGGCCGGCAGCACGCGGAGCGGCACGTTCACGGTGACTCGTCTTCAAGGGGAGAATTCGGTGGCGGTGTCGTTTGCCGACGTATCTCCGCCGACGCCGCCTAACACCTGCCCCAGCTGGCAACGACGTGGCGGGCAGTGCTTCTCCGGTCTTGAAATCGTTTCCGAGGCCGAGTTCGCCCTGGACGACCAGCTTCTTTCCGCCGTGTCAGACGTCGCAATCACTTCGGCTCCGCTCTCAGGTGATACTTATACGGCGGGCGACCCCGACGAGGAAATCGTCGTCGAGCTTGAATTCAGCGGGGAAATCGACGTGATCCAGGCGAACGACGGAAGCTGGCCGTCGCTGGCGTTGGAGGTGGGGAACGAAACGCGGGTTGCAGTCTACGACGACGCAGCGAGTTCCACCGACAAATTGGTGTTCCGCTACAAGCCGCAAAACGACGACGTCGACGATGACGGCATCAGCGTTCCCGATGGAGCGTTGCATCTCAACGCTGCACGCATCCTCGACGCCGGCGTCCCCGTGTCTCTGAGTTTGGGCCGCCACGCAATCCAAGACAACCCGGGCCATAAAGTGAGCGCGCGGAACCTGCGGGTGTTGTTCGAGCCGGGGCGGATTCTGATGGTGCGTGGCGGCGCGGCGGCGGAGATGGTTTCGAGAGCGGTGACGATGAGAACCGAGCCTGAGTTGCGGGGCGACGAAACGTTGGTGGTCTCGTTGAGCGCGGACGGCGTGAGGCTGGTGAGTCCGACGGGGCCGGTGAGCTTGACCCCGGCAACCAACGCCGTAACCGTAACCGTCGAAGCGACGCCCCAGTCAAACGCGCTCGGCGCGGTGTCCGCGACGCTGGACGAGGGCGCGTCGTCGTTCGGAGACGCACTGGTGACGACGGAGGCTCTCGCGGTCGAGGTCGTTCGCGGCGTGAACCTGTCGCTCTCCGACCTCGCGGATCAAGACTCGGTGGAGTTCCTCCCCGGCACACCCGCCGAGTTCAGGGTGACGACGGACCCGATGCTCGAGGGGGACGAGCGGGTGACGGTAACGGTGAGCGTTGACCCGCGCCTGCGTTTGGAGAGCGCCGGTTCGACGTTGCACGACGGCAATAGGCTGGTTTTGAACGCGATGAACCCGGACGCCACGGTCGCTGTCACCACGGATATACAGGGACTGGATGTAATCAGGGGAATTTCGGCGTCGGGCGCGGGCGAAAACGTCGGCGTCGTCGGCGCTGCGTCGCTTCGAGTGAGAGTCGGCAGGGTGAATAAAGTGACGGTGGTGCTTTCGCCGTCGCCGGTGGTGCTTTCGCCGTCGCCGGTGGTCGAGATTCAACAAGGCGGCAACGCGATGCTCCGCGTGACGACCGTCCCGCGGTTGGCCGCGGGGCAGGACGCGGTGGTATCTCTGACGATCGAACCGGACGACGCGGGATTGAGTTTTTTCACCGGCATAGGAGCCCTCATTCTCGATGCGAGCTCTGCGACTGTCACGGTGTACCTGCACCAAGGCGCTCCGGACGGTGACGTCGGGGTGGCGGCGGCTTCGGACGCGGTCATCGGAAATACCGCTGAAGTCACCTCGACGGTGGTGCGGAGTCAACTGGTGGAAGTCGGCGTTGACGGCCGGTCTCGCGTGACGCTGGAGGCGACGACGCCTCAGGTGGCTCTCAGCTTCACCCCCGCCGGCGTCTTGGAACTGGGTCTGGGCGCAAGCGGGACGGTGGAGTTGAACCTGACCGGCTTTATGTTGCGCGATAGTCAGACGGCGGAGTTCGAGGTGTCGGTCGAGGGTGCAGGACTGAGCCTGCAAGGCGGCGTGCAGATGACTCGGGTGTCTTTTGCCGCGGACGAGGACACGAAGCCGATATCGGTCACGGCTTCGGCCGATGCGGTGCCGGTCGGGCGTCTGATAGTCAGGCCGGTCGGCGGCGTCGAGTTGGCGGGCGGTATGGAGACGGCGTCGCTGCCGATCGAAGCGCAGCAATCGGTGCGTTTGAGTTTCAGTCCGAATCGGGTGGAGATTCCGCGTAGCCGCAGTACGCAGTTCGAGGTAGTGATCGACCCGCCGTTGGTTGGAGATCGCCAGACGACGGTGACGCTGACGATTTCAAAGCAGGGTTTCGCTTTCGGCGCCGATCGTACGCAGCATGAAATCGGGTTTGACGCGGGCAAGTCGAACGAGACGGTGACGGTGGCAGCGACGGCGGCACCCGGCTCGATGGCGACGGTGGACATGGAGGTGACCGCGTCCTCGGGCGTTCGGACTTTGGAGCTGCCAACTTTGGGTTTGCGGGCGACGGTACCTCGTGCGGCCCTCGACCTCACCCCCGCCGACGGTGCGCCTGGAGACGAATTGGTACTGAATACGGGCACGGGCAAGGCAGTGAGGTTGAGTCTGCCCGACCTGACGCTGTCGGGCGACCACGTGGCGGTGTTCGGGGCGTCGGTCGAGGGTGAGGGGCTGAGCCTGCAAGGCGGTACGCAAGTGAGTTTGAGCGCAAGGAATATGACGGCGGAAGTGACGGTGTCGGCTTCGGACCGGGCGGAGTCGGTCGGGCGTCTGGTGGTCGGGCCGGTCGAAGGTGTCGAGTTGTCCGGGGAGGCACGAGCGGCGACGTTGCCGATTCGCGTGTTGCAATCGGTGTCGTTGCGTTTCGTTCCGGATTTGGTGGAGATTCAGCGGGGGCGCGACACGCAATTCGTGGTGGAAATCGACCCGCCGTTGGCTGCGGATCGCCAGACGACGGTGACGCTGATGATTTCAGACCAAGGTTTTTCTCAGGGTTTCACTTTCGGTGCCGAAGACACGCGGCACGAAGTCACGTTCGACGCGGACGAGTCGCGCGAGACGGTGAGGGTGGCAGCAACCGCGGCGATCGATTCGATGGCGTCGGTGACGGTGGAGAACGTGCGCACGAGCTCGGGCGTTGATTTGGGGCCGTTGCCGAGTCTGACGCTGAAAGTGACACCGCCGCAGGTGTCGGTAGCGTTCTCTCCCCCCAATCAATTGCAGTTGACGTCGGGCGACGAGGCGTCGGTGGAGTTACACCTTGACGGACATTCTTGGATTGAAAACCAGGAGATAGTTCTCGGCGTCTCGGCGGACGACGAGGAACTGGAAGTGAACCCGCCGCGCGTGACGCTGAGCGAGGCGACGCCGACGGCGACGGTGCAGGTGAGCGCGTCGCGCAGCGCGGAGTCCGGGAACCTGATGGTGTCGGCGGTTAGCGGCGCGGAGTTGGTCGGCGATACGCAGTTGCCGGTGGTGGTGGAGCCGCGTCAATTGGCGGTTTCGTTCGAGCCGAGCGCAGTGAGGCTGGTTCGCGGCGGCGCGGCAGGTGCGATAGCCCTGACGGACGTCTCGTTGGGCGTAGCGCCTGCGCTGGAAGACGACGAAGAGTTGGTGCTGATATTGACTCCGGACGCCGCCAGCAATCTTGGAGTGAACCCCCGTGACGTGCCGTTGAATTCGGGAAATAGGACGGCGGACGTGACGGTGAACGCGGGCCCCGCGACGTTTTCAGCGGAGGTCACGACGTCGGTAAATGATGCGGAAACTTCGATCGGGAACGCGGTGGTATCGTCCATGCCCTTGATGGTTGAGGTGGTGCGCGGGGTGGAGTTGTTGCTTTCCGACCACGCGGGTCAAGCGGCGGAGACGCTTACGCTCGTGGCAGGAGAGTCAATCGAAATCACGGTGGCGACGTCCCCGCCGCTTGAAGGGAACGAGCGGGTGGCGGTGACGTTGGTCGTTGCCGACGGCTTGACTTTGCCTTGGGGGAACGAGTTGATTCTGACCGCGGCGAATTCAAGCAGTCTGGTTCGGGTTCGCGCTTTGAGCCCGGGACTGGATTCAGCCGACGCGGTAAGGGCGTCCGTGCCGAGCGAAGGAGAAAACGTCGGTGTTGTCGGCGAGTTGCCGTCGCTTGGATTCGTAACCGAACTCGCGGGCAAAGTCGTGGTGACGCTTCCCTCGGCACAAGTCGAAGTCCAGCAAGGCCGCAGCGCGATGCTCCGCGTAGAAACCGATCCGCTGCTGGGTATGGGGCAGTCGGTAACGGTGGGGCTGATGATAGAGCCGGATGACGCGGGTTTGAGTTTTGCCGGCGGTTCGTTCAATACGACGGTGGATCTGGGAGAAGACCAGCAAAGCACTGACGTCGAGGTGTTCGCGGCGGCGAATGCGAACACCGGAAGCCGCGCTCGGGTCACCGCGACGGCGATGAACGTCTCCGCGGGATTGGAGGTAATCATTAACGCCCGTTCTGAGGCGACGCTCGAGGTGACGGCGCCTCGGGTGGTGCTCGAATTGACGCCCGACGGCGGGCAGCCCGGAGAGGCTTTGGTTTTGGATTTGGGAGAGAGAAAGACAGTGGAGTTGAACGTGATAACCGACTTTACTTTGCCGCAGGGTCAGGCGGCGTCGTTCGAGGTGTCGGTCTCCGGTGACGGGTTGAGTCTGCAAGGCGGCACGCCGAACAACCCGCAAGTTCTGGAAGTCAATTTGAACGCAGCCAACGTGCCGGCGGAAGTGACGGTGGTGGCTTCGGATAGTGCGGATTCCATCGGAGAGTTGAGCGTGAAGGCGTTGAGCGGCGTCGAGTTGGCAGGCGGCGCGCAAGCGGCGACGTTGCCGGTCGAGGTGTTGCAGGAGACGTCGTTGCGTTTCGATCCGACAGAAGTGGAGATTCAGCGGGGTCGCAGCACGGAGTTCGAGGTAGCGATCAGCCCGTCGTTGGTTGCCGACCGAATGGTGACGGTGACGCTGGCGATTTCAGACCAGGGTTTTGTTCAGGGTTTCGGTTTCGGTGCCGGTCGCACGCAGCATGAAACCATCACGTTCGACGCGGACAAGTCGCGCGAGATGGTGATGGTGGCAACGACGGCGGCGATCGATTCGATGGCGTCGGTGTCGGTGGAGGTGGTCCCATCCTCGGGCGTTCGGACTTCGGCGCCGCTGCCGGATGTGACGCTGAAAGCGACGAAGCCCCAGGTCATGGTGAGGTTCGATCTCTCCCCGCCGCACCTGACGGAGAACAGTACGGGAAGCGTGATTATCAGCTTGCAAGCCGATGGTCAAGCGTATCGGCCGGTTCCGAATCAAATGGTGAGGCTGAGTGTGGCGGTGAAGAGAGGTGATTTGACACTCTCGACGGATCCGAATCCTCCAGCAGCGGGGCACTCAGTAGTTGATATTTCCCTGAGCACAGACTCGCCGATGGCGATGGTGACCATCATCGCCGGGATGCCGGGCGATGGCACCTTGACAGTGAGCAGCGACAGCGTCGAGTTGATTGGAGCCACAGAGCTTCCGATTACGGTGAGATCGCCGTCGGACGGCACGACGTTGAGGATCCGGGTGTTCCTGGAAGGCGCACTGGAGTAGCCTCCCGACCCGCAGAGGAGTTTGGCCTCGGTTTGTCTTCCCCGGTTTGGGCTTAGTTTATCTTCTTGGGGTTTGTCTCCCTCGGTTTATCCCTCGGGGAGAGACACGGAGGATACGGGGGAATAAGGGGAGACACGTTATATGCTCCTGACGTTCGCCCGCACCAAAATTGCTAGCCGTTATCAAATCGTGTTGGTGAAAATCAACCGATCTAAGCCCATGCCCTCGGTCGTCAAGGGTTCTTTCCTGCCAGACATTCCCAGGCATTTCATCATTTCGTGAATAGGCGGTGGAATCAGCCTTCGTCCTTCCGACCTCAAGCGCTTCGCAGATCACGGCAAAACGCCTATCAGGACCAGCGGCACGGCAGGCACGCCCCGCCCCTGTCTCAAGACGTTGAGCAGGTCGCGCTCGTAGTAGGGCACGCCACTGGACATTTCCTTCTCCATTTCCTTCATCGGCAGGATTTCGATCCCGACGTCGATGACGTCGGAGACGTAGAAGCTCAGATGCTTGACGAAGAGATCATGCGCGACGAAGGCGTACTTGCCAAATTGGACTTCGACCGCGACGCGATCCTTCACGAAATCGGTCTGGTTGTAGGACATGATCGGCTCTCGCCCGGCCTCTTGGATTGCGCTGCTGTTCCTCTGCGGAACGCCCGTAGATGCTGCGTAACAGCCGTTCATCGTCCGTTACCCAAAAAGTATTGCGCCGTTCCTCCCAGTCGAGAGATTCGAACCCGGCCCTGAACGCCGTGTTCACGTCGGGCGGCGAATAGAGCACCCGGTCCCGCATCGTCTTTTCGCGGGAGACCTTGGTCTTGCAGGATTCGGCGTCCACGCCGGCGATCACGTCCTTCACCTCCCGCCACAGATCCGGCTTGTGGACCAGCAGGTATTCCTCACCGTTCAGATGCGAGTACTTGGCTCCGATTTCTATCAGTGGCCCCCTCGCGGCAGGGCAGGATCGTAGATCGGCTTGCCCATCGGCCGCGTGCGGAGCTCGCCGGCTTCAAGTGCGGCGACCCGCTGGCGGGCGATTTCGACGTAGCTCTCCACGACGTCGCAGCCGTAGCCCGCGCGCCCGTGCTTGAGCGCCGCCACGATAGTCGAGCCGACTCCCATGTAGGGATCGAACACGGCATCTCCTTCATCCGTCATGGACAGGACCAGTCGTTCGACCAGCTCGACCGGAAACTGGCATGGGTGAATCGTCTTTTCCGGGTGGTTGCTCTTGACGTTGGGGAACAGCCAGACGTCGCTCGGATTCTTGCCTTTCGGGTTGCACGACGGCTTCCCGGCATTCGGCCCCTTGAAGTGCTTCTTGCCTGGGTATTTCGACGGGACGCGGATCGGGTCCAGGTGCCAGGTGTAATCGTCTCCCTTGGTCCACCAATTGATCGTCTCGTAGCGCCCGGACAGGCGCTTGGTGCAATGCAGCCCATGGCCGAAATGCCAGACGATCCGGTTGCGGAGCTTCAGCCCCTGTGTCCGGAACAGAGGGTAGAGCAAGGCATCAAGTGGGACGATTTCGCCGTTCTCGACGTAGTTCCCGACCTGCCAGCAAATCGATCCTCTATCGTCCAGCAGACGGACGCATTCACCGATCACTCGCTCCTGCATCGCAAGATAGACTTCAAGTGCCGATTTACGCTCGTAGGACTTGCCGAGATTGTAGGGCGGCGACGTGACGATCAGCTTGAACGCTGCATCGGGCAGCCGCGCCATGAACGGCACATTGTCCTCGCATGAGAGGATCGCCGAGGCAGGCATCGCCGCGCTGACCGTCATGGGGAGGTTGCCGGGTTTGCCGAGTCGTGGCTGTAGGTCGGCCAATCCGGCTGATCCCCGTACTCGACCGGGGACCGGGGAGACAGTGCCAAGTGGCATATCGGGGTGACAACTTCCATGCTCATCAAGTATAGCACCCCCTGGACTGATTGATCTGTGCCGGCACGACGTGACAACGGCTAGAGGTCCGCGAGGTGAACTTCTACCTGTGTTACACGGCTAGCCAAAATTGACCCCGAAATTGACCCCGAAATTGACACCGATTAGCCGACTAGGGTAGCCTGAATGCCCTTGAAACCGCTGCCAGCCAAGACGGTTCCGGGTGCCCGACGCATAGCTGGCTTGGTGGGAACATGTCCTCGAGAGGCCAGCTTTCTGATTTGCCGTTTGCGTACCGTCATCATGATTTCACGTAATCTCCTCTTCCTTGATGATCGAGGCTCACGCGCCGGCGGAACTTTTGCTCCCCGGCTTGTCCCTCGGTTTATCCCTCGGGGAGAGACACAGGAGAATAAGGAAGACGTGGAGAGAACGGTCTCAGGCATGCTCGCCGGCGTCCTGGCGGTCGCACTGACGGCGACGACTTTTTGCGCACAAGCTCAACAGCCGGTGATATCGTTTAACGTCGAAGAGAGCGAAATTGAACCTGCTGAGGGGGCAACGGCGAACGCGGTCTTCAGCTTCAGCGCCGCCGTGGAGATGCCGACCACCGTCCGTTACCGCCTTATGCCCGGCACGGCCGACGCTGACGACTACGAGGCCGGCAACGGCGAGGTCGTCGTGCCCGCCGACGCGACCAGCGGAACCATCCAGATCTTCATCGTGGACGACGATGATATCGAGCGGTCGCGCGATACATTCCGCCTGGACTTGGTTGGTTCCACCGGCTATGCACTGGGTTCACCGCGCAGGATTGAAATCTCCATCAGGGAAGGCGTCTGCGACAGAACCCCGCAGATCGCTGAGGCGATAACAAACGCTCTCAGCCAATCTCATTGTTCCGACGTAACTGAACTCAGTCGCGTTACACAGCTATCGATAGTCGACACCCCAAGTCTTACAACCCTGAAAAGCAGGGACTTCTTCGAGACCATCCAGCTGGCGCATTTGAATCTGCAAAGAAACGCATTGACCACGTTGCCGGCAACTATTTTCAACAAGGTTGACGCTTTGTTAACGCTAAACTTGGGAATCAACAAAATAACGCAACTGCCGGAAGATATCTTTGTAGACAACCATAGGTTGATACTCTTGACTCTGAACGACAACCAGCTCCGGGAATTGCCGGAACAAGTTTTTTCCGGGCTCACACAGCTGCAGATCTTGACCGTCGCCGACAACAATTTGACCACGTTGCCGGCGGGCACGTTCGCCGGACTGCAGGCGCTGCAAACGGTGGAAGCTCAGAACAACCAAGTGGCCGCGTGGCCGGCGAGTATTTTCAACGGGTTGAGCAATTTGAAAACGCTAGACATGAGCAGCAACGGAATAACGCAACTGCCGGACGATATCTTTGCAGACAACAATGGGTTGACAAGATTGCTTCTGAGCGACAACCAGCTCCGGGAATTGCCGGAACAGGTTTTTTTCGAGCTAACACGGATAAATACCTTGGCTGTCGACGGCAACCGATTGACCGAATTACCGGCGGGGGCTTTTTCCGGCTACGAGTTTCTGCAGGTGTTGCGTCTTTACGATAATCGATTGGAATCCCTGCCGCCGGGCCTGTTCTCTGACCTTGAAGAAGCAACTCGGTTGGCATTTCACGACAATCGCCTGACCGCGTTGCCGCCGGGCACGTTCTCGGGACCGCTCTCCAATCTCATGGCGGTTACCCTGGGCGGAAACCCAGGTTCGCCTTTCCAACTGAAGCTGAGACTTGAATTCGCCGACGAGGAACAAGCGCCGACGTTGACGTCCGAGCCAGTAACTCTCCGGGCAACGCTGCGTAAAGGCGCACCGTACGCTTTGGAAATCGAGCTTCAGGCGCTTTCCGGAACGTTGTCCACCACTGAAGCAACCATTGAGGCCGGCAGTACGCGGAGCGGCACGTTCACGGCGACTCGTTCTCCAGGGCAGAGGATGGTGGCGGTGGCGTTTGCCGACGTATCTCCACCGCCTGACGGCTGCCTCAGTCGGCAACAACACGAGGGACAGTGCTTCTCCGGTCTTGAAATCGTTTCCGACGCCGAGTTTGTCTTGGACAACCAGCCTCTTTCCGCCGTGTCAGGCGCCGCAATCGCTTCGGCTCCGACCTCAGGCGATATTTACGCGGCGGGCGACCCCAACGAGGAAATCGTCGTCGAAATTGAATTCAGCGAGGAAATCGACGTGATCCAGGCGAACGACGGAAGCTGGCCGTCGCTGGCGTTGGGGGTGGGAGACGAAACGCGGTTTGCGGTCTACGATGAAGCAGCGAGTTCCACCGACGAATTGGTGTTCCGCTACAAGCCGCAAGCCGCCGACGTCGACGATGACGGCATCAGCGTTCTCGGGGAAGCGTTGCGTCTCAACGGTGCGCGCATCCTCGACGCCGGCGTCCCCGTGCCCCTGAGTTCCCTGAGTTTGGGCGCTCATGCAATCCGGAACGCCCCGAACCACAAAGTGAAGATCCGGGTTTTATCGTTTGAACAGAGCGAAATTGAACCTCGTGAGGGGGAAACGATAAACGCGGTCTTCAACTTCAACGTCGCCGTGACGATGCCGACCACCGTCCGTTACGCCCTTGAGCCCGGCACGGCCAACGCTGACGACTACGTGGCCGGCAGCGGGGCCGGCAGCGGGGCCGGCGGCGACGAGGTCGTCGTGCCCGCAGGCGCGAGCAACGGAACCATTCAAATCTTCATCGTGGACGACGATATTATCGAGCGGACGCGCGATACATTCAGCCTGATCTTGGTTGATTCCGACGGCTATGTACTGGGTTCATCGACCAGGATTGAAGTCTCTATCAGAGAAGGCATCTGCGACAGGACAAGTTCCCTACGTATTCCGCTCCAAGCCACTGTCAGGGCAAACCATTGTTCCGACGTACGCCATATACCCCAATTTGAATCGGTACCACTTTCGGGATCATCAGTTCCAGCGTATAAAAAGGATGACTTCACCGACGGAAATTTGATGGGATTCATCACACAGACGTTGCAAATAAGCAGACATCGTAGATTGACTACACTGCCGGCGGGCTTGTTCAGGGATCCCCTTCGAAACTTGAGTCTGCACGACAACGCATTGGACGCGTTGCCGGAGAAGCTGTTCGCCGATCTCGTTAATCTTCGGCGGTTGCGGCTGGACGGCAACCGCTTGACCACGTTGCCGGAGGGCACGTTCTCGGGACTTTCGAGCCTGATATCGCTTCAGCTGCATGACAATCCCGGCGCTCCTTTCAGGTTGGCGTTGCGTTTGGAACCGGCCGACGAAGCGGCCAACGTCAATCCGGAAGGGCTGGCGAACTTGCTTTCAGCAACCACCCCCACGACGGTCAAACTCACGCTGCGCGAAGGCGCGCCGTATCCGCTGGAGTTTGATTTGACGGCATCCGGCGTTGAACTATCCGCCAACCGGGTGACGATTCCCGCGGGCAGCACGCAGAGCGTAGTATTCACCGCGACCCGGAACACGAATGAAGATCGGGTCAGGATAGCCCTTTCCGAGCCTCCGACGTCGCCGAACGACTGCCCGGAGAATTGGAAACGTCAAGGGCAATGCTTCACCGGTTTCGAGATTGTGGGAGGGCCGATAATCGATTTTGTCTACACCCATAATGTGCCTAGGGTGACAACGATCCGGTTCGCCTCGACCCCGCAAGACTCGGGCGGCTACGTCGTGGATGAGACAATCAAGGTTGACGTGGTTTTCGACCGAGGGCTGGCAATCTCACCGATCACGGAGGGATCTTCCTCACCGACGCTGGCGTTGCAAATCGGAGACAGCCGAGGCATCGCGACTTACGTGGTGGGAAGCAACGCCGCCGGCGGCATACTGAGCTTCGTCTACAGGGTCGCAGCAGGCGAGTTTGATGAAAACGGCGTCAGCGTCGTGCAAGACGGCTTGGAGCTGAACGGCGCGACCGTCACCGACGCTGTATTCAACGACCCTGCGAACCTGAGCGTGGATGATTTCCTTACCGATTTTCCGGAACAAAAGGTCCGGGCTCTCCCTTTCCTATCGTTCGAGGAGAGCGAAATTCGACCTGCTGAGGGAACAACGATGAACGCGGTCTTCAACTTCAGCGCCGCCGTGGTGAAGCCGACCACCGTCCGTTACGCCCTTGATCCCGGCACGGCCGACGCTGCCGACTACGTGACCGGCAGCGGCGAGGTCGTCGTACCCGAAGGCGCGAGCAGCGGAACCATCCGGATCTTCATCGTGGACGACGATATCATCGAGCGGCCGCGCGATACATTCAGCCTGAACTTGGTCGATTCCGACGGCTATCTACTGGGTTCACGGACCGAGATCAGAGTCTTTATCAGAGAAGGCGTCTGCGACAGAACGCTGCCGGTCGCTGAGGCGATAAGAACAGCTCGCGGCCGACCTCATTGTTCCGACGTAAGCAACGTGGACCCCATTGTAACGCTGACACTTCGGGGAGAGTCCGTTTCAATGTATAGAAAGGATGACTTCACCAACAACAATTTGAATATACTCTTCTTACGTTCATTGGAAATAAGCAGACATCCCAGATTGACTGCGCTGCCGGTGGGCGCGTTCAGGGATACTCTTCGACAGTTGCAGCTGTACGACAACGCATTGGTCGCGTTGCCGGAGAATCTGTTCGCCGGTCTCGGTAATCTTTTGCGGTTGCGGCTGCACGGCAACCGCTTGACCGCGTTGCCGCCGGGCGCGTTCTCGGGACTTTCGAGCCTGAGATCGCTTCAGTTGCATGACAATCCCGGCGCTCCTTTCAGGTTGGCGTTGCGTTTGGAACCGGCCGACGAAGCACCCAATGCCCCTCTGGAAAGGCTGGCGGACTTGCTTTCAACGTCCGAACCCACGACGGTCGTCCTCACGCTGCGCGAAGGTGCGCCGTATCCGTTGGCGCTCAGGCTGACGGCGTCCGGTGTTCAACTATCCACCGATCAGGTGACGATTCCCGCGGGCAGTACGCAGAGCGGAACGCTCATCATGACCCGAAACATGGATCGGGTCAGGATAACCCTTTCCGAGCCGCCGTCACCGCCGAACGACTGCCAGAATCATTGGAAACATCAAGGGCGATGCTTCACCGGTTTCGAAATCGTGGGCGCGCCGACAATCAATTTTGTCTACGACGGAATGGCGCCTCAGGTGACGACGATCCGGTTCACCTCGACCCCGCAAGAACCGGACGGCTACGTCAGAGGAGAGACAATCAACGTTGACGTGGTTTTCGACCGAGGGCTGGCAATCGTACCAGCCACACCGGCCCCCTCCTCGCTGACGCTGGCGTTGCAGATCGGAGCCGACCGACGCACCGCAACTTACGTGGTGGAAAGCAACGCCGCCGTCGGCATACTGAGCTTCGTCTACAGGGTCACAGCAGAGGATTTTGACGACAACGGCGTCAGCGTCGCGCGAGACGGCTTGGAGTTGAACGACGTGGACGTCACCGAACCTGTAGGCAACAACCCCGCGAACGTGGAATTGGGGGAAAGTTTTCTTGCCGATTTACCGGGACAAAAGGTCTATGGGAACTTGCCGTCGGTATCGTTTGAAGAGAGCGAAATTCGACCTGCTGAGGGGGCAACGGTAAACGCGGTCTTTAACCTCGACGTCGCCGTGGCGAGGCCAACCACCGTCCGTTACGCCATTGAGCACGGCACGGCCAACGCCAACGACTACGTGGCCGGCAGCGGGGCCGGCAGCGGGGCCGGCAACGGCGAAGTCGTCGTGCCCGCAGGCGCGACCAGCGGAACCATTCAGATCTTCATCGTGGACGATGACATTGTCGAGCGGGTGCGCGATACATTCAGCCTGAACTTGGTTGATTCCGACGGCTACGTACTGGGTTCAAGGACCGAGATCAGATTCTTCATCAGAGAAGGCGTCTGCGACAGGACGCCGCAGGTCGCTGAGGCGATAAGAGAAGAGCGCGACCAACCTCATTGCTCCGACGTAAATAACCCCAGATTCATTACACGTCTATCGATAGTCGACACCCCAAGTCTTACGACCCTAAAAAGAGGAGACTTCTTCGAACTCGACCGCCTGGAGCGTTTGGATCTGAACGGCAACGGGTTGACCACGCTGCCGGCGGGCGTATTCAACGCTCTCGGTCGCCTTACGGAGTTGCGGCTGGACAACAACGATCTGACCACGCTGCCGGCGGGCGTATTCTACGCTCTCGGTCGCCTTACGGAGTTGCGGCTGGACAACAACCGTCTGACCACGCTGCCGGAGGGCGTGTTCAACGCTCTCGGTCGTCTCACGGAGTTGCGGCTGGACAACAACGGTTTGACCACGCTGCCGGAGGGCG
>CAYFZO010000032.1:0-8840 GCA_964347615.1 uncultured Chromatiales bacterium
GCCACAGCGCGTCCGTATCGGAAAGTATTACATCGTGCCCGGCCGCCAAGAAATCTTGGGTAACCATCAACTTCCACATCATATTCCATTGCATTTTCCACGCAGAGAGGCTATCTGCCCTATTTTTTACTTTCGTCTTGTTCTTATGATGTTGGGTCAGTCGAAAAGCAGAAAACCACCGTTCGGCGCGTCTTTGAATTTTGTGGCGTAGCTCATTAGCCTTTCTAAAAAGGCTAATTCTCTTTGAAAGGCTGACTTTCGCTCCGTTCTCTCTCAGGTATTCATAACACGGCCTATCTACGCAGACCACTTCATAGTTTTCTATCCCAAGATTCTCAATGTGCTTGACCCAGTTCAACGCAACCTCCCGGTAGCTGAAATTGGAAAGGGCTATGATTTTAAGGCTCATGGCTGCTCATCCGTTGTGTGCCGCTAACCGCGCTGCCGAAACCGTTCACCGCAGCCGGAGACCGGAGATAAAACCCTATAGCAACCACCGGTCCCCGAAAGAGTCTTTTTTAGCCCTTGGATTCTTGTCGCTGCCAGGATGCCAAACGTACGTTTCCGGAACATACTTTCCTCTCTTAACCAGTTCCGGCCTCAAAGCCAAAATCCTGACGCCGTCGGCAGTAAAAACGTCGCCTAAATCGGATTTTCGTATACTCGGATTCCTGCTCATCAAGAAGTTGTTGAACGCCCTTTGATCGCTTGTTTCTCCCTGCCGTTCGGCTTCGGCCATCACTCGGCCGAGCAAACCGATGGCTTTGGGGTTGCTTCTGAACCCTATCCACCCCGTGCAGAGCGTATATCCGTATTTTTCTCTGAACTTCGGGGGAAAGGCATTATCCGCCCACACCGTTGACGCAACGACGTCGTTGGAGTTGCTGTAAAACAGGTCTTCGACCGGATCTTTCAGCCACAGCGCGTCCGAATCGGAAAGTATTACATCGTGCCCGGCCGACAAGAAATCCTGGGTAACCATCAACTTCCATATCAATTTCCATTGTATTGTCAACTTTTTATTTTTATGTTGTGTCAGTCGAAGAGCAGACAACCACCGTTCGGCGCGTCTTCGAATTTTGTGGCGTGGCTCATCAGCCTTCCTAAAAAGGCTAATTCTCCTTGGAAAGCTGACTTTCGCTCCGTTCTCTCTCAGGTATTCATAACACGGCTTATTTGCGCAGACCACTTCATAGTTTCTTATCCCAAGATTCTCAATGTGCTTGACCCAGTTCAACGCAACTTCCCGGTATCTGAAATTGGAAAGGGCTATGATTTTAAGGCTCATGTCTGCTCATCCGTTGTGTGCCGCTAACCGCGCTGCAGAAACCGTTCACCGCAGCTGGAGACCGGAGATAAAACCCTACAGCAACCACCGCTTCCCTAATACTTTTTTTTTATTTCTTGGAGTCTTGTTGCCCCAAGGATGCCAAACGTACGTTTCCGGAACATACTTTCCTCTCGTAACCAGTTCCGTCCTCAAAGCCAAAATCCTGACACCGTCGGCAGTAAAAACGTCGCCTAAATCAGATTTTCGTATACTCGGATTCCTGCTCATCAAGAAGTTGTTGAACGCCCTTTGATCGCTTTTTTTCCTCTGCCATTTGGCCTTGGCTATTACTCGGTCGAGCAAACCGATGGTTTGGGGGTTGCTTCTGAACCCTATCCACCCCATGCAGAGCGTATATCCGTATTTTTCTTTGAACTTCGGGGGATTAGCTCCCCACTCCGTTGACGCAACGACGTCGTTGGAGTTGCTGTAAAACAGGTCTTCGACCGGGTCTTTCAGCCACAGCGCGTCCGTATCGGAAAGTATTACATCGTGCCCGGCCGCCAAGAAATCTTGGGTAACCATCAACTTCCAAATCATCTTCCATTGCATTTTACACGCAGAGAGGCTATCCGCCCTATTTTTTACTTTTGTCTTGTTCTTACGTTGGGTCAGTCGAAAAGCAGACGACCACCGTTCGGTGCGTCTTCGAATTTTGTGGCGCAGACATATCTCATCAGCCTTCCTAAAAAGGCTAATTCTCCTTGGAAGGCTGACTTTCGCTCCGTTCTCTCTCAGGTACTCATAACACGGCTTATTTACGCAGACGACTTCATAGTTTTCTATCCCAAGATTCTCGATGTACTTGATCCAGTTCAACGCAACTTCCCGGTAGCTGAAATTGGAAAGGGTTATGATTTTAAGGCTCATGGCTGCTCATCCGTTGTGTGCCGCTAACCGCGAGGCCGTATACCCGTCGCGGGCAACACGATAACGTGCTACAAGAAAAAAGCACCTTGAAAAGACCAAAGCGGCGCGAATTATACCGCACGAAACGTCTCTTCTTTTTCGTGAAAACTCATCGCCGCCGCTAGTTGCTCGGCAATCTCGACGCGAGCAACCGCGACGAACGCATCAACGCAAGATAAATCGCGGTCGAGACACCCGCCGCACCGAGCAACAGACACATAATCATTATCTGGTATCTGACTGCCACCAGCGGCGACACGCCCGAGAGTATCTGTCCCGTCATCACCCCCGGCAACGAGACCAGACCGACGGCGAAAAGCGAGTTCACCGTCGGAATCATCGCCGCCTGCAACGCGGCGTTGCGGATCTTCTCGTAGCGCTCCCCGCTCGGCGCCTCGGACTCGAAGCGCTCGGCGGCGAGGCACACGGTGTTCATCGCGTTGGAGAAAGTCATGCCCGCAAGCGGAATCATGTACTTCACCGAAAACCACGGTGCCAGTTCAAGTACCAGCTGCGTGGTGAACGCGAGCGTCGTGCATCCCCCGATTGCAATCGCAAGCGTGACCTTGCCGTAAAGCGCGGCGCTCTTGCGCTTGAGAGGGTAAAGCGCAATCCAACTCGAGACCCCGATCATCACCAGAACCACCAGCGCCAGCGTAAGCACGTTGTCGAACGCGAACAGATAGGTCAGCACGTAGCCGATCAATATCAGCTGCCCGACCATGCGCAGGAACGCGTACAGAATCATCCGATAACCCGCCACCCAGCGGTAATAAATCACGGCGACGGCAATCACCGGAATTACCATCAAGGACAGGTTGAAAATCGAAATGGTGGGAATGCTGCTGTTCATGATCGGGTCTCCGGACTGGCGGCGCTTGGTTCACGCCCGTGAATCGCCGGGCGTCGTCTTGCCCGGCGGGATTTCATTTTAGCAACGACGCCGGATTTTCAAGTAACATGCCCCGCGACCATGCACCAAGCCGCCCACAGGTTCACGCGAGACGGCGACGTCGAAGAGACCGATTCCGAACCGTTCGCCGAAGCGTCTCCCCAACCGCTCCTCTTGTCCGCCTGGCTGGACAAGATAAACAACCGCGACTGTATCGAGGGCATGAAGCAGATGCCCGCCGGGTGCGTTGACCTTGTCCTGACCGACCCGCCGTTCGCAATCGGGTTCCAAAAAGCGGGTGGGCAATACAACAGGAAAAGCGCAAACGTATTGCAAGGGTACAAAGAGATAGAACGCGAGAAGTATTTTGAATTCACGCTGGCGTGGCTTGCGGAATGCAAGCGGGTTCTCAAGGACGACGGTTCGATGTTTCTGGTATCGGGCTGGTCGAACCTGAGGGACGTGCTCAACGCGGTCGAGGAAACGCGGCTTCACACCGTCAACCACCTGATCTGGAAATATCAATTCGGCGTTTTCACCAAAAAGAAGTTCGTTACCAGTCATTACCACGTCCTGTTTCTCGTAAAGGACGGGAAAAACTACACTTTCAACAAAATTGACCATTACCCGGAAGACGTGTTTTTCATCAAGCGCGACTACTGGAAAAACCAGGTCAAGACGCCGACCCGTTTACCCGAGGCGCTGGTTGACAAGCTGATCCTGTACGGCAGCAACGCCGGCGACGTCGTCTTGGACCCGTTCATCGGAAGCGGAACGACCGCAGTCTGCGCCAAAAAGCTCGCGCGGCACTACGCCGGCTTTGAAATCAGTCCCGATTACGCTGACTTCGCGCGCAAGCGGCTTGAGCAAGCGCAAAGGCAGGCGGAAGAATGAAGCCGCTTGGTTGTATTGCCGAGCATGACGACGGGGCAGATATTCTCGAGCGCGTTGCCGCTGCTGGCGGTCAGATACCGGGTAATGCCGGAGAATGCCGGAGAATAATCATTCATTGTATCTGGCGCTCGGTGCGGCGGGTGTCTCGACCGCGACTTATCTTGCGTTGACACGCTCGTCGCGGTTGCTCGCGTCGGGATCGCCGAGCGACTGGCGGCGGCAACGGACTTTCACTAAAAGAAGCGGCAGCTGTAACCTTTTCCCGGTTCCCCTCACGTCGCCTTTCCGCCTCCGAGGTCAGTGATCGGCACCGAAACGCGTTTCAAACGCGGGACTTGCCGCCGCGACAAAACCATCCGCCTCGCGGTCAACAAAGTACGCGGCGATACCCCGGCGGCGCGCAAGCTCAAGGCCGACCTCGCTGCCGAGTATCAACAACGCGGTAGCCAGCGCATCGGCTTCCATCGCAGTGGGTGCGACAACGCTCACGAGCGCGGTGCGGTGGGTGACCGGACGCGCGGTGCGGGGATTGATCTGGTGCGAATATCGCCGGCCTTCGATCTCGACGTAAATGCGGTAGTCGCCCGAAGTCGCCACCGCCGCGTCGCTGACTCGAACCGAACGCAACGCCGCCCGCGTCCGCTCGGCGGGTTCCTCAATGCCGATGCGCCACGGCTCGCCGCGGGCGTTGACGCCCGCCGCGTACAGTTCGCCGCCGACGTCAACCAAGAAGTCGCGTGCTCCTTCGGCGCCAAGCGCCGTTGCGACCCGGTCCACCGCGTATCCCTTGGCGATTGCCGACAAGTCCACGTACAACTCCGGTATGCGCTTGCGGATCATCGGCGGCGACGGGCGCACTTCGAGACGGCGGTAACCGACGACGGACAACGCACGTGCAATCGCGGCGGGCGACGGCGTTTCAGCGATCTCCGGGTCCGGGCCGAAGCCCCACAGGTTCACGACCGGCCCGACGGTGACGTCAAAAGCACCGTCGCTGAGCTCACTGACGCGCAAGGCTTCACTCAGCACCGCGACCAACTGCGCCGACGCGGGCTGCCATTCGGTACTGCGCGAGCGGTTGAAGCGGCTGAGCTCGGAATCCTTGAGATAGGTGGACATGCGGGCGTCGACCGCGTCGAGCTCGGCCTTGACCGTGCGCGCCAAGCGCGCGACGTCGGTCTCGTCAACGGCGTCGGCGATTGTGACCGAGTACACCGTGCCCATGGTCTCGCCGCCGAACACCGCCGGACGCCGCGCGTCGCAACCCGAACCCGCGGCAAGACAGCAAACGAGGACGAAGACCGTTACACGCGCCGACGGCAAAGCGTGAAATCGCCGAAACGACCGAAACACCCGGAACAACGTGCGCGGCTCAGCCGCAGGGGCGTCGAGGAACGTGCTCGGGGGACGCACCGCAAAGCACCCGCCCGAAAGACCGGCCGTCAGCCGCCGAAGTCGTCGAACAGGATGTTTTCCTCCTCGACGCCGAGGTTGGTGAGCATCTCGATAACCGCTTGGTTCATCATCGGCGGCCCGCAGATATAGTACTCGCAGTCTTCCGGCGCCGGGTGATCCTTCAGGTAATTGTCGTACAGCACCTTGTGGATGAACCCCGTGTAGCCGGTCCAATTATCCTCCGGTTGCGGGTCGGACAGCGCAATCTTCCAGTAGAAGTTGTCGTACTCTTTCTCGAGTTGGTCGTAGTCCTCGACGAAGAACATCTCACGCAAGCTGCGCGCGCCGTACCAGAAGCTGATCTTGCGCTTGCTGTCGAGGCGCTTGAGTTGGTCGAATATGTGCGAGCGCATCGGCGCCATACCGGCGCCACCACCGATGAAAATCATCTCGTTGTCGGTTTCGCGCGCGAAGAAGTCGCCGAACGGGCCGGAAATCGTGACCTTGTCGCCGGGCTTGAGACTAAAGACGTACGACGACATCGCGCCGGGCGGCAAGTGCGACGCCGGCGGCACCGCGATCCGCACGTTGAGCATGATGATGCCTTTCTCGTCTGGGTAGTTCGCCATCGAATACGCGCGCGACACCGACTCGTTCACGTGCGACTCGAACTGCCACAGGTCGAACCTGTCCCACACGTCGCGGTACTCCTCTCCGACGTCGAAGTCCTTGAACCTCACGCAGTGGGGCATGCACTCGATCTGCACGTAACCGCCGGCGCGGAAATTCACGTTCTCCCCGGGCGGCAACTCGAGCACCAGGTTCTTGATGAAAGTCGCGACGTTCTCGTTCGAGCGCACCGTGCATTCCCACTTGCGCGCACCGAAGACGTCGGGCGGCAAGCCGATTTTCATGTCGCGCTTGACCGTGACCTGGCACGACAGACGGTCGCCTTCCTGTGCCTGAGGCTTGGTGATGAAAGTCGTCTCGGTGGGCAACAGCGCGCCGCCGCCCGAGAAGACCTTGACCCGGCACTGCCCGCAAGTGCCGCTGCCGCCACAGGCCGACGACACGAACAGGTTGTTGTTGGCGAGCGCCGTCAGCAGTTTCGAGCCGACCGGCACTTCGATTCCTTTCTCGTCGTTGACGTTGACGTTGACGCTGCCGACCGAGACCAAACGCGACCGGGCGGCGAGGATCACGAAGACCAATGCCAATACGATCAGCGTGAAAAAGCTGATGCCGAGACCGATTTCGACCATCGCCGCGTCGTCTACAGTTGCACGCCGGAGAAAGCCATGAAACCGAGCGACATCAAACCGACGGTGATGAAAGTGATACCCAGCCCCTGCAGACCGTCGGGGACGTCGCTGTACTTGAGCTTCTCGCGCACCCCGGCGAGCGCGACGATGGCCAGCGCCCAGCCGAAACCGCTGCCGAAACCGTAGGTGACGCTCTCGGCGAAGTTGTATTCACGCTCGACCATGAACAGCGAGCCGCCGAGGATTGCGCAGTTGACGGTAATCAACGGCAGGAAGATACCGAGTGCGTTGTACAGCGCCGGGAAGAAGCGGTCGAGCAGCATTTCGAGGATCTGCACGATGGCGGCGATGACCCCGATGTAGCTCAGCAGGCCGAGAAAGGACAAATCAACCTCCGGCAACCCAGCCCACGCGAGCGCGCCGTCCTTGAGCAGATACTGGTAAATCAAGTTGTTCGCCGGCACGGTCAGGGTCTGCACGACGACGACCGCGATACCCAAACCGATCGCGTTCTCCATCTTCTTGGAAATCGCGATAAAGGTGCACATTCCGAGAAAGAACGCGAGTGCGATGTTCTCGACGAACACCGCGCGAAACAGCAAACTGAGGTACGCTTCCATCTAAACCCTCTCGGCGGCGGTGCGGATACGGAACTCGGGCTCCTCGACCTGTTCGTTCTTGGTTGCGCGTATCACCCAAATCATCAGCCCGATGATGAAGAACGCGCTCGGCGGCAACAGCAGCAGACCGTTGGCCTGATACCAGCCGCCTTCGGTCGTCGGCGTGAAGATCACGTAGCCGAACAAGCTGCCCGAACCGAGCAGCTCGCGCGTCGTGCCGACGACCATCAGCACCAGGCTGTAGCCCAGCCCGTTGCCGACGCCGTCGAGAAAGCTGATGCCCGGCGGGTTGTGCATCGCGAACGTCTCGGCGCGACCGAGCACGATGCAGTTGGTGATAATCAACCCGACGAACACCGACAAGACCTTGCTGATTTCATACACGTAGGCTTTCAGGATCTGGTCCACGACTATCACCAGCGAGGCGATGATCGTCATCTGCACGATGATGCGGATGTTCGTCGGCACGTGACGGCGGATCATGCTGATTGAGGCGTTCGACAGCGCCAGCACGGCGGTCAGGGCAACGCACATGATCAGCGACGCGCTCAGCGTGGTCGTCACCGCCAGGGCCGAACAGATGCCGAGTATCTGCAACGTAATCGGATTGTTGTCGATCAACGGATCGAGCAAGGCGCTTTTTTTCTTTTCTTCCATTACGGAGCCCTATGAAATCTCGCGGTTTCTGATGCGTTCAAGAAACGGACGGTAGCCTTCCCGCCCCGTCCAAAAACGAATCATATTACTTACGCCGCGGCTCGTCAGCGTCGCGCCCGACAGTCCGTCCACCTTATAGACCCCGTCGGGGTCGTCGTCGCCAACCCGGCCCTTGATGACCGAAAGGCGCGGGTAGCCGGCGGCGCCGGCGGACCGGTCGGGTTCGGCCGGGGCAGAACCCGGCAGCCCGTTCGCTTGATACGTCGGGTCGGGGTCGCCGCTGCCCTCGCCGAGCCGCTTGCCGCGCCACTGACCTCGCCACTTGGGATTGTCCACCTCGCCGCCGAGACCGGGGGTTTCGCGGTGTTCATAAAACTGCAAGCCGTAGACGGTGTCGCCGTCCGCTTCGAGCGCAAGAAAACCGTGCAGCGTGGACCACAGACCGTAACCGCTGACCGGCAGGATGACCTTGCTGAGCACGTCGTCGCGCCTGACGAGATAGACGGTGCCGAGGTTCGGGCGGCGGTTGATTTGCGCGAGGTCCTGGTCGGAGGAAAGCGCCTCGCTTTGTTCGGGGTCGCGCGCGGCGCGGCGCATGTCGAACTCGGCCGGATCAACGTCGGCGAAACTGCCGTCGTCGAGGTTGACCACGCGCTTCTCTATATCGGAAAACAGCTGCTCGACCGGAACGCCGGGGCGGTAAAGCCCCGCGACTTCAAGGATGTTGACGCGCACGTCGTGCTCGCGGTTGGCTTTCTGCACCGGCCTGAGGCCGACCGCGGTGGCCGAGACCACGATTGAGCAGACCAGGCACAACAGCACCGTAACAATCAGCGTCTTTTGTATCGTGTCATTGTTCACGCGCCCGAATCCTCCACGGC
>CAYFZO010000032.1:8940-17422 GCA_964347615.1 uncultured Chromatiales bacterium
GCAACGCCGTTCGCGGCGGCGGACGTTCGCCCTGACCACGACATAATCTATCACCAGGGCGAAGATATTGCCGAACAGGATTGCCAAGGCATCATGCTTTCGGGAAACGCCGGGTTGAGTGCCCGGATCAGCACCACCATGAAGCCGATCAGCAAGCCGAACAGCCAGCGCCCGGCCTCGGTGTTCGCCGCCGACACCGGCTCGGTCGCCATGAACGTCATCTCCGTTGTTCACGCGCCCGAATCCTCCACGGCGCAACGCCGTTCGCGGCGGCGGACGTTCGCCCTGACCACGACATAATCTATCACCGGGGCGAAGATATTGCCGAACAGAATTGCGAGCATCATGCCTTCGGGAAACGCCGGGTTGAGCACCCGGATCAGCACCACCATGAAGCCGATCAGCAAGCCGAACAGCCAGCGACCGGCCTCGGTGTTCGCCGCCGATACCGGTTCGGTCGCCATGAATACCATACCGAAAGCGAAGCCGCCGACCACGAGGTGCCAATGCCACGGCATCGCAAACATCGGGTTGGTGTCGCTGCCGATCCAGTTCAGCAGCAGCGACGTCCCGACCATGCCGAGAAACACGCCGGCGATGATGCGCCACGAGGCGATGCGCGTATAAACCAGAAAGGCCCCGCCGAGCAGGCAGGCGAGCGTTGAGGTCTCGCCGAGCGACCCCGGCAGAATGCCCCAGAAAGCCTGCCACCAGTCGTAGCCCGCGGCGAGCACGCCGGGCACGCCCGCCGCCGCCGCGGCGCCGAGCGGCGTCGCGCGGCTGAAACCGTCGAGCGCGACCCACACGCCG
Organism: uncultured Chromatiales bacterium; assembly: GCA_964347615.1. Taxonomy (GTDB): domain Bacteria; phylum Pseudomonadota; class Gammaproteobacteria; order Poriferisulfidales; family Oxydemutatoraceae; genus CAYFZO01. The sequence continues at coordinate 9,751 of CAYFZO010000032.1, forward strand.
TCGCCCGACATGAACGCCGGATAGGAGAAATACAAGAAAGCGCGTCCGACCAACGCCGGGTTCAGGAAATTCTTGCCGGTACCGCCGAAGATTTCCTTGCCGATGACCACGCCGAAGCTGATGCCGAGCGCGACCATCCACAACGGCATGTCCGGCGGCAACGTCAGCGTGTAGAGAATCGAGGTCACCAAAAAACCCTCGTTGACCTCGTGCCTCCTCACGACCGCGAACAACACCTCCCACAAGCCGCCGGCGACGACCGTCACCACGTAAATCGGCAGAAAGCACCAAAAGCCCAGCCATAGACACGCGGCGACGCTGTTCGGGTCGTGCGGGACGCCGAACCACGCGGTCAGTGCGCCGCGCCACCCCGGCAACGAGTCTATGCCGCCCGCCGCCATCGCCGCGTTGATCTGGTAGCCCGCGTTGAACCACGACATCAAGACGCACGGCACCGTCGCGAGCACAACGTAGGACATCACGCGCTTTATGTCTATCGTGTCGCGCACGTGCGGCGCGCGCGAGGTCACCTTGTCGGTCCAGTAGACGAAAGTGTCCACCATCTCGTACACAGGTTGGAACTTGTGCCAGCGACCGCCCTCTTCAAAGTGGTGCGCAAGTTTCGGCAGGAAACGACCTCCGCTCATCCCGCCGACTCCTGATCCTTCTCTATGCGGTCGAGGTTGGCGCGCAGGATCGGGCCGAACTCGTGCTTGCCCGGGCACACGTAAGAGCACAATGCAAGGTCTTCCTCGTCGAGCTCGAGGCAACCGAGCTTCTGCGCGGTCTCGGTATCCATCACCAGCAGGGACTTCAGCAGCGGCGCGGGCAACACGTCGAGCGGCGTGACCCGCTCGTAGAGAGTAATCGGCACCAGCGCGCGCGGGCTGCCGTTCTGCATGCAGGTCATCGCAAACGAGCGCCGCCCGATCAGATGAGAAAACACCGCACGGCTTGCGGAAAACACGTCAAACCCCGGACGCAACCAACCGAGGACGCGCCGCTCGCCGCGCTCCTTCAGCGCCGTAATCTGCAAGGTGAAACGCCCGAGGAAATCCGACCAGCCTTCGGCCTTGTAGCCATCGAGCACCGAGCCCGCAATCAAGCGGCTCTCGTCGCCGCCCTCGACCTCGCCGGCGCACAGCTCGCTGACCGACGCCCCGACGCGGGTGCGCAGAAGGCGCGGGCGTTTGACCGTCGGCCCCGCGAGCGAAATCACGCGCTCGGCCGGATACACGCCTTCGGTGAACAACGCGCCGAACGCGATGACGTCCTGATAGCCGATGACCCAGACGACCTTGTCCTCACCGACCGGATCGAGGAAATGAACGTGCGTGCCGGCAAGCCCCGCCGGGTGCGGCCCCGAGAACTCGACGCTGTTGAACCCGTCCGCCGGCAACGGCAAGCGCGCGTCGGGCGCGGTGCACGTGAATACCTCGCCCTCGGTGAGACGACGCACGACCCGCATCCCCGTCGCAAACGTCTCGGACGCATCCGCGATGACCACCTCCGGGTCCGGCGCCAGCGGGCGGGTGTCAACCGCGGTGACGAAGATCGAGTGCGGTGCGGTTTGGGGAGCGGGCGACTTGCTGTAAGGGCGCGTCTTGATTGCAGGCCACAAGCCGCTCTTGCACAATTGCGCGACGACCTCTTCACGAGGACGCGACTCGACGTCCTCCGAACTCCAACGTTCGAACTGCTCGTGGCGGTCGCCCTCGACGCGAATCACGATCGACTGCAATACGCGCCGCTCGCCGCGGTTGATTGTCTCGACCGTGCCCGACGCGGGCGAGGTGTAGCAAATCTGCGGGTGGCGTCTGTGGACGAACAGGGCTTGCCCGGCGGCGACCGCGTCCCCCTCGCTGACGTGCATACCAGGCTTGAGGCCGTGGTATTCCGACGCGATCAACCCCACCCGAGAGACCTTCCGGGCGTCTTCGATGACCTGCTCGGGATGCCCCGAGATAGGAATATCCAAGCCTTTCTTGAGGTTGATGCGCATGGGGCTGAAGAAAAAAGGAACGATCGACGGCGTATTGTATCTAAAAAGAGCGTGCGCGCGACCGAATACCCGCGTCTTGAAAGAGGATGAGCGGCTTGAGCTGCAAATCAAACCGGAGGCTGCCGTCAGCAGGCGACCTTAATCGGGAGAAACCCGGGAATCCGCGGGTGAGTGCTCCAAAACTTTCTTGATGATTTGCTCCAAGCAGTCATTATCGTCCAGAAAGTAGACGCCTTTCTTCGCCCATTCAGGTTTGTCGCGCGGCTCGTCGCTAATTTCATCAGGAGGCGTAACAGATAGGACATACGCGTGAAGATACAGCTTGGGATCGGTTTTGCGCACCTGATTCTCGGTCTCCTTGATTTCAGTATGCAGCCGCACTTTTTTGCGTTCTCTCGGCCCGTATATAACCAAGCCTTTAGGGTCGAGAAAAATAACGTGTTGCTCATCGTCTTTTTTCAACCAAACGATGAAATCCGGATAATAGGCGTAATCATCGAAAAAAGACACGCCCTGACCGCGCGTCAGATTGCGAATCAGAAAAAGCTCCCTGCCTTGCAGACAGGATTTGTTTTTATTTACCAGCGAAATCAGGTTTTCAACGACTCTTTTCTCGTCATCGTTCAGAGCAACCGGTTGAATCTTGACCTGACAATCCTTGGCACGGTGCAAGAGGGGTTTATAAGCGTGAAAGTCCGTCGTGATGGCGGTCATCCTCAGCTCGGGCGCAGGGTAGTATCCGGGGTGTGACGTGAACTCTTGGACGCCCTTGACCAGCTCGGCTCGCGTCGCATCCACCGATAATTGATACCTCTTTACGTTGTTCGGATCATCCTCATCCAGCGGCACCACTTGGATTTTTCGCCGTTCCCAATGCCGGCGTTGCTTGCGCCAAAACCAGTCAGCGTATTCAATCAGCAGGTGAACGGCGATATTTTCCAATTCCCTTAAATCCTCGACACGTTTCGCCTCAAGCCGGTCTTCAGGAGCATAGAGTTCGTACCAATCGCCGTTCGACAAAAGATTTGTTACCGCTTCCGGCTCGATACTCAGGTTGTTCCAGCCTCTACGTCTCTTCTCCGCCAACAATCTTTCGTAGATGCGCGCCACGTTGAAAAAAGCAACGTGATTCCGTTCAAACTTAACCTGGTTTTTCTCGACGTTGTCTCCCGCCGCCTCACCACTGGATGCCATGGATTGCAAGTTCGAATACAAGTCTTTCCTCACAACCGGTTTGCCTGAACCGTTCTGATTCGACAGGGAAATCCGCTCGTCGGAACGTTCGTATCTCAGGCTTTCGTCGCGCCGAATCATCTTCAGGGCGGCGTCGCCGGAAAAATTCCAGGTGACAGGTAATTCGACCGTCTTCAGCTCGGTGCGAATCCCTTCTTTTTGCAGCAGCTCACGGAAAGTCTGCATGTAGTTTGAACGGAGCCCGAAAATGTGCAGCGTTTCCAATTCCGCCAGCTTATCGCCGTCGTCGGGCACCGGAGCGCCGCTTTCCCGATGGCGCTTCAGGCTCATATTCCAACCCTTCAGGCGCACGCCTCTCCCGAACATCTGGATGATTTCCGGCCCCTCACGAACCCCAACGTGCATCAACCCCATCGTGCTTACGCGCCAGGAGTTCCACCCGGCGATAAAGCGGCGGGCGCCAATCACAACGTTCACCGTCGAGTCCGCCCGGTCCACGCGGTCAAACGTCTTCTTTACGAAACCGGCTTCGCGTTCAACGCGAAAGTCCGGGTTGGCGTTTTTGATCAGCACGTTATAGAGCGCCTTGGAATCCCCGACGTTGACCACGCCGAAAGGATTGTTATCGGCAGTGCGCAAATGCAACTCTCCTTCGCCGGTAGTGAGGTAACGAACGTGCAACCGCCCTTTTCCGTGAAACAAAGCTTGGCAAACGTCAGCGTAAAGATCGTCGATGCGGTCGTTCTTAAGGTCATCGAACCGACCGGAGAAATAATCATTTCCCGCCTCATCAACGAGATTTGATTGACCTTCCAGCAACTGAGTCATCATCGGACGCACCTCATCGCCGCGAGCGAGTATCCAGCCGATAAAGTCCAGAATACGAACAACGTCCGTTCTGGCTTGGTCGTTCACTTTGCTTTTTCCGATTACGGTCTTGCCCAAAAAGACCCACAGCGGTTTCGCCAAATTGAAGCTTGTCCACGCAGCGCTTTTGTCCCGCCAGATGCGGCATTGCCGATAGAAAGTCAGCAGGCAGCCGAGCAGGTACAGGTTGCTGCTTGCGTCTTCCATGCCTGCCGGCAAGTTCGATATGGTGTAGTCCTTGCCGTAACCATCCTCGTAAAACGTGCGGTAAGCGTAATCAAACAATAAAGATTTACCGTAAGCGTTCAATAAATCATCGGCATTCCCGACGACTTGATTGAAAGTGGCGGAATACTCGAAAGTAAAGCCGCCGCGTGACAGCTCTCCGCGACGCTCGCGCCACACCTTGCCTGAAGTGCCCAGATGCCCTTCGTCCACCAGCACCAGATTGTTCTCTCCGAAATCTTGCACCGCGACGCGCTTGACGCCCTTTTTTTCGGCGAGCTTGTTCAGGTCAATGATCTCGACGTGCCGGAACAAGCCGGTGCCCGCTTCACTTGAAAACAGCCTTGCCTCTATGCGGCTTTCACGCAACTCACGTTCGTGCTGCCTCGACATCTGCTCGTTCGGCGTCAACAAGATGACGTTGTTCAACTTGCCGCCGGATTTCTTCAACCAATATCGGTATTGCAGGACGTGGGCGTGCATGATGAGCGTTTTGCCTGACCCCGTTGCGCTCTGGAAAGCAATGGTACGCAAATCGTCCAGCGTGTAGTCCGGCATAGCCCTGACCATCCGGTTCTGTCGCTTCGCGTCATTCAAATCGGTACGCAGCTTTTCGGCGTCGGCAAAATATCGATGAAGATAGTGCTCGGTAAACAATAAAGCGAGATACTGATGCGGCTTCCAAACGCGCCCGTGTTCGCTTGTCATCCGCAGCCGGCGGCTGTGCGCCGCAATGTTGTTGTCGTAGTCGGCGAGTTGCTCCGGCGTAACCCTTTTGTAGACGGGAATCGGGCTGAGAGAAAGTGCTTGGGCATATCCGCTGACGCCGTCAGACTCCAAGTCCGGCGAAACGTCACGTAACCGGTCAAGCATGGAACGCATATCCTCGTAGCCGAATTGATGGCACACAAAGCGGAGAAGAACGCGGCGATTCTCAAGCGCGGTCACTGGCTGTCCTCCTCCTGCCGGCCAACCTGAGGGGCAACCTGCTGATGTTTGCTGACCAGATAAGCGGCGAAAGAAGCACAGGCACCGAACATGAACAAAGCTTCATCCAAACTTACATCAGGAGCGTCTCTATCCCGAAGAGCGTGGCGAATACCTTGTTCGTCGGAAGCATAACCGTACAGCTTTTTGAATCCTTCTTTAAGCGCTGTATGCTTCAACAATCCGGCTTTTTCGAGAGAGTCCAACGCTGGGCCGAGGGTTTTATTTTTCCCCGGATCAATGAAACATGCGACGGACTCGACGGCATGAATGCTGTCAGCGATGGAGGCTCCGTATTGGTGCTTACTGATGTGCTCTCCTGCTTTACGTAAGTGTGTCGTTGGAGCTTCCATACCGCCACCATGAACCGTCTCAATCGCTTGCTGTATCGCATCGCATTGTTCCTTGCTGGCACAGGGGAAAAATTGGTACCGAGGTTGTGAAGTATCCAGCCGATAAGCAGCGTACTGTTCGAACAAACCCTTTATTTGTTGCACGAATTCATCAGGTGTATCTTTGTCGTTAACCATAATCTCAAGCAAGTCAATGATTTTATAAAATATAGCCCTATCTATTGCGCCTTTAAATGTCTTCATGACCCAATGGTAATCAGTCCGGATTTCATCTCTAGGCGTCTTTGCATAAGCGCCCAGAACACGCTCAATAAATTCGCGGCCACATCGGGTGTGACAAAAATGGGGCGATCCTCTACTTTCTTTCAAAAGCATCTCTCGGACCGCATCCCAAATCTCTCGCCTAAGATCACGCGAGATTTCTTCCAGCCGCATTGGTTTCGGCAAAAGTTCGTAACGATGGCGTTGAGAAAACGTTAGACCTTGAGACACTTGCCCTTGCTTCTTATTCACCATTTGACCCCTCAAACATCAATTCACGAAAAACGGGTTCGGTGGTCTCAGCAACCCATGCCTCTCCGCGCTTCCTGACCGCATTCAACGTGTGGTCGCCGTTGACGTAGATACGATCCAGGGATTCAGGGAATTGCTTCCGGTTGTCTTCGAACCACCGATCCAAAGAAGCGTTGTCGGTCTTTTCTGAATCGCGCCAGAGAACCAAGCATTTACGCTCACTCGCGTCCACGCCTGCGATAGCGAGAACGCCGTCAATCCGGCGGCGTGACTCCATGCGCAAACCGATCAAGTAATTGAAAGTCTCGGGCAGGTCAACGGAAACCTCGCGGCGAGAACCATCGCGCACAACGGAAAGCGTATAGGAAAAAGGATCCGTGAATCGTTTTCCCAACAGGCAAGCGCTGCTCGCGGTTTCCGCACCCAAGGCGTAACGCAGCCGGTAGTCCTCAGCGAGCTCGGCATTCTGCGCCAGCAAATCATCTTCAAGAGGCGTCAATTCGAGGCTGTCGAGTGTATCTTCGTAAGACTCCAAACGAATATATTTAAAGATTTGCGAACAACCTTTGCGTGAAACCGGTTTGCCATCTTTCCAATCCGACGAATAAACAACTTTCTTGATGCGCGGGGACAAAACGGTGTCGAAATAGTCAGCCATCTCAATCAAAATATATTTACGGTGCTCTCCGTCCTCGCGATTCAAGTTGATAACCGCGTGACCGGTGGTGCCAGACCCCGCAAAATAGTCAAGGACCATTGAAGTTTCATTTGATATGGCAAGGATGGAATCCATCACGGTATGAATTGACTTGGGGTATAAATCCTGGTCGACTTTCAAATTGAGATTCGTCAACCACCTTGTCCCGTAATCCCCTGCTATATATTTTGGATCGTCCCAAACTGTTTTAAACGACTTTTCAGATTGGGCTTTCTCGACCTGAATCTCCCCGGTGCTCCGCACCACCTTAACCCTCAGCAAAGAGCGTATTTCCTCTACTGACTCACGTGCATATCGCCATTTTCGTTCGATTCCTTGGCTATCAATCGGATAAACAAAAGTGCAGTCACCTTCCACTATGTTGGCCTCACGCGGATGGAAATCTTCCGGACATACGTCTCCAAAGCCTACAATCTCGTTGTCTTTTACCAGTATCGGGTAAAAACAATTACGCGCCGTGGCCCGTTCGGATTCCCTCCCCCATTTCCGTAGATTCGTAAACCTCCAGTCTTCCTTAGGTACGGACATGCCATTAGTCGCTGAAAGAGCAACCGGTATACAGAAAAACGCATAATCATGGTTATATGAAAAAAACGCACCTTGAATGCCTTTCTTATTGTGCACGACGGAAACACAAACCTTTGTATGTTCAGGAAATAAAATAGACAGAAGTTGTCCAAGCACTTCTTGCTCATTTTCGTCAATAGCTACAACGTGGGAGCCCATAGGCGCAGATAGCTGCTTACTCAGATTCAAACGCCCATCCATAAGAGTAATCCATGATGAATGCTTGTACATGTTTTTATAAGCAAT
>CAYFZO010000033.1:0-1243 GCA_964347615.1 uncultured Chromatiales bacterium
AACGCGGTCAGGGGCAACGCGGTCAGGGGCAACGCGGTCAGGGGCAACGCGGTCAACGGACGGCTATGCAGGGTCGGTGTCTCAACGGAACCGAGGTTGGCAAGCAGACCCTTATTATTCCGGCGGCCAATCCAAAGTTGATGCTTGGTGCGAACGAAAGCGGTTGCATTGACGGCAGAGCGCAAAATTTTGGACAGATGGTTTGCATTGCCCGCTCCGCGCACCTCGTTGTATTGCGGGCACCGGCGAATCGGGTCGGTACCTGCCTCCGAAACGCAAGCCGCGGCGTTCGGTGCGATATAATCCGCCGGGAAAACGCCGCGTTGTTTTGCCGCCGCCGTCATTTCGAATTTCTCACACAATGGACACGATTTTCCTCAAGGAACTGCGCGTCGAAACCGTGGTCGGCGTTTTCGAATGGGAGCGTCGCCTGCGCCAGACCATCCTGATCGACCTCGAGATGGCGGTGGACGCCGCCGCCGCGGCGCAAGGCGACGAGTTGTCGGCCACGCTGGACTACAAGGCGATTTCCAAGCGCGTCAAGGAGTTCGCCGAGAGCAACCCGTGTGCGCTGATCGAGACCTTGGCGCAAGGCATCGCCGACGTTCTGCTCGGGGAGTTCGGGGTGGTTCAAGCGAAAGTGACCGTGAGCAAACCCGGGGCGATTCGAGGGGCGAAAACCGTGGGTGTTTCGGTTACCCGGTGCAAGTGAACGGGCGGTATATGACCAAGACCGGCAAACGGAAAGTCTACGTCAGCATCGGCAGCAACGTTGACAAGGAACGCAACGTTGTTTCTTGCGTCAAGATGCTGCGCGAGACTTTCGGTGAATTGACCCTTTCTCCCGTTTATGAATCGGCGGCGGTCGGATTTGAAGGCGGAGATTTCTACAACATGGTTGCGTCGTTTGAGACCGAGCGATCTCCGCGCAACGTGGCCGACGTGCTTCGCGTGATAGAAAAACGCCACGGTCGCGTGCGCAGCAAGGATCGCTTTGAATCAAGGACTCTCGACCTCGACCAAGTGCTTTACGGCGACTTGGTGATCCGCGAAAACGGGGTTCAGGTGCCGCGTGACGACGTCGTACGCTACGCCTTTGTCTTGCGCCCGCTGGCCGACATCGCGGGCGGGGAGACGCACCCGGTTCTCGAGAAAACCTACGCTCGGTTGTGGGAAGACCTCAGCCGAGGCGCGCCCGCGCTCAAAAAAGTCTCCTTGAAAGGGATACAGGATTGAAACCTTT
>CAYFZO010000033.1:1343-16552 GCA_964347615.1 uncultured Chromatiales bacterium
CAGCCGCGGCGCGCCCGCGCTCAAAAAAGTCTCCTTGAAAGGGATACAGGATTGAAACCTTTCTGGCCGACGTCGCGGGCGGGGAGACGCACCCGGTTCTCGAGAAAACCTACGCGCGGCTGTGGGAAGATCTCAGCCGCGGCGCGCCCGCGCTCAAAAAAGTCTCCTTGAAAGGGATACAGGATTGAGACCCTTCGGGGGCGCGTTGTTTTCAGTCTTGTTTTCGGCTTGGGGCGGTTTCCTTATGGCGCGCGGCGTCCGATTGTTCCGTCTGGTTGTTTCCTCTTAATTGCCCGGGTTAATTGCCCAAGTTAATTACTCAGGGTTCTGCCGCCGTCCACCGCGAGAATCTGTCCGGTGACGTACCCCGCGTCGCGCACCAAGAACAGCACTGCCGCCGCGGCGTCCCGCGGCGAGCCTTCTCGCTTGAGCGCGGTCCGGGAGATGATTTCCTTGTGTTTCTGCACGTAGTGCTCGGCTTCCGGCCACAGCAGCGCACCCGGCGCCACCGCGTTGCAACGGACTTCGGGTGCCAGCTCGCGCGCCAACGCCTTTGTCAGCATATCGACGCCGGCCTTGGCGATCGAGTAGACCGCGTAGCCCTTCAGCGGGCGGCCCGCGTGAACGTCGCTGAGATTGACGATGCATCCCCGGTGCTTGCGCAATTCGTCTGCCGAGTATTTGCAAAGAAACAAGGCGCCTTTCAGGTTGCCGCCGATGATTTCATCCCATTGCGCTTCGTCCAGCCGTTCCAAAGGCGTCGGGAAAAACACCGACGCGTTGTTGACCAGTGCGTCGAGGCGCCCCCACCGCGCCGTTGCTTGGTGCGCGAGCGTCGCCGCTTGCTCGAGCTGTAACAGGTCGGCCTGAACCACGCAGGCGGAGTCCGTGCGCGCCCGGTTCAGGGTCTCGGCGAGCCGTTCCGCTTCGCCGAGAGACCGGCGGCAGTGCAACGCGACGTTCATGCCCGCAGCGTGAAGGGTTTCGGCGATTTCCGCGCCGATTCGCCGCGCCGCGCCGGTCACCAGTGCCACTTTTCCTTCGAGGGAGACGGAAACGTTCGTCATGTTTGATCGTGGTCTTGTGTGAGTCCCGTATGGTGGTTTCCATTAAATCACAAGAGCACTATATACATAAATCCGCCATAGATCCGCCATAGACCCACAGGGGATTCCGTATCGGTTTGACGCTTCACGGGCCGACCGACGTCGCCGCCTCCACGTCCAGCTGCCCCATTCCCGGAGTCCTCATTCTCGGACAAGACGTTCAATGCGGCATTCACGTCCGCATTGCCCCGATAGCCGCATGAGCGGCACTCAGCGTCACTTTGCGTCTTGCGATTTGCTTTTTCAGTATGCCCGCAAGCGTTGCCGCGCCGGCTCGTATAAGCCGTCGGCACCTTCTCGACGCTCATCTGACTTTTCCGGGGGTTATACAGGTACGTCTAATTGGCGGAACATTGGAGGCGCGGGGTCAGGAGCCATCCGAATGAGGCGGCGCAGTCCGTCCAATCTTCCTAACCGGTGCGCCAAATTCATCAAGGATATTCGCCGCAGAACGGCGATTGTGATTGGGCGCTTGGAATCAGTGAATACAAGTGACTGCAAAAACGCGAGGGCCGCCTCGGAAGACAGTATTTCATGTAAGAACCGGGCTTCCGCCTCTGACTTGCATGGAATCGAGTAACAGGTGTCATCTATCATCACCGGGCGATTGTTGTGCGGCGGGACGACAACGAAAGAAAATTTTTTGTAGAGTCCGGAGATGGCGATTTTCCACGGCGAAAAGGAATAGGCCCCCACGCCGAAAACTGAAAAGCGCGGGCGGTTCCGGTAAATTGCACTGGCACGGCTGTCAAGCGTATCGGCGTGACGCTCCAGATAAGCCCAAGTGTTCGGGGCCGTCGAGCGAATGACCGCAGTATCGTCTCCTGTATGCGTCTGGGTTATCAGAACAAACTTGCGAATCGCCGTCCTGCCGTTTCCCAAGTCGGAAGATTTGAAAAGCGGGAAGACGTAATCGTCCTCGATTTCGACCGACTCCCCGAAACCGTTGATTAAGCCGTCTCCGTTCCGGGTAAGTTCCATGACTTTGGCAGCATCGTGCTTTACGCCCGACCGCCACGTGTATGCAGGCGTCCCGCCGTCCAAGTCTTTGTTGCTTTGGTACGCCTCGACGTCCGAAACCAAGTCATCGCCGATGAGGCCAAACAGCGTTGATTCTGACTCGATTTCAAGGTCGGAATAGATCTTCGCGGTCTTGTCGTTGGTGTGTCTGCCCGTGGTGACGAAAAGACATGCATCCACCGAGACGCCGAACTCCGCTTTGGCGTCGATACGGAATAAAGCTGAATTTTCCCGCCCGGCTCCGGTTTTCCAGAAGTGCCGCAGAACCTTCCTTGCGGTTATGGTTTTGCAGAGCATGGCGATGGCACCCTCAGGCGGCAAGGCTTCAATCAAACGAATCAACATCCACTCGGAAATATCGAAATTGGATTTTCCCATCCGAGCGTCCATGCCTTGCAGTCCTTGAAAATTGCTCTTCGGGGGGACGTTCCGACTGCCGGCTTGGCTCAAGTCGGCGTTGGTGACCCACGGGAGATTGCCGAGGACCAACACTCGACCTTTTCCATGCCGGGTCAGATTTTCTTTCCAGTCCTCAGCGAAGAAATCCCGGTGAAAAACCTTGACGTCGAAACCGGCCAAGCGGGACTTGGCGCATTCCACGTAATCTCGATTGATTTCATACCCCTCACACCGCGTTTTGCCGCCCCAGCAATCCACCGACGCCTTGAGGAAAGCACCCAACCCAGCCGTCGGCTCGATGACGACGTCGGGATTTCCGAAAAGATTGATCGCCAAGGCGACGGTCCTTGCAGCTAGGCCCGCCGGCGTCTGGAAATCCCCGAACTCTTTCCGTGTATTCACAACGTTTCGATGCCGGTGATTTTGTCGGCTTGTTGTATCGCCCGACTGTATTGCAATCGCCATTGAAGCGCGTTGGAAATCGTCAGGTATCCCACTTCCGGCGGATTTGAGAGCACTTCCTTGGCAAGCTTGCGAGCTTGGACGTCGTCTAAGGGAAGCATTCTCTCACCAAAGAACCCGAAGATATCGTCGACGTTGGGAACGTCTGAAATTTTGTGTTTCGTTCGAAGCCATATAACAACCATTTACCATTAGGGGAACAATCATAAGGCGACTCCCCCCGAAAATCGATAACGCCTTTCTCGACCAACTCTTGGCCAACTCCTGGCGAGTCAAAACCCGCTCAAGGTTTTTGCCGGCGACGGGTCATTCAACGACCTGAAAAAGGCGCTGGCGGAACGTATCTTGGAAACCGAAATGGATCATCGCTTGTCTCAAGAGGAAGAACAGGTCCCGATACGCGGGATTAGGTTGACGGCGGCAGCGAGTTCATGGTTGGGTTTGGGGGTCGTCAACAAGCGGGCGCGTCAGGACGACACTATCAGGACGACACTGTCGGGATTTGGGGGATCGAACTTGATGTCCTGCCGCCGCGCCGCCCTCAATACAAGGGCTGCGTCGAGCGGGTCAGCCGAACCCGTGCGCAAAGGAGTTTTACTCTCAATACCAGGGAGAGGTCGATTTGGCGTCGGTAATCAAGGACTGGCCGAAAACCGGCACCGATACAATCACTTCCGCCCGCACCGGACGCCGGCTTTGAGCACTTCAATGGAGTATCTGGAGCACCTCGGAACGGCTGTTTGAAAGGGGGTCTTTTGTCTCAGTGCGTCCTGACCCCATAACAGTTTCTTGCGGATTCATGTATATAATTCCCAATGGATACGTTCCAAGCGCTTTGTTTGGCTTTGGTGCAGGCGGCCACCGAGTTTCTGCCGGTGTCCAGTTCCGCGCATCTGATTCTGCTGCCGACGTTGATGGGGTGGGAGGATCAGGGACTTGCGTTCGACGTTTCGGTGCATTTCGGCACTTTGTTCGCCGTCGTCTTCCATTACCGCGGTACGTTGAGGGGAATGCTGGTTCGTCACCAGCGCAGGCTGGCGTATCTCGCGGTCGCAAGTATCCCGATTCTGCCCGCGGGCTACTTGTTGGCCGGCGTCGTGGAACAGCAGCTGCGTACGCCGCTGGTCATCGCCTCGACCACCGTCGGTTTCGGGTTGTTGCTTTGGGTCGGCGTCTGGTACGAATCGAGATTGCCGTTGTCGGCGGCCAAGCCGATGACTTTCAAGTCGGCCTTGATCATCGGCTTGGCGCAAGTCCTTGCCCTGGTGCCCGGCACGTCGCGCGCGGGCGTTACGATCACCGCGGGTCTTCTTCTCGGCCTGACGCGCCAGCAGGCCGTTCGGTTTTCCTTCCTTCTTGCGATTCCCGTGATTTTGGCCGCTTCCTTTCATGAAATCATGCGGCTCGGCGTGCAGCCCGACCCCGAGACGTGGCGGCTGATGACCTTGGGTTTTATCGCCTCGGCTTTCGTCGCCCTGGTGACGTTGCGCCTGTTTCTTCTGTTGGTGCATCTTATCGGTTTGGGGCCTTTTGTCGTCTACCGCTTGGTGCTCGGAGCACTTCTACTCGTTCTCTTCTTGTGACAGTACTTCAAGCCGTGCTTCGCGCACCGCTTTGCCGACGTCTCCGCTGCAAGCTGCGGCCACGCGCCCGAGGTCGAGACGATTCACCGCGTCGAGAGCGGTGCGTATCCGCGCGAGGCTTTGCTTTTTTTCCGCAACGGGGAAATCGCAGAACCGCCAAGCTTCAAGCAGGGTGGTCAACCGTTCGGGGTTCCTGAACGCGTCGGTGCGTTCAAAGACGTCCAGCAGCACCGATGCGTTGATGCTCTGGTCTTGCTGTATCCGCCGGCGGCAGAACCAAGCGGCGCTTGCGAGCCTCGAGTAAGCCGAAGGCGCCCGCGCGAACTTGCACGCCGGTTCAAGACTGACCTCGTAAGCCGAAGTCTGAATCGCGAGCGCGGCGAACGTGAGATGCGGGCGTTTCCCGGGGTTGCCCGAGCGGGCGCACTCGTCAATTGCGTGCGCGACCGCGTTCACGGCTTGCGGCAATTGCAGCAAGTCGGCCAGGCCGGGTGCCCGCTCGGGCGCCACCGCGTCCAGTGCGCCGATTTCTTTCAAGGTCAGAAAGAAGCGCGAAGGTGCCGGTTCGGCAAGTGCCGTCTCGCACTCTTTCCAGACTCGTTCGGCCACCAATGCCTTGATTTCGCCGGCGGCCACCATTTCGCGCATCAAGGCCGTGGTTTCGGCGGCGATCCGAAACCCGTCCGGGTAAAGCCGGGCGGCGAACCGGGCGACGCGCAGGATCCGCACCGGGTCTTCGACGAACGCGCGGGAGACGTGATGCAGCAGCTTGTTTTCAAGATCGCGTCTGCCGCCGTACGGGTCAATCAGCTTGCCGCTTTCGCTTTTAGCGATGGCGTTGATCGTCAGATCCCGGCGCCGCAGGTCTTCTTCCAGGGACACGCTCGGGCCGGTGTGAAACGTGAATCCATGATATCCCGGCCCGGTCTTGCGTTCGGTGCGCGCAAGCGCGTATTCCTCCTTTGTGTCGGGGTGCAGGAACACCGGGAAATGACGCCCGACCGGTTTGAACCCCCGCCTTGTCATTTCCTCGGGGGTCGCGCCGACCACTACCCAGTCGCGTTCGCCGGGCGGGCGTCCGAGCAATTCGTCACGAACCGCGCCGCCGACAAGATAAATCTGCATCAGAACAACCCATCGTCCATAATGGTTCGGTGAATGGTATCTGAAAACGGCGCGACCGACACCTGCACCAGCGAGGATTTGCAGAGGCGGATAAGTTTCGTCCGGTTTTGTTCGCCGCCCCGCCGCGACTCTGCTTGTAAAAACGGTTAATATAAACGCGCAATTGCGCAAATCATTGCGCAAATCATGGCGCAAATCATGCAAGTCGTGAAAGGATTCTCGTTTTTCAGAGGTGCCGGGGGCGCGTGGGCTCAAAGCGTGCTGCTCGGCGCGTTGCTGGTCGTGTCTTTTTCCGCCGCCGCGGCGTCTCAGGTTCTCGCTGAGCCGGAGTTCAAGAAAGCGGTCGAGGCTTACGCCGACGGTCGTCTTGACGAATCGAAGCTCGGTTTCGAGAGACTGGCAAAGCGTTTTCCGGACGACCCGAACGTCCTCAATAACCTGGCCGTTATCGCGGCACGGCAGGGTGACGTCGAGCGGGCGGTGGACCTGCTTAGGCGCGTGATTGCGACCGACGCGGCAATCGACACGGGGTACCGGAATCTGACCGCGGTCTACGCGCATCTGGCAACGTTGTCTTACCGGGAAGCGCTGGCGCTTGAATCGGCGGAGCCTGAGCCGCTTGACTTGAGCTTGATCGGGGAAGCCGAGCGTACGCTGCGCGATGAGATCGAGGCGTCGGAACAAGTGGCGCAGGCAAAGGAGCTCGACGAACCGCTGGTGCGCGACCCTGAAGTGCCTGCTGCATCTGCCCGGCACGTCGACGTTGTGTCTTCGGTTAAACGCTGGGCGCAAGCGTGGTCGAGACAAGACCTGAACGCTTACTTCTCAAGCTACGTCAGCGGCTACGCCCCGCCGGACGGCTCGCACCGGCGCTGGAAAAGACAGCGCACCGAACGCTTGATTGCGCCGCGCAAAATCCAAGTCAGCCTCTCCGATATTCGCGTCAGAAAAAGCGGCGAGGATGACGCGAGGGTTACGTTTCGGCAAAAATACCGTTCCAATCTGTTGTCGAGCTCGGTCTTGAAACGGTTGCAGATGAAGAGAATAAACAATGAGTGGAAAATCACCTCGGAACAGGTTCTATAGGCGCGCAGCGTTCACGGCGGCGGTCGCGGCGACGTTCGCAGGCGCGTCGTTCGCAACCGAGCCGCCGGTCGTCGCCCAGGAGACGGGCGGCGCGGGAACGGTCGAAGCGGACGTGCGCCAGGGGTTCGGCGCCTTGCTTGACGGGCGCGCGGAGCTATCGCTGCGGCGCACGGTTCCGCTCGTGAGGCGGCAGGCAAACTTTCAGTTGGGACGTTTGCTTTACGCGGACCTCCTGGCCGCGCGCGCGCATCAGAAGACTCTGCTGGCGTTGCCCGCGGCGCTGAAGAAAACGCGCGTCAAGGGTCTTGTCGAGGAAGCGAAGGCGAGGCTGCTGTACCGTCCTCCCCCGGACGAGCGCCTGCCCGACGTGGTCATGCGGTTGTCGCGCCGGCATCGGTACGCGTTTGTCATCGATGCCGCGCGTTCGCGCATCTACGTTTTCGCAAACAAGGAAGGTGCGCCGGTGCTGCTCGCCGACTATTACGCCTCGGTGGGCAACGGCGGCGTCGGCAAGACCTCCGAAGGCGACGAAAAGACGCCTCTCGGCGTCTATTACCCGACCTCGTACTTGGAGAACGACAAACTGCCCGAACTCTACGGCGTCGGCGCGTACCCGCTCAATTACCCGAACAAGTGGGACCGTCTGAACGGTCGCGACGGTTCGGGTATCTGGTTGCACGGCACGCCTTCCGCGGTGTACAGCCGTCCGCCGCAAGACAGCCGGGGTTGCGTCGTCATCAGCAATCAACTGCTCACCGGCTTGTCCTCGCGCATCGACGTCGGGCGCACGCCGATGATTCTCGCCGCTTCGGTCGAATGGCTGCCGCCCGCCGAGTGGCGCGCGCGGCGCGACCGCCTGTTGGACGCGATACATCAGTGGCGGCGGGACTGGCAAAGCCTCGACGTCGAACGTTATCTCGGCCACTACTCGCGTGATTATCGGAGCAAAGGGATGAATTACGAACAGGCGGCGGCGGTCACCCGGCGCAACGCAAAGAAGAAGACCTTCGTTGAAGTCGAGATCAAGGACCTTGATTTGTTCGAGTACCCCGGAGAAAAGGACGTCGTGGTCGCCGTGTTTGACCAGGATTATCGAAGCAACAACTACAAGCTGCGTTACCGCAAGCAGCAGTTTTGGAAGTATCAGGACGGGCGGTGGATGATTATCTTTGAGGACCGCGCCGACAACGCGCCCTCGGCGTGAGCGGACTCGGATCGCGCCTATCTGGTCGGGGTTTCGCGTGAGTGGACGTTCAGGCGCAACCACCTGACCAAGTCCACCCAGATTCGGCGCAGCTCGGCATCGGGCGGCATGTAACGGGCAGACGCCAGTTCAATGGTCACCACGGGGATTTTGAGTTCTTCTCCCGCGTAGCGTCCGAGCGAACCCGGAAAGCTGCCGAGGTCGCCGAGCTTGATCGAGCCGAGAGCGGCGGGCGGCTTGACGCGGTCGGGACCGTCGTAATCGATGAGGTCGTACGGCGCGTGTACGGAAACGACGACGTCCGGCTTGAATTCGTCTATCTCCGTGGTGAGCCACCGGGTTTCCGGCTCGCTCAGCGGCTGCTTTCCGGGATAGCGCCGGGGGTTGCTGCCGGTCTCGTTTTTCCAGTAAAGCAGCGCGGTCTTTTCCCAATCCCCCGTGGTTTTCATGTTGCGGTTCAAATCGACCACGTTGTGGTTGCCCCGCACCGCCGGGCTTTTGAGCAGGCCGTCAAGATTCAGCGCCGGTACGACGTGCCAGTGGAATAGTCCCGAATGATGAACGTCGAGGATTTTCATCCACTTCATCGTTACACTGAACGAAGCGTATTCATCGCCGTGAGTGCCGCCGATGAGAAGTACCCGGGCGTTGGGCTTTTTGTCGCCGAGCGGCGGGTACTCCTTGCGCAGGATGGGTCGCCCGAGTACGGTGTGGGCGCCGGTTTCAGCAAGGTTCAACGACTGACACTCTTCGACGCTGATCGAGGTCAGCTTGGCGCCGATGAGCTCGCAGGCTTCTTGTGCGCTGAATTTTTGTGCTTGTCGTTCGCGGGCGGGTTCGGCGTCGAGCGACGTTGAAAGCAACGCCGCCGCCGACAAAACCAGCATCGAGAAACGTGCCTTGTTCATGCCGCTTATTTTAGATTGAAAGGCCTTGACTCGGTGCAGCCGGAATATAGCTTATAATGGCGGCGTCCGCGAGACGGGGCTAAGTGAGTGCGCCGATTAAACCAACGCGGGAGCAAACACCGGGAACAAACACAGTTGAACGATCATGTAGTCAATGTGACCGCCGAGGATTTCGAGCCTCAGGTCTTGAAGTCGGGTCTTCCGGTGCTGGTGGATTTCTGGGCCGAGTGGTGCGGGCCGTGCAAGATGGTCACGCCGATACTCGAAGAGATCGCCCCTAACTATAAGGACAGGATCAAGATCGTGAAACTGGACGTGGATGCAAACAGGAAACTTGCCGAGCAGCACGGCATCCGCGGCATCCCGACTTTGGTCATCTACAAGAACGGCAACGTCGAGGCTACTCACGTGGGAGCGTTGAGCCGCTCGCAACTTGTCGCTTTCATAGACCAAAACATCTGATTGCGCCGAGGCGCCCCGAGCTTGCCTCGGTTCGACGGTCATGCCAGACGCCGGCGTCATGGACAGCGCGCGAAAAAGCCCGGCGAGTCGGTCCGGATCGCCCATTTCTCGGTTTCCCTGCTTTCCGAACACGCCATCAAAGACTTCAAGGCCATCCACCCGGTGTCGGACAGCCGGGCCATCGCAGGCAACGCCTGACGCTTCTTGCGGGAGGTCGTCCAGAGGTTGTCGAGCAGGGAGGCTTTCCCGATACGCGGGATTAGGTTGACGGCGGCGAAGAGGTCGGTTTGGCGCCGGTCGATCGTGGGTTGACCGCCCATCAATACCGATACAACCGCTTTCGTTCGCACCGGGCGTTGGCTTTGAGTTCCCCGATAGTGTATCTTGGGCGTCTTGGCGTCGGCGTCCGACTTTGTCTCATATCCGCTGACCCCGTACGAGGGGGGTATGCCGGCTGATAGGCGTGCTATAATCAGACCGATGCGGCTCGACTTGCCCGCGTCCCCAATTCACAGCCCCTACCGGTTTTTGTCGCCGGCTTTACTTGTAACCCGGGGTTGCCGCGAAATCGGCTCCAATCCTCAGATTGATTCAACCAGCAAGCGCAAACAAACATGCAGCTAACCGAACTTAAAAGAAAGACCGCGCCGGAATTAGTGGAAATGGCGGAATCGTTGGGCATAGAAAACGTTGCCCGAGCACGCCGCCAAGACATTATTTTTTCGATTCTGAAAGTTACGGCGAAAAGCCGGGAAGACATCATCGGCGAAGGCATATTGGAGATCTTGCAGGATGGTTTCGGATTTCTGCGTTCTCCGGATTGCTCCTACCTCGCCGGGCCCGACGACATTTACATGTCGCCCAGTCAGATACGTCGCTTTGGCTTGCGTACCGGCGACACGATTTCGGGCAAAGTGCGTCCGCCGAAGGAAGGCGAGCGTTATTTTGCGATGCTCAAGGTCGAAACGATCAACTACGAGTCGCCCGAACAGGCGAGGAACAAGGTCCTGTTCGAGAACCTCACGCCCCTGCATGCAAACAGTCGGTTGAAGCTCGAACGCGGCAACGGCAGTTCCGAGGACATCACCGCGCGCATCATGGACATCGTTTCTCCCATCGGTAAAGGCCAGCGCGGTTTGATCGTTTCTCCCCCGAAAGCCGGCAAGACCATTCTTTTGCAGAATATCGCGCAGAGCATCACGGCGAATCACGCCGAGTGCTACCTGATAGTGTTGCTGATAGACGAAAGGCCCGAGGAAGTCACCGAAATGAAGCGTATGGTCCAGGGCGAAGTGATATCGAGCACTTTCGACGAGCCGGCGTCGCGGCACGTGCAAGTCGCCGACATGGTCATAGAAAAGGCCAAGCGTCTGGTCGAGCACAAGCGCGACGTCGTCATTCTGCTTGATTCGATTACCCGTCTCGCGCGCGCGTACAACACGGTCGTGCCCGCGTCGGGCAAGGTCCTTACCGGCGGCGTGGACGCCAACGCTTTGCAACGGCCCAAGAGGTTTTTCGGTGCGGCGCGCAACGTCGAGGAAGGCGGCAGCCTGACGATACTGGCAACCGCGTTGATAGACACCGGCTCCAAGATGGACGAGGTCATCTACGAGGAGTTCAAGGGAACCGGCAACATGGAAGTCCATCTCGACCGACGAATCGCCGAACGGCGGACCTATCCGGCAATCAACGTCGGTCGCTCCGGCACGCGCCGCGAGGAACTGCTGACCGAACAGGACGAGCTGCAAAAGATGTGGGCGATCAGAAGGGCGCTGAGTCAGATGGACGACTTCGAGGCGCTGGATCGCCTGATCAAATACATGCAGTCTTCAAAAACCAACGAAGAGTTTTTTGAAGTAATCAAGCGCAGTCTGCAGAAACCGACCAAGAATTCTCGGTGAAACGGGGTCAGCGGCGGGTTACGCCGCGACCGACGTCGCCGCGATAGAAACTCCCGGGCCAGCTGATTTTTTCGCAAACCTGATACGCGCGCGTCGCGGCGCCCGCAACGTCGTCGGCGAGCGCGGTTACGCACAGCACGCGCCCGCCGGCGGTGACGATCTCGTTTCCCCGCGTCTGCGTCCCGGCGTGAAACACCTTGACCGTTTCGTCGCCGTCCGCCGAGTCGAGCCCGGTAATCACGTCCCCTTTGGCGTAAGCCCCCGGGTACCCTCCGGCCGCCATCACCACGCCGAGTGCGCTGCGTTCGTCCCATTCGACGTAGGCGTCGTCAAGCCGTCCGGCAAGCGTCAGACGGCACAGTTCGACCAGGTCTGAACGCAGGCGCATCAGAATCGGTTGCGTCTCCGGGTCTCCCAAGCGGCTGTTGAACTCGAGCACCGACGGACGTCCGGCGTCTATCATCAGGCCCGCGTACAAAAACCCGACGAACGGCGCACCTTCTTTACGCATCCCGTCGACCGTCGGTTGTATCACCTCGTGCAGTATTCGTTGCCGTAACGCGTCGTCGACCGAAGCTACCGGTGAATACGCACCCATGCCGCCGGTGTTCGGCCCGCGATTGCCTTCGTCGCGCGCCTTGTAGTCCTGCGAAGTCGCAAGCGGCAACGCGTGTCTGCCGTCGACCAAGCAGATGAAGCTGAGCTCCTCGCCGCGCAGAAACTCTTCGATGATGACGCGCCTGCCGGCGGTGCCGAAATCCTTCCCGGAAAGCATCCCGCGCACCGCCGCCGCCGCTTGCGCGCGGGTGTCCGCCACCACCACGCCTTTACCTGCCGCCAGGCCGTCGGCCTTGACGACCACCGGGATTTTGCAGTTTTCCAGATACGCCAGCGCCTCGCTTTCGACGTCGAACATACCGTAGGCGGCGGTCGGAACGCCGTGGCGATACATGAATTCCTTGCTGAATCCTTTGGACCATTCAAGTCGCGCCGCCGCCCGCGTCGGTCCGATCACGGCGCGACCGCGTTGCCTGAAATACTCGACGATGCCTTGGGCCAGCGGCGCTTCGGGGCCGACCAGCGTCAAGCCGATGCTTTGCTTGAACACGAAGTTGAGTAAAGCTTCAAAGTCGAGCACGTCGATGGCGACGTTTTCGACGCCCGTTTCTCGGTCGGTGCCGGCGTTGCCCGGCGCCACGTAGACCCGCTTGACCGACGGGCTTTGCGCGATTTTCCACGCGAGCGCGTGTTCCCGCCCGCCCGAGCCGACGATCAAGAACTTCATCGCAACCGCGTCAGTGCCGAAAATGGCGTACGCCGGTGAATACCATCGCGAGGCCGTGTTCGTCGGCGGCGGCGATCAGCTGTTCGTCGCGGACCGAGCCTCCGGGCTGGATCACCGCGGTTACCCCGGCTTCGACGGCGGCGTCGAGGCCGTCGCGAAAAGGAAAGAACGCGTCGGAGGCCATCACCGTCGGTTTGTCGGCGAAGCCGTGCTCGCGCGACTTTTCGACGGCGATGCGCACCGAGTCGACCCGGCTGGTCTGTCCCGCGCCGACGCCGGCGGTCACGGTGCCGCAGGCAAGGACGATGGCGTTGGATTTGACGAACTTCGCCACGCGCCAGGCGAACAGGAGCGACTTGAACTCGTCCTTGCTCGGCGCTCTTCTGGTCTTGACCGTGAAATCTTTTTCGGTGACTTCGGCAAGGTCTTCCTCCTGCACCAATACGCCGCCGAGCACGCTGGTGTAGCGACGTCCGTCGCCGCGCGGCGGCGGGCAACGCAACGCTCGAAGCGCGGGTTTTTCATTCAGCACCTCAAGTGCGTCTTTGGTTGCGTCGGGTGCTATGACGACCTCCACGAACTGCTTGTCCGTGATTTCCCGCGCGGTTTGCGCGTCGAGTGTACGGTTGAACGCGACGACGCCGCCGAAAGCCGAGATCGGGTCGGCTTCAACCGCGCGGCGATAGGCGCGGTCGAGTGAATCCGCGCAGGCGGCGGCGCAAGGGGTTGCATGCTTGACGATGACGCACGCCACCGCCTCGAAATTGCGAACGCACTCGTAGGCGGCGCTTGCGTCGGCGACGTTGTTGTATGACAAGGTCTTGCCTTGCAGCTGTTCGGCGTCGGCGAGGCCGCCGCCGGCGTCGGCGTAAAGAGCGGCTTTTTGGTGCGGGTTTTCACCGTAGCGCAGCGCCAACGCCCGGCTGAAGGACGGGTTGAGCAACGCGGGCCATGAGCTTTCGGCGTTGTCCGTTTGCGCGTGCAGCCATCGGGAAATCGCGGCGTCGTATTCAGCGGTGCGCCGGAACGCTTTGGCCGCAAGCTTCGATTTCAACGCTTGCGTTGTCGCTCCGTCGTTGTCGCGCATCTCTTGCATGACGGTTTCGTAGTCGGCGGGGTCGACGATCACCGTGACGCGCTCGTGGTTTTTCGCCGCGGCGCGAATCATGGCCGGGCCGCCCACGTCGACGTTCTCGACGGCTTGTTCAAGGGTAACGCCGGGCTTGCGGACGGTTTGTTCGAACGGGTACAGGTTCACCGCCAGCAGGTCGATCATCTCGATGCCGTGTTCGGACGCCGCGGCGAGGTCCTGCTCGCGGCCGCCGAGCAGTCCGCCGTGGATTTTCGGGTGCAGGGTTTTGAGCCGTCCGCCCATGATTTCGGGAAACCCGGTGTAGTCCGCGACTTCGGTGACCGTGATTTCACGTTGACGCAACAGCCGCGCGGTACCGCCGGTGGACAGGATCGTTGTGCCGTTCGCCGAGAGAAACCGAGCCAATTCGACGATTCCCGACTTGTCCGACGTACTGAGTAAGGCCCGCCGGATTGGAGCTAGATGGTTTTGGTTCATTGCGGCTGGAGCGCGGATTATATCCCGGGCTTCAGGCTTTTTTGGAACCGTCGGGGGCGAGCCCCCTGAACGGTTCGGAAAACAAGCGAAACTCCTCGTCGCGTACGGATTCTCTTGACCAGACGAAGCCTATTTCACGGTAGGCGTCGCTCGGCGTGGCTTTTGTCTCAACGTCGGTGTTCACAAGCAGGCCGCTTTCGACGGCGGTCTGGGGGACGAAAGTGACGCCGAGGTCGGTGTTCACCATCTGCACCAAGGTATGCAGGCTGTTGGTCGTGTAGGGGCTGATTTTGTTCTTATGCTTGAGATTGCACGCGGACAGCGCGTGGTCGCGCAGGCAGTGGCCGTCTTCGAGCAACAGGATGCTGGCGTCGGGCAGGTTTTCCTCGACGTAGTTGTCGGGGTCCAGCAACGTGGTCCCGCGCTTGTACGCCAGCAGGAAAGGATCCCGGAACAGCGACAGCACGGTGGCGCCCTTGAAGTCGAACGGCAGCGCGACCAAAATCAGGTCCAGCTCGCCGTAAACCAGGTCCCGGTATATTTTTTGAGTGAGGTCTTCTTTGACCGAAAGACTCAGGTCCGGGTAGTCGTGCAGAATCTTCTTCAACGCCTGAGGCAATATGAAAGGCGCGATTGTCGGAATTACCCCGAGACGCAAAGCGCCGGCAAGCGGCTTGCCTTTGGCGGCGATGATGTCCGCCATGTTTTCAACTTCGCGCAGAATCTTGCGCGCGTAGCTCACGGCTTCCAGGCCGAGCGGCGTAAAAACCACGCTTCTGCTTGAACGCTCGGCGAGCTTGGTGCCTAAGGTGCTTTCGAGGCCTTTGAACGCGACGCTGAATGCCGACTGGGTGACGCAACATTCCTTGGCTGCCTTGCTGAAGTGCAGGTGTTTTTCCAAGCTGATCAAAAAGCGCAACTGGCGCAGGGAAGGCAGTCTTTTCATGATTTATAAAAACAATTAATTTTTTGGGTTTAATAGATTTTCAGCTAAAATTATCCCTTTGGCAAGGGGTGTCGGCGGGGGGTATCGGCGGGAGGTGTCGGCGAGGGTATAGGCAAGGGTATAGGCAAGGGTATCGGCAAGGGGTATTGGCG
>CAYFZO010000034.1:0-15634 GCA_964347615.1 uncultured Chromatiales bacterium
CCCCGCCCCAGCGGACGGCGCCCCCCCCCGGGGGGCCCCCCCCCCCCCCCCCCCCCCTCTCTGAGGTTTGTCTCCCACGGTTTGTCCCTCGGTTTGTCTCCCCGGTTTATCCCCCCGATTTATCCCTCGGGGAGAGACATGGAGAATACGGGGGAATAAGAGGAGACACGTTATATGCTCCTTGCATTCGCCCGCATAAAATTGACCCCAAAATTGACACCGATTAGCCGACTGGAGTAGCCTGAATACCCTTGAAACAATTGCTGGCCATACAAGTTCCGGGTGCCCGACGCACAGATGGATTAGGAACGCGCTTCCTTGAGAGGCCAGCTTTCTGATTTGTCGTTTGCGTACCGCCGTCATGATTCCACGTATCTCCTCTTTCCTTGGTAATCGAAGTTCACGCGCCAGCGGAACGACGGTCTTGGGCATACTCGCCGGCGTCCTGGCGGTCGCACTGACGGCGACGACTTCTTGCGCACAAGCTCAACAGCCGGTAGTAACGTTTGAACAGGCCAGCATTGAAATTCTTGAGGGGGAAACGGTGAACGCGGTCTTCAATTTCAGCGCCGCTACGACGGTGACCACCACTGTCCGTTACACCAGGGGCGACCAACCCCGCGAGGAGATCGTCGTGCCCGTCGGCGAGACCCGCGGAATCATTCAGATCTCCATCGTGGACAATAATACTATCGAGAAGACGCGTGTTAGATTCAATCTGAATTTGAGGCGTTCCGAAAACGACGCCTATTATACACTGGGTTCACCGAACGAGATTGAAGTCATTATCAAAGAAGGCGTCTGCGACAGGACAAGTTCCGTACGTGATTTTTTTATCCAAAGAGATTCCTCGGCAAGTGATTGTTCCGAGGTAAACGATATACCCGACAGCCTCCTAAATCTACGTCTTCAGGGACATGCAGATGTTACCAGTTATAAAGTGCTCGACTTCACCAACGAAGATTTGAGAAAAATCAACATAACGAATATATTGGAAATAAGCGGACATCCTAACTTGACCACGCTGGAGGAGGGGCTGTTCGCCGGTCTCGGGAATCTTAGGCAGTTGCGGCTGCAAGACAACGCTTTGACCACGCTGCCGGAGAACCGGCCATTCGCCGATCTCGGGGATCTTTCAATTTTGTGGCTGAACGACAACGATTTGAACACGTTGCCGGAGGAGGTGTTCTTTGGACTTCCGGGCAGGTTCGTGGGCTCCCTTCATCTGCATGACAATCCCGGCGTTCCTTTCAGATTGACGTCGAGTTTGGAACCGGTCGACAAAACGCAAGAACTGGCAAAATTGCTTGAGGGGGCCGGACCCGTGGAGGTCGAACTCAAGCTGCGCGAAGGGGCACCATATCCGGTGGAGTTTGATGTGACGGCATCCGGTGCTCGACTATCCGCCGATTCGGTGACGATTCCCAAGGGCAGCACGCGGAGCGAAACGATCACGGTGACCCGATTCTCGGGCCAAATCTCGGCGAACAGTTCGGTCAGGGTGGCTTTCGATACTTCGTCGTTGCCGGGCGACTGCGACCCGGCGAATCAGATCCCTGTGTTGAAACATGAAGGGCAATGCATCACCGGTATCGAAATTGCGGGCGGGGAGACACCCAATTTTATCTACGACGGAATGGCGCCTGAGGTAACAGCGATCCAGTTCACCTCGAACCCACAAGACCCGGGAAACGGCTACGTCGAGGGGGATACAATCAACGTTGACGTGGTTTTCGACCGAGTGCTGATAATCCCACCAATCATGGAGGGAGGTTCCTCACCGACGCTGGCGTTGCAGATCGGAGCAAACCAACGCACCGCGAGGTACGTGGTCGAAAGCAACGCCGACGACGGCATCCTGAGCTTCGTCTACAGGGTCGAACTAGGCGACTTCGATGACAACGGCATCAGCGTCGTGCGAGACGGCTTGCAGTTAAACGGCGTATCCATCACCGAACCTGTAGGCGACCGCGTCGCGAACGTGAACGTGGATAATTTTCTTGCCAATTTTCCGGAACAAAAGGTCCGGACTGCCCTTCTCATATCGTTTCAAGAGAGCGAAATTGAATCTCTTGAGAGAGAAACGATCCAAGCAGACTTCAACATTCAGCCCCCTGTGCCGATGGGGCCCGACGTCATCGTCCGTTACACCATTGAGCACGACACGGCCGACGCTGACGACTATCTGGCCGGCAGCGGCGAGATCGCCGTGTCCGGCGGCGCGACCAGCGGAATCATTCGGATCCTCATCGTAGACGATAACATTATCGAGCCGCTGCGCGAGACGTTCAGACTGAGCTTGGATGCTTCCAACGACTATGTGCTGGGTTCACCGAACGAGATTGCGGTCTCCATCAAGGAAGGCGTCTGCGACAGGACGCCGCAGATCGCTGAGGAGATAAGACGACTTAGCGGCCGATCTGATTGTTCCGACGTAGATAATATCGGAGGCATTACACGGCTATCGGTAGTCAACAAACGAGAAGAGCTTACAGCCCTAAAAAGAGGGGACTTCCTCTACCTCGACCGCCTGGTCGATCTGTACCTGTTCGACAACCGCTTGACCACGTTGCCGGAGGGCGTGTTCGACGATATCGATACCCTTCGGCGGTTGCGGCTGGATATCAACCGTTTGACCACGCTGCCGGCGGGCGTATTCGACGCTCTCGGTCGCCTTGAGGAGTTGCGGCTGAACCACAACGATCTGACCACGTTGCCGGGGGGCGCGTTCGACAATCTCGGCTCGGTTCTGCGGTTGACGTTGAACGACAACGATTTGGCCGCGTTGCCGGAGGGCGCGTTCACGGGACTTTCGAGCCTGAGATCGCTTCATCTGCATAACAATCCCGGCACCCCTTTCAGCTTGACGTTGCGTTTGGAACCAGCCGACGAAACGCCCAACGTCAATCCGGAAAGGCTGACGGACTTGCTTCTACGAGCCAAAGAAGACAACACCCCCGCGATGGTCAAACTCAGGCTGCGCGAAGGCGCACCGTACCCGTTGACGCTCACGCTGACGGCATCCGGCGTTCAACTATCCGCCGATTCGGTGACGATTCCCGCGGGCAGTACGCAGAGCGAAACGTTCACCATGACCCCAGACACGGATCAGATCAGGATTGACTTTTCCGAGCCGCCGGCGCCGCCGAACGATTGCTTGAGTAATTGGCAACATCAAGGGCAATGCTTCACCGGTTTCGAAATTGTCCACGACCGAACGGGCCCCAGGGCGACAACGATCCGGTTCACCTCGACCCTGCAACGCCGGGAGGTCTACGCCGTGGGGGAGGTAATCATGGTTGACGTGGTTTTCGACGAAGGGTTGGTTATCTCACCGATCATGGGGGGATCTTCCCCGCCGACGCTGGCGTTGCAGATCGGAGCCAACCGACGCACCGCGACTTACGTGGCGGACAGCGAGGTCCTCGCCGGCATACTGAGCTTCGCCTACACGGTCGGAATGGACGACCTTGATGAAGACGGCATCAACATTGCGCAAGACGGCTTGCAGTTAAACGGCTCGACCGTCACCGACGTATTCAACAACCCTGTGAGGTTGCGGTCGACGGTCACCTCGAGCGTGGAATTGGATGCTGGTCTTCTTGCCGGTTTCCCGGAACAAAAGGTCGATGGAAACTTGCTTTTGGTCTCGTTTGTTGAGGAAGAGAGCGAATTGAACCCTGAGGAGGGGGAAACGGCGAGCGCGGTCTTCAACCTCAGCCGCGGCGCGGCGGTGCCGATCACCGTCCGTTACGCCCCGGTACCCGGCACGGCCGACGCCGACGACTACGAGGCCGGCAGCGGCGAGGTCGTCGTGCCCGCGGGCATGACCCGCGGAACCATCCGGATCCCCATCGTGGACGACGACGTCATCGAGCATGCGCGCGATAGATTCCGCCTGAGCTTGGTTGATTCCGACGACTATGGACTGGGTTCACCGAACGAGATCGAAGTCTCCATCAAGGAAGGCATCTGCGACAGGACAAGTGCCGTAATACAAGCGATGCGAGTCTTCTCCCCGGTCCGGAGACAAGGTGATTGTGCCAACGTAACCAATCTGAACTCAGTCACAACGATAGTACTTCAGGGACATCGAGTTGCAGCGTATAAGGAGAATGACCTCACCGACGCAAGTTTGAATAAACTCCGCTTAAGTATATTGACAATAAGCGGACATCCTAACTTGACTGCGCTGCCGGAGGGCCTGATCAGCGGTAACAGTAGACTGGAGAGTTTGCTTCTGTACAACAACGCATTGGCCGCGTTGCCGGAGAATCTGTTCGCTGGGACCAGGGCGATACGCAACTTGCGTCTGGACGGCAACGATTTGGCCGTGTTGCCGCGGGGCATGCTCTCGGGATTTACGCACCTGAGAGGGCTTGCGCTGACCGGCAATCCCGGCGCCCCTTTCGGGTTTGCGTCGAGTATTGAACCGGAACGCGGAATACAAGCACTGGCGGACAGGCTTTCAGCAAACACCGGTAGGTTTGGTGAGACCGGTGCGCGGGTCAGACTCAGGCTGCGCGAAGGCGCACCGTATCGGGTGCAGCTCCACCTGAGGGCAGAGGGTGCTAAACAATATCGCTCTAATCCAAGAATACAGGTTAACCGCGACATTACTCAGACACTTTCCCTGGGAGAGACGCAGAGCGATAGATTCCACATAGTCCGAGACAGGAATGCAAGGCGGGTCAGGTTAACCGTTCGCTCCGTGAACCAATTTATTCCCTTTGCGAACTGCATATTAGCCCTTCGCCCTAATTGCTTCACCGGTTTCGAATTTGCGAGAGAGCCGGTGCTCGATCTTGCCTTCGACGGAATGGCGCCTCAGGTGACAACGATCCAGTTCACCTCGACCCCGCAAGACCCGGAGAACGGCTACATCGGGGGAGAGGCAATCACGGTTGAGGTGGTTTTCGACCGAGGGCTGGCGATCTTACCCATCACGGAGGGATCTCCCTCGCAGCCGGACGCATCCTCGCTGACGCTGGCGTTGCAGGTCGGAGCCAACCAACGCGACGCAACTTACGTGACGGAAAGCAACGTTTACGTGAAGGCAAGCAACGCCCTCATCGGCAGACTGGGCTTCGTCTACGTGGTCAGAATAGGCGACCTTGATGAAGACGGCGTCAGCGTCGTGCGAGACGGCTTGCGGTTGAACGGCGCGACCCTCACCGAGCCTGTAGGCGACCTCCCCGCGAACCTGGCAAACCTGGGAGATGAGTTTTTCGCCGATTTTCCGGAACAAAAGGTCGGGGCTCTCCCTTTCCTATCGTTTGAAGTGAGCGCAATTGAACCTGCCGAGGGGGAAACGGGGAACGCGGTCTTCAATTTCAGCGACACTTTGGGGGTGGAGACCATCGTCCGTTACACCCTTGAGCCCGGCACGGCCACCGCTGACGACTACGTGGCCGGCAGCGGCGAGGTCGTCGTGCCTCCAGGCGCGACCGGCGGAACCATCCGGATCCCCATCGTGGACGATGATGATATCGAGCGAGTGCGCGAGACATTCCGCCTGAACTTGGTTGCTTCCGACGGTTATGTACTGGCGGAGGATAAGGCCAGCATTGAAGTCCGTATCAGGGAAGGCGTCTGCGACAGAACGCCGCAGGTCGCTGAGGCGATACGCAAAAGGCGCGGTAAATCTCATTGTTCCGAGGTAGATACCCCCAGAAGACTCGAAGATGATTTATCGATAGTCAACAACCCAGGTCTTACCACCCTGAAAAAAGAGGACTTCTACCACTTCCACTGGCTGGAGCGTTTGTTTCTGAACAACAACGGTTTGATCGCGCTGCCGGGGGGCGTGTTCTTCGACCTCCACCGCCTGGAGCGTTTGTATCTGAACAACAACGATCTGACCACGCTGCCGGCGGACGTGTTCGACGGTCTCGACAACAGAAACAACCTTACGCAGTTGCGACTGAACGACAACGATTTGATCATGCTGCCGGAGGGCATATTCGACGGTCTCGGTAACCTTAGGGAGTTGCGGCTGAACAACAACGATTTGACCACGCTGCCGGAGGGCGTGTTCGACGATCTCGGTCGCCTTGAGGAGTTGCGGCTGAACGACAACGATCTGACCACGCTGCCGGAGGGCGTATTCAACGCTCTCGGTAACCTTAGGGAGTTGCGGTTGAACGGCAACGATCTGACCACGTTGCCGGCGGGCACGTTCACGGGGCTTTCGCGCCTGAGATCGCTTCATCTGCACGGCAATTCCGACGCCCCTTTCAGATTGGCGATGGATTTGGAACCGGTCGACGAAACGCAAGAACTGACAAGTTTGCTTGCAGCAAACACCCCCGCGAGGGTCAACCTCACGCTGCACGAAGGGGCACCGTATCCGTTGGTGCTTACGTTGACGGCATCCGGCGTTGCACTATCCGCCAATTCGGTGACGATTCCCACGGGCAGCACGCGGAGCGAGATGTTCACCATGACCCGAGACACGAGCGGAAATCGAGTCATGGTTGACTTTTCCGAGCCGACGCCGCCGAACAACTGCCCGAATGACGAGAAACATCAAGGGCAATGCTTCACCGGTTTCGAAATTGCGGCCGCGCCGACAATCAATTTCGTTTACGACGCAGGGAGGCCTCAGGTGACAGAAATCCGGTTCACCTCGACCCCGCAAGACCCGGACGGCTACGTCGAGGAGGAGATAATCAAGGTTGACGTGGTTTTCAACCGAGGGTTGGTCATCTCACCCATCACGGGAGGATCTTCCCCGCCGACGCTGGCGTTGCAGATCGGAGCCAACCGACGCACTGCGACTTACGTGGTGGAAAGCAACGTCGCCGCCGGCGTAATGAGTTTCGTCTACAGGGTCACAACGGACGACCTTGACGACAACGGCGCCAGCGTCGCACCAAACGGCTTGCAGTTGAACGACGCGACCGTCACCGAACCTGTACTCGGCTTCTCTGCAAACGTGGTGTTGGGACCTGGTCTTCTTGCCGATTTCCCGGGACAGAAGGTCCTCGGGGGCTTCCTGCCCTCTGTACGGTTTGAAGAGAGCGAAATTCAACTTAATGAGGGGACAACGGTGAACGCGGTCTTCAGCTTCGACGGCCGCGTGAGACGGCCGACCACCGTCCATTACACCATTGATCCCGGCACGGCCAGCACTGACGACTACGTGGACGTGGCCGGCGACGGCGAGGTCGTCGTGCCCGCCGGCGCGAGCAGCGGAACCATTCAGATCTTCATCGTGGACGATGATTTTGTCGAGCGAGTGCGCGATACATTCAGCCTGAGCTTGGTCGATTCCGACGGCTATGCACTGGGTTCACCGACCAGGGTTGAAATCTCCATCAGAGAAGGCGTCTGCGACAGGACGCCGCAAATCAGTGAGGCGATAACAAGAGCTCGCGGCCGAAATCATTGTTCCAACGTAGATGAGAGGGTCGGAAACACTCGAGAGCTATCGATAGTCAACAACCAAGGTCTTACAACCCTGAAAACAGGGGACTTCTTCTACCTCCGCCTGGAAAATCTGCATCTGTTCAACAACCGCTTGACCGCGCTGCCGGCGCGCGTGTTCGGCGCTCTCGGTCCCACCCTTCGGCGGTTGCGGCTGGACAGCAACCGTTTGACCACGCTGCCGGAGGGCATATTCGACAATCTCGGTCGCCTTGAGGAGTTGTGGCTGAGACACAACGAGTTGACCACGCTGCCGGAGGGCATATTCGACAATCTCGGCTCGGTTCTGCGGTTGGCACTGAACAACAACCAGTTGACCGCGTTGCCGGAGGGCGCGTTCACGGGACTTTCGAGCCTGAGAGTACTCCAGTTGCATGACAATCCCGGTGCCCCTTTCAGATTGGAGCTGGGTTTGGAACCGGCCGATGAAGCGGAAAACTTGACAAGCTTGCTTGCACCAAACACCCCCCCCGCGATGGTCAAACTCACGCTGCGCGAAGGCGCGCCGTATCCGCTGACGCTCGCGCTGACGGCGTCCGGTGTTCAACTATCCGCCGCTTCGGTGACGATTCCCGCGGGCGGCACGCAGAGCGAAACGTTCACCATGACCCCAAGCATGAATCAAATCAGGATTGACTTTTCCGAGCCGCCGCCGGCGCCGACCAACTGCTTGAATAATTGGAAACACGAAGATCAATGCTTCCCCGGTATCGAAATCGTGGGCGCGCCGACAATCTATTTTGTCTACGACGGAGGGGAGCCTCAGGCGACAGAAATCCGGTTCACCTCGACCCCGCAAGACCCGGACGGCTACATCGGGGGAGAGACCATCAGGGTTGACGTGGTTTTCGACCGAGGGCTGGTCATCTCACCCATCACGGGGGGACTTTCCCCGCCGACGCTGGCGTTGCAGATCGGAGCCGACCGACGCACCGCGACTTACGTGGTGGAAAGCAACGTCGGTGCCGGCGTACTGAGTTTCGTCTACACGGTCGGAATGGACGACCTTGATGAAGACGGCGTCAGCGTCGTGCGAGACGGCTTGCAGTTAAACGGCGCGACCGTCACCGAACCTGTACTCGGCCTCCACGCGAACGTGAACGTGGATAATTTTCTTGCCGATTCCCCGGGACACAAGGTCTCCGGGGACTTGCTTTCGGTATCGTTTGAAGAGACCCCCCTTCAACCTGCTGAGGGGGAAACGGTAAACGCGGTCTTCAACTTCAACGCCGCCGTGGCGATGCCGACCACCGTCCATTACACCATTGAGCCCGGCTCGGCCAACGCCGACGACTACGAGGCCGGCAGCGGCATGGTCGGCGTGCCCGCCGGTATGAGCAGCGGAACCATCCGGATCCCCATCGTGGACGATACGTTTGTCGAGCGGCCACGCGATACATTCAGCCTGAACTTGGTTGATTCCGAGGGCTATGCACTGGGTTCATCGGCCAGGGTTGAAATCTCCATCAGAGAAGGCGTCTGCGACAGAACGCCGCAGGTCGCTGATGCGATACGCGGGGGGTCTCATTGTTCCGACGTAAGCGACCTCAGCGTCATTACACAGCTATCGATAGCCAACACCCCAAGTCTTACGACCCTAAAAGGAAGGGACTTCTTCGAACTCGACCGCCTGCAGCGTTTGGAACTGAACAACAACGGTTTGACCACGCTGCCGGCGGGCGTATTCGACGATCTCGGTCGCCTTAGGGAGTTGTTGCTGAACGACAACGATTTGACTGCGTTGCCGGCGGGCGTATTCGCCAGGCTGCAGGCACTGAGGAGGTTGCAGTTTCAGAACAACCGAGTAGCCACGTGGCCAGCGAGTATTTTCAACGGGTTGAGCAATTTGCAAATGATAGACCTGGGAAGCAACGGGATAACGCAACTGCCGGACGATATCTTTGCAGACAACGGTAATTTGCAAAACTTGCTTCTGGGCGGCAACCAGCTCCGGGAATTGCCGGAACAAGTGTTTTTCAGGCTTCCACAGTTGCGGAACTTGTCCGTCAACAACAACCGATTGACCGAATTACCGGCGGGGGCTTTTCCCGGTTACGTGTTTCTGGGGGAGTTGCGTCTTTCCGACAATCAATTGGAATCCCTGCCGCCGGGCCTGTTCTCGGACCTTGAAAGAGCGAATTGGGTGACATTTCACAACAATCGCTTGACCGCGTTGCCGCCGGGCACGTTCTTGGGATTGACTTCCAACTTCAGGGCGCTTTCCTTGGGCGACAACCCCGGTGCGTCTTTCCAGCTGAAGCTGAGGCTTGAATTCGCCGGCGAGGAACAAGCACCGGCATTGCCAGCCGAGCCAGTAATTCTCCGGGCAACGCTGCGTGAAGGAGCGCCGTACGCTTTGGAGATCGAGCTTCAGGCGGCCCACGGAACGTTGTCCTCCACCGAAGTAGCGATCGAGGCCGGCAGCACGCGGAGCGGCACGTTCACGGTGACTCATCTTCAAGGGGAGAATTCGGTGGCGGTGTCGTTTGCCGACGTATCTCCACCGCCTAACCGCTGCTTCAGTTTTGAACGACGTGGCGGACGGTGTTTCTCCGGTCTTGAAATCGTTTCCGACGCCGAGTTTGTCTTGGACGACCAAGCTCTTTCCGCCGTGTCAGGCGTCGCAATCACTTCGGCTCCGCTCTCAGGCGATACTTATACGGCGGGCGACCCCAACGAGGAAATCGTCGTCGAGCTTGAATTCAGCGGGGAAGTCGACGTGATCCAAGCGAACGACGGAAGCTGGCCGTCGCTGGCGTTGGCGGTGGGGGACGAAACGCGGTTTGCAGCCTACGACGACGCAACGAGTGCCCCCGACAAAATGGTGTTCCGCTACAAGCCGCAAGACGACGACGACGACGACAACGGCATCAGCGTTCCTGTTGGAGCGTTGCATCTCAACGGTGCGCACATTCTCGACGCCGGCGTCCCCGTGTCTCTGAGTTTGGGCCGCCATGCAATCCAGAACGCCCAGGACCATAAAGTGAACGTGCGGAACCTGCGGTTGGCGTTCGATCCGGCGGCAGTGGTTTTGAGGGCGGGCGGTTCGCCCGAGGTCGTGGCGTTGACCTTGGAAGGGGACAGGGACGATTTGCTCGCGCGAGGCGAGACGCTGGTGGTGACGCTGACGCCGAGTCCGGGTCTCGAGGTGGCGTCGGAGTCGGGAAAGAGCCTGACGATGGTGACGCTGGAGGGCAGCACCGGAGCGACCACGCGCGTCCGGATCAGCGCGAGCCGAGACGCCGCCGACGCGGAAAGCCTGAACGCGGCGGCGGCGTTGGCGTCGCCCTTACCGAACAACGTGCGGGTGACTGAAACCACGCTGAGGGTCACGGTGGCACAACGCGAAATCAGGGTGTTGTTCGATCCGGGACGGATTCGAATGGTGCGTGGCGGCGCGGCAGCGGATATGGTTTCGAGAGCGGTGACGATGAGAACCGAGCCTGAATTGCAGAGCGGCGAAGCGTTGGAGGTCTCGTTGAGCGCGGACGGCGTGACGCTGGTGAGTCCGACGGGGCCGGTGAGGTTGACCCCGGCAAACAACGCCGTGACCGTAACCGTCGAAGCGACGCGCCCGCTAAGCGCGCTCGGCGCGGTGTCCGCGACGCTGGACGAGGGGGCATCGTCGTTCGGAGACGCACGGGTAACGACGGAGGCTCTCGCGGTCGAGGTCGTTCGCGGCGTGAACCTGTCGCTCTCCGGCTTCGCGGGCCAAGACTCGGTGAGGTTCGCCGCCGGCGAAACGACCGAGGTCAGGGTGACGACGGACCCGCTGCTCGCGGGGAACGAGCGGGTGACGGTGACCTTGAGCGTTGACCGGCGCCTGAGTTTGGTGAGCGCCGGTTCGGCGTTGATCGACGGCAACGTGCTGGTTTTGAGCACGTTGAACCCGGACGCCACGGTCGCTGTCGCCACGGATACACCGAACCTGGATGAGGCCAACGGAGTTTTTGCGTCGGGCGCGGGTGAAAACGTCGGCGTCATCAGCGACGCGTCGCTTCGAGTTAGAACCGACGCAGTGGATGAAGTGACGCTGGTGCTTTCGCCGCCGGTGATCGAGGTTCAACAAGGCGGCAACGCGCTGCTTCGCGTGACGACCCTCCCGGAGTTGGGCACGGGTCAGTCAGCGTGGGTAACTCTGATGATCGAACCGGACGACATGGGATTCAGTTTTGTCACCAACAGAGCATACTTCTCTCGAGCGGAGAGCTCTGCGACTATGACGGTGCTCCTGAACCAAAGCCAATCGTCCCTTGAGATCGACGTGGTGTCGTCTCCGACCGCAGTCATCGGAAAGACCGCCCAAGTCGTCCCCTCGCCGGTGTTTGATGATCGCGGGGTGACAGTCAACGTTGACAGCCTGCCTCGCGTGATGCTGCAGGTGACGCCGCCTCAGGTGGCTTTCAGCTTTGACCCCGCTCCTTTGGCGCTGCGTCTGGGCACAAGCGAGACGGTGGAGTTGAGCTTCGACGACTTCACGTTGCGCGATAGTCAGACGGCAGAGCTCGAGGTGTCGGTCGAGGGTGCAGGGCTGAGCCTGCAAGACGGTCCGTCGAATCTGCGCGTGAGTTTGGACGAAAACAACCAGACGGCGGACGTGACGGTGTCGGCTGCGGCCGATGCGGCGTCGGTCGGGCATCTGGTGGTCAGGCCGCGCAGCGGTGTCGAGTTGGCGGACGGTATGGAGACGGCGTCGCTGCCGATCGAAGCGTTTCAACCGGTGGAGCTGAGGGTCGATTCGGATTCGGTGCTGATTCCGCGGAGCCGCAGTACGCAGTTCGAGGTGGCGATCAGCCCGTCGTTGATTGGAGATCGCCAGACGACGGTGACGCTGGAGATTCCAGCCCAGGGTTTTGCTCAGGGTTTCGCTTTCGACGGCGGGCAAACGCAGCATGAAATCAGGTTCGACGCGGACAACTCGACCGAGACGGTGACGGTGACAACGACGGCGGCGCCCGGCCCGCCGGTGTCGGTGTCGGTGGAGGTGACCCCGTCCTCGGGTGTTCGGACTTTGAAGCCGCCAACTTTGGGTTTGCGAGCGACGGTACCTCGTGCGGCCCTCGACCTCACCCCCGACGGCGGTGAGCCTGGAGACGCGTTGGTACTGAATACGAACACGGGCAAGGCAGTGACGTTGAGCCTGCCCGACCTGAGGCTGAGGGGCGACCACGAGGCGGAGTTCGAGGTGTCGGTCGAGGGTACGGGACTGATCCTGCAAAACGGTACGCAGAATCTGCGCGTGAGTTTGGACGCGGACGACGTGACAAAGGAAGTGAGGGTGTCGGCTGCGGCCGATGCAGTGTCGGTCGGGCGTCTGGTAGTTAGCCCGCGCAGCGGTGTCGAGTTGGCAGACGGCGCACAAGCGGCGACGTTGCCGATTGAAGTGTTGCAACCGGTATCGTTGAGTTTCGATCCGGATGAGGTGGTGGTTTCTCAGGGCAGTCCTGAGCAGTTCGACGTGGTAATCAACCCGCCGTTGGCTGCGAATCGCCAGACGACGGTGACGCTGACGATTTCAGATCAGCATTTCGCTTTCAGCACCGCGCTCACACGGCACGAAGTCACGTTCAACGCGGGCAAGTCGCGCGAGGCGGTGACGGTGGTAGCGCGGACGGCGATCGATGAGACGGCGCTGGTGTCGGTGGAGGTGACCCCATCCTCGGGCGTTCAAGTTTTGGCACCGTTGCCGAGTCTGACGCTGCAAGCGATGACCCCAAGGGCGGAGGTGACGTTCTCTCCCGCCGCTGGATTGCAGTTGACGTCGGGCGGCGAGACGTCGGTGGAGTTACGCATCGACGGATATCGTTGGATTTCAAACCAGCAGATAGTGCTCGACGTCTCGGCGAGCGATGGGCTAACAGTGAACCCGCCGCGCGTGCCATTGACCGAGGCGATGCCGAGGGCGACGGTGCAGGTGAGGGCGTCGCGCAGCGCGGAGTCCGGGAACCTGGTGGTGTCGGCGGATAGCGGCGCAGAGTTGGTCGGCGGGCCGCAGTCCTTGCCGGTGACGGTGTCGCCGCGCGAGCTGACGGTTTCGTTCGAGCCGAGCGCGGTGACGCTGATTCGCGGCGGCGTGGCAGCTGATGAAGACCAGATGGACGTCTTGTTGAGCGTGGCACCCGGGTTGGAGGGGGAGGAGCAGTTGCGGTTGGATCTGAGCTTGACTTCAGGCGACGACAACAGTCTTAGGTTTCGTCCCCCTCTCGCGGTGTTTAATTCGGAAAAGAGGATGGAAACCTTGACGGTGATCGCGGACTCCGATGCGGAGTCGGCGGAGGTTGTGGTGCTGGAGGGACCGGGCACGTCGATCGGGAACGCGACGATATCGTCCATGCCTTTGACGGTCGAGGTGGTGCGCGCCGTGGAGTTGTCGCTTTCCGACCACGCGGGTCAAGCGGTGAGGACGCTTACGCTCAAGGCGGGAGATTCAACCGAAATCACGCTGGCGACTGCGCCGGCGCTTGAAAGGAACGAGCAGGTGACGGTGACATTGGACGTTCCCGCCGGCTTGGACGTGGCCGGGGGGAACGTGTTGACTCTGACCGCGACGAATCCAAGCATCCGGTTTCAGGTTCGCGCTTTGAGCGCGGGACGGAATGAAGTGTCCGCGCTGAGCGAAGGAGAAAACGTCGTCGTTGACGGCGAGTTGCCGCCGCTTGAATTCGTAGCCGAACTCGCGCGCGAAGTCGCGGTGGTGCTTTCCTCGGCGCGAGTCGAAGTCCAGCGAGGGAGCAGCGCGATGCTCCGCGTAGAAACCGATCCGCTGCTGGGCCTGGGACAGACGGTGACGGTGCGCCTGAGGATAGAACCGACTAACGCGGGTTTGAGTTTTGCCGGTGGTTCGTTCAATACGACGGTGGATCTGGGAGAAAACCGGCAAAGCGCTGACGTCGAGGTGATTGCGCCGCTGGATGCGGTCATCGGAAGCCGCGCTCGGGTCATCGCGACGGCGGAGAACGTCTCCCAGGAATTGGAAATCAAGGACGACCTTCCTGAGGCGACGCTCGAGGTGACGGCGCCTCGGGTGGTGCTCGAATTGACGCCCGACGGCGGGCAGCCCGGAGAGGCTTTGGTTTTGGATTTGGGAGAGAGAAAGACAGTGGAGTTGAACGTGATAACCGACTTTACTTTGCCGCAGGGTCAGGCGGCGGAGTTCGAGGTGTCGGTCTCCGGTGGCGGGTTGAGTCTGCAAGGCGGCACACCGACCCTGCAAGTCAGTTTGGACGCAGCCAACGTGCCGGCGGACGTGACGGTGGTGGCTGCGGCCGATGCGGATTCCACCGGGGAGTTGAGCGTGAGGGCGTCGAGCGGTGTCGGGTTGGCAGGTGGTGTGCAAGCGGTGACGTTGCCGATTGAAGTGAGACAATCGGTGTCGTTGAGTTTCGAGCCGGCAACAGTGGAGATTCAGCGGGGGAGCAGCGCGGAGTTCGAGGTAGCGATCAACCCGTCGCTGATTGCCGACCGCGAGACAATGGTGACGCTGACGATTTCAGATCCGGGTTTCGCTTTCGGTGCCGGAGGCACGCGGCACGAAGTCACGTTCAACGCGGACAAGTCGCGCGAGACGGTGACGGTAGCAGCGACGGCGATGCCTGGCGAGATGACGTCGGTGTCGGTGGAGGTGCCCCCGTCCTCAGGCGTTGATTTAGCGCCGTTGCCGGGTCTGACGCTGAGAGTGACGAAGCCCCAGGTCATGGTGAGGTTCGTTCCCTCCCCGCTGCGCCTGATGGAGGATGAGAGGAGAAGCTTGACCATCAGCTTGCAAGCCGATGGTCAAGCGTATCCGTCGGTTCCGAATCAAGTGGTGATGCTGAGGGTGGCGGTGGAGGGAGATGATTTGACACTCTCGACGGATCCGAATCCTTCAGCAGCGGGGCACTCAGCGGTTGATATTCTCCTGAGCACAGACTCGCCGACGGCGATGGTGACCATCATCGCCGGGATGCCGGGCGAGGGCGCCTTGACAGTGAGCAGCGACAGCGACGACTTCGAGTTGGTTGGAAACAGAGAGCTTCAGATTAGGGTGAGATCGCCGTCGGACGGCACGACGTTGAGAATCCGGGTGTTCCTGGAAGGCGCGCTGGAGTAGCCTCTCGACCCGCGGTGGGGTTTGCTTTCGGTTCGTCTTCTTGGGGTTTGTCTCCCCCGGTTTGCCCTTGGTTTGTCTCCTTGGGGTTTGCTCACCGGTCACTTTCGCTCGAATCAC
>CAYFZO010000035.1:0-4431 GCA_964347615.1 uncultured Chromatiales bacterium
ATTCGACGTTCTCGGTCGCCTTACGGAGTTGCGGCTGAACGGCAACGAATTGACCACGTTGCCGGAGGGCGCGTTCGACAATCTCGGCTCGGTTCTGCGGTTGACGTTGAACGAGAACCGTCTGACCGCGTTGCCGGAGGGTGCGTTCACGGGACTTTCGAGCCTGAGAGTACTTCGTCTGCACGACAACCCCAAGGACAATCCCGTACACCTTAGATTGGCGTTGCGTTTGGAACTGGTCGGCGAAGCGCCCAACGTCAATCCGGAAAGTCTGGCGGACTTGCTTTCAACAACCACCCCCACGACGGTCAAACTCACGCTGCGCGAAGGCGCGCCGTATCCGCTGGAGTTTGATGTGACGGCATCCGGCGTTGATCTATCCACCCGCCAAGTGGCAATTCCCATGAGCAGCACACAGAGCGCGACGTTCACCATGCCCCGAATCATGGATGAAAACCGAGTCAGGGTTGACTTTTCCGAGCCGCCGCCACCGCCTAGCGACTGCCTGAACGATTGGAAACACCAAGGGCAATGCTTCACCGGTTTCGAAATTACGGGCGTAGCGACAATCTATTTTGTCTACGACGGAATGGCGCCTCAGGTGACAACGATCCGGTTCACCTCGACCCCGCAAGACCCGGACGGATACCGCCAGGGAGAAACGATCAACGTTGACGTGATTTTCGACAGAGGGCTGATTGCGACAACCACGCAGGACACCTCGCCGACGCTGGCGTTGCAGATTGGAGCCGACCGCCGCACCGCGACTTACGTGGCGGACGGCAACAACGCCGCCGGCATACTGAGTTTCGTCTACACGGTCAGAGCAGAGGACTTTGATGAAAACGGCGTCAGCGTCGCGCAAGACGGCTTGCAGCTGAACGGCGCGACCGTCACCGACTTTCTTTCCCAAGCCGCGAACGTGACATTGGCACCGCGTTTTCTTGCCGATTTTCCGGAACAGAGAATCGTCCCCCTCTTGTCGTTTCAGGACGAGAACGAATTTCACCCCACCGAAGGTTCAACGGTTGATTTGACCTTCAACTTCGGCCCCGTCCCGACGATGCGGACTACCGTCACGTACGTCGTTGTTACCGATACGGCCGACGCCGACGATTACGCGAACGGCAGCGGCGAGATCGTCGTACCTGCACGCGCGAGAACCGGAACCATCCGGATCTTCATCGTGGACGACGAGGACGTTGAATCGCCGCGCGAAAGATTCTACGTGGACTTGGCTGTTTCCGCCGACTCCGGCTACCGACTGACTTCACCGTCCAGGGCGACAATCAATATCAGGGAAGGTATCTGCGACAGGACCCCGCAGGTTCAGGATGCGATTCTGGGCAAACTTAGCAGCGCGGATGACTGCGCCGACGTGACCGACGGGGATTTAAGCGGAATACGAGAAGATTTGCCTCTCGATGACAAATCGATAACCAATCTCAAAGAAAAAGATTTCAGCGGGTTGACAAGCTTGGAAGAGCTGAGGTTGCAGGATAACGATCTGAGGGGAACCTTGCCGGCGAACCTGTTCGCCGGGCTGCAAGCGCTGAGGACCTTGCAGTTTCAGGACAACCAAGTGTCCACGTGGCCGGCGAGTATTTTCAACGGGTTGAGCAATTTGCAAACGATAGACTTCGGAAGCAACGGGATAATGCAACTGCCGGACGATATCTTTGCAGGCAACGGTAATTTGCAAAACCTGCTTCTGGGCGGCAACCAGCTCCTGGAACTGCCGGAACAAGTGTTTTTCAGGCTCCCACAGTTGCGGAACCTGTCCGTCAACGGCAACCGATTGACCGAAGTACCGGCGGGGGCTTTTCCTGGTTACGAGTTTTTGGGAAGGTTGCGTCTTGCCGATAATCGATTGGAATCCCTGCCGCCGGACCTGTTCTCGGACCTTGAAAGAGCAAATTGGGTGACATTTCACAACAATCGCTTGACCGCGTTGCCGCCGGGCGCGTTCTTGGGATTGACTTCCAATCTCAGGGCGCTTTCCTTGGACCGAAACCCCGGTGCGCCTTTCCGACTGAAGCTGAGACTTGAATTCGCCGGCGAGGAACAAGCGCCGACGTTGACGTCCGAGCCCGTGGTTATCCGGGCAACGCTGCGTGAAGGAGCACCGTACGCTTTGGAAATCGGTCTTCAGGCGGTCCACGGAACGTTGTCCTCCACCGAAGTAGCGATCGAGGCCGGCAGCACGCGGAGCGGCACGTTCACGGTGACTCGCCTTCAAGGGGAGAGTTCGGTGGCGACGTCGTTTGCCGACGTATCTCCGCCGCCTAGCAACTGCGCCAGTTGGCAACAACGT
This sequence comes from uncultured Chromatiales bacterium, assembly GCA_964347615.1. Classification (GTDB taxonomy): domain Bacteria; phylum Pseudomonadota; class Gammaproteobacteria; order Poriferisulfidales; family Oxydemutatoraceae; genus CAYFZO01. The sequence goes on from CAYFZO010000035.1 coordinate 2,315, forward strand.
CGCGGGCAGTGCTTCTCCGGTCTTGAAATCGTTTCCGACGCCGGGTTCGCCTTGGGCGACCAGCCTCTTTCCGCCGTGTCGGGCGCCGCAATCGCTTCGGTTCCGCTCTCAGGCAATGCTTATACGGCGGGCGACCCCAACGAGGAAATCGTCGTCGAGCTTCAATTCAGCGGGGAAATCGACGTAATCCAGGCGAACGACGGAAGCTGGCCGACGCTGGCGTTGGAGGTGGGGAACTCAACGCGGGTTGCAGTCTACGACGGGGACGCGAGTTCCACCGACAAAATGGTGTTCCGCTACAGGCCGCAAAGCCGCGACAACGACGATGACGGCATCAGCGTTCCCGATGGAGCATTGCGTCTCAACGGTGCGCGTATCCTCGACTCCGGCGTTCCCGTGTCTCTGGGTCTGGGCGACCACGCGATCGAAAACGCCAGGAGCCATGGAGTGAGGAACACGGAGAAAATATGCGACAGAACCCCGCTGGTTCAGACCGCGATTCTGAACAAACTGACCGACGTAAACGACTGCGCCAACGTAATCAACGAGGATTTGACCGGATTGACGGGAACCTTGGACCTGAGTTCTTCGATGGTCGTTGCCCTCAGAGAGGGAGATTTCTTGAACCTCACCCGGGTGCAGGAATTAGACTTGAGCGGGAATCGGCTGACCACGTTTCCGGAGGGCGTGTTCGCCGACCTCCACTCCCTCGAAATACTGACCCTGTACGGCAACGGCTTGATTACGTTGCCGCCGGGCGCGTTCTCGGGACTTTCGAATCTGAGCTCTCTTCATCTGCACGACAACCCCGGCGCTCCTTTCAGATTGGCGTTGAGTCTTGAACCGACCGACGAAGCGGAACTGTCAAGCTTGCTTTCGACGTCCGAACCCACGACGGTCAGACTCACGCTGCACGAAGGGGCACCGTATCCGTTGGCGCTTGAGCTGACGGCATCCGGCGTTGAACTATCCACCGATCAGGTGACGATTCCCGCGGGCAGCACGCAGAGCGTGGCATACACCATGACCCGAATCATGGATGAGATTCGAGTCACTGTTGACTTTTCCGAGCCGCCGCCCCCGCCGAACGACTGCCCGGATGATCGGAAACGTCAAGGGCAATGCTTCACCGGTTTCGAAATTGCGGGAGGGCCGATAATCAATTTTGTCTACGACGAAATGGGGGCTCGGGTGTCGACGATCCGGTTCACCTCGACCCCGCGGGACTCGGACGGCTACGTCAGGGGAGAAACAATCAAGGTTGACGTGGTCTTCGACAGAGGGCTGGCAATCGCACCGATCACACCGGGCTCCTCCTCGCCGGCGCTGGTGTTGCAGATCGGAAACAACCAAAGTACCGCAACTTACGCGAGGGACAGCAACGCCGGCGGCGGCGTACTGAGATTCGTCTACCTGGTCACAGCAGACGACTTTGATGAAAACGGCGTCAGCGTCGTGCAAGACGGCTTGCGGTTAAACGACGTGCCCGTCACCGACGCTGTATACAACCTCCCTGCGAACCTGGGAGTGGATGGTTTTCTTGCCGATTTCCCGGAACAAAAGGTCTGGGGGAACTTGCCTTCGGTGTCGTTCAGGGAGTTGGACGGCGTACCCGATGAGGGGACAACGGTGAACGCGGTTTTCAATTTCGACGTCGCCGTGGCGACGCCGACCATCCTCCGTTACACCGTTGAACCCGGCACGGCCGACGCTGATGATTACGTGGCCGGAGACGGCGAAGTCGTCGTACCTGCAACCGCGACGACCGGAATCATTCAGATTTTCATCGAAGACGACAAGGACGCCGAAGAGTTGCGCGACACGTTCTACGTGAACTTGATTGATTCCGACAACTATGCACTGAGTTCACCGACCAGGCTCCAAATCGACGTCAGGGAAGGAGTCTGCGACAGAACGCCGGAGATCCGTGATGCATTCACCCTCGACGGCGAGCGTTGTTCAGACGTATCCAGTCTCAGCGAGGTTCAGGAGATAAGACTTGTCCGCCGCGGGTTCACAACGCTGAAAAATGGGGATTTCTTCGGCTTCTCCAACGTAGTCACCTTGAGACTGACCAGCAACGGATCACTAACCGCACTGCCGGAGGACGTGTTCGA
>CAYFZO010000035.1:4531-14866 GCA_964347615.1 uncultured Chromatiales bacterium
AGGACCTGTTCGCCGGTCTTGGTCTTCTTCATACATTGCAGTTGGACGGCAACGAATTGACTACGTTGCCGAAAGGCTTGTTCGCCGACCTCAGATCCCTTCAGTGGTTGCAGCTGGAAGGCAACGATTTGACTGCATTACCGCCGGGCACGTTCCTGGGACTCTCGAGTCTGAGATCGCTTCAGCTGCGTGACAATCGCGGCACCACCTTCAGATTGGCGTTGCGTTTGGAACCGGACAACGAGGCGAAAGAATTGGTGGACGTGCTTTCGGCAACCACCCCCACGACGGTCAAACTCACGCTGCACGAAGGGGCGCCGTATCCGTTGACGCTCGAGTTGACGGTATCCGGCGTCGAGCTATCCGCCGATCAGGTGACGATTCCCGCGGGCAGCACGCAGAGCGTGGCGTTCATCGTGACCCGAATCACGGGTAAAGACCGAGTCAGAATCGACTTTTCCGAGCCGCCACCGCCGCCGAACAACTGCCCGGATGGTTGGAGGAGTCAAGGGCAATGCTTCAACGGTTTCGAGATTGTGGGAATGCCGACGATCGATTTTGTCTACGACGGAAGGGGGCCTCAGGTGTCAACGATCCGGTTCACCTCGACCCCGCAAAGCTCGGAAGGCTACATGGAAGGGGAGACCATCAGCGTTGACGTGGTTTTCGACAGGGTACTGGTAATCGTACCGCAGGGGACCACGTCGCCGACGTTGACGTTGCAGATCGGAACCAACCGACGCACCGCGGCTTACTCGAACGACGACGCCACCGCCGGCGTGCTGAGCTTCGTCTACCCGGTCACAACGGGCGACCTTGATGAAGACGGCGTCAGCGTTGCACAAAACGGCTTGCGGTTAAACGACGTGAGCATCACCGACGTCGTATACGGCCTCCCTGCGAACCTGGAATTGGAGGATGGTTTTCTTGCCGATTTCCCGAGGCAAAAGGTCCGAGCCGTACCTCGGGTGTCGTTTGACGACGGCGGCGGTCAGATTTCGCGCGAGGAGGGCACGACGGTGAACGCGGTCTTCAGGTTCGACGTCGCTATGCCGGTGCCGATCACCATCCGTTACACCATTGACCATGATACGGCCGACGCTGAAGATTACGTGGCCGGCAACGGCGAAGTCATCGTGCCTGCAGGCGCGACCAGCGGGACCATCGTGATTTTCATCGTAGACGACGAGGATATTGAACCGGCGCGCGAAACGTTCGACGTGAACCTGGTTGTTTCCGATGGTTACATAGTGGCGATGGACCGAAGCGAGTTGGAAATCATTATCGAGGAAGGGACTTGCGACAGAACGCCGCGGATCAGCGATAGTCTTGAACGTATCGTTGGCGCCGACTCTTGCAGCGGAGTAAGCGGCGACGGGTTAAAGGGGGAGAGCCGAATAGTTCTTAGCAACCAAGGAATAACCGCACTTAAAGAAAAAGACTTCCTGCAATTGGAGAATCTTGAGGTTTTGTTCCTGCACGACAACGAATTGACCACGCTGCCGGAGGGCGCGTTTGCCGGCTTCGACGCGCTTAGAATACTGACCCTGCACGACAACCAATTGACCACGTTGCCGGGAGGCGCGTTTGCCGGCCTCGACGCCCTCGAACTGCTGACCCTGTACCGCAATCAATTGACCACGTTGCCGCCGGGCGCGTTCTCGGGACTTTCGAGCCTGAGATCGCTTCGGCTGCACGACAATCCCGGCACCCCCTTTAGGTTGGCGTTGAGCTTGGAACCGGTCGACGAAGCAGCCAACGTCAATCCGGAAAGGCTGACAAGCTTGCTTTCAACGTTCGAACCCGCGACGGTCAGACTCACGCTGCACGAAGGGGCGCCGTATCCGCTGGCGCTCGAGGTGACGGCATCCGGCGTTGAACTATCCACCTATCAGGTAACGATTCCCGCGGGCGGTACGCGGAGCGAAGCGTTCACCGCGACCCGTATCACGGGTGAAGACCGAGTCAGGATAGCCCTTTCCGAGCCGCCGCGACCGCCTGACGATTGCCCGACCGAGGGTGATTGGAACCATGAAGGGCCATGCTTCAGCGGTTTCGAGATCGTGGGAGATCCGATAATCAATTTTGTCTACGACGAAATGGCACCCCGGGTGACGACAATCCGGTTCACCTCGACTCCGCAAGACCCGGACGGCTACGCCAGGGGAGAGACAATCAACGTCGACGTGGTCTTCGACCGAGGACTGGTAATCCCGCCAATCATGGAGGGATCTTCCTCGCCGACGCTGGCGTTGCAGATCGGAACCAACCGACGCACTGCGACTTACGTGGTGGAAAGCAACGCCGGTGACGGCGTACTGAGTTTCGTCTACCCGGTCACAGCAGGCGACTTTGACGACAACGGCGTCAGCGTCGCGCGAGACGGCTTGCAGCTAAACGACGTGGACGTCACCGAACCTGTACTCGACCAACCCGCAAACGTGGAATTGAAAGGTGATCTTCTTGCCGATTTCCCAGGACACAAGGTCTATGGGAGCCTGCTTTCGGTATCGTTTGAAGAGAGCGAAATTCGACCTGATGAGGGGGCAACGGTGAACGCGGTCTTCAAGCTCGACGTCGCCGTGGCGATGCCGATCGCCGTCCGTTACACCCTTGAACCCGGCACGGCCGACGCTGGCGACTATGAGGCCGGCAGCGGAGCCGGCAGCGGCGAGGTCGTCGTGCCCGCCGGCGCGACCAGCGGAACCGTTCAGATCTTCATCGTGGACGATGATCTGATCGAGCGGCCGCGCGATACATTCAGCCTGAACTTGGTTGATTCCGACGGCTATGCACTGGGTTCATCGACCAGGATTGAAATCTCCATCAGAGAAGGCGTCTGCGACAGGACGCCGCAAGTTCGAGACGGGATTGTGGGGTCAATCAACGGCGTCAGCGACTGCACCGATGTGACGGATGACCATTTGTCCGGGATGACGGGGATTTTTCCTCTGGGGGCATGGACGGATTGGGGCGGAGACATTGCCACTCTCAAAGCCGGTGATTTTTCAGGTCTCGTCAACTTGACGGGATTGGGATTCGGGGAAAATCAACTGAGCACCTTACCGGCAACCGTGTTTTCAGGTCTCGCCAAGTTGACGAACTTGGGACTCCGGAACAATCGGCTGAGCATCTTACCGGCAACCGTGTTTTCAGGTCTCGTCAACTTGGAGAAGTTGGTTCTCCATGCCAACCGACTGACCGCCTTGCCGACGGGTGTATTTTCGGGTCTCGGCAACTTGGAGGGGCTGTTTCTCCATGCCAACCGACTGACCACCTTGCCGCCGGGCACGTTCTCGGGACTTTCGAGCCTGAGAGCGCTTCGGCTACACGACAATCCCAGGGACAATCCCGTGGCCTTTAGATTGGCGTTGCGTTTGGAACTGGCCGACGAGGCGGCCAACGTCAATCTGAAAAGGCTGACAAGCTTGCTTTCAACGTCCGAACCCGCGACGGTCAAACTCACGCTGCGCGAAGGCGCACCGTATCCGCTGGAGTTTGATGTGACGGCATCCGGCGTTCGACTGTCCACCGATTCGGTGACGATTCCCACGGGCGGTACGCAGAGCGCGACGTTCACCATGACTCGAATCATGGAAGAAACCCGAGTCAGGATAACCTTTTCCGAGCCGCCGTCACCGCCGACCGACTGCCTGGAGGAGTTGAAACTTGCAACGCAATGCTTCACCGGTTTCGAGATTGCGGGCGCGCCGGCAATCAACTTCGCCTACGACGGAAAGGTGCCTCAGGTGTCAACGATCCGATTCATCTCGACCCCGCAAGACCCGAACGGCTACGTCAGGGGAGAGACAATCAACGTTGACGTGGTTTTCGACAGAGGGCTGGCAATCACGCCAGCCGCACCGGACTCCTCCTCGCTGACGCTGGCGTTGCAGATCGGAACCAACCGACGCACCGCGACTTACGCGGACGGCACCGCCGCCGGCGCCGGCATACTGAGCTTCGTCTACAGGGTCGCAGCAGGCGACTTTGACGACAACGGCGTCAGCGTCGCGCAAGACGGCTTGCGGCTGAACGGCGTGGCCGTCACCGACGTTGTATCCGGCACCCCCGTGAACGTCGGAGTGGATGGTTTTCTTGCCGATTTCCCGGAACAAAAGGTCCGGGACTTGCCTTTGGTATCGTTTGAGGATTCCGACGGCGAGATCCGACCCGACGAGGGGACAACGATTGAGGCGGTCTTCAGGCTCGACGTCGCCGCGCCGGTGCCGACCACCATCCGTTACACCTTTGACCATGATACGGCCGACGCTGCCGACTACGTGTCCGGCAACGGCGAGGTCGTCGTGCCCGCAGGCGCGACCAGAGGAACCATCCGGATCTTCATCGTGGACGATGAGCTGATCGAGCGGGCGCGCGATAGATTCAGCCTGAACTTGGTTGATTCCGACGGCTATGCACTGGGTCCATCGGCCAGGATTGAAGTCTTTATCAGAGAAGGCGTCTGCGACAGAACGCCGCAGGTCGCTGAGGCGATAAGACAATCCGGCGGCCAATCTCATTGCTCCGACGTAACCAACCCCGAACTCACTACACGACTATCGATAGTCGGCAACCCAGGTCTTACAACCCTGAAAGAAAGGGACTTCTTCGAACTCGACGGCCTGCAGCGCTTGGATCTGAACGGCAACGAATTGGCCACGCTGCCGGAAGGCGCGTTTGCCGGCCTCGGCGCCCTTGAACTGCTGGCCCTGAACGACAACGAATTGACCACGCTGCCGGAAGGCGTATTTGCCGGCCTCGGCACCCTTGAACTGCTGGCCCTGAACGACAACGAATTGACCACGCTGCCGGAAGGCACGTTCGACGATCTCGGTACCACCCTTCAGCAGTTACGGCTGGACGGCAACCGTCTGACCGAGTTGCCACCGAGCCTGTTTGCCGGCCTCGGCGCCCTTGAACTGCTGACCCTGAACGACAACGAATTGACCACGCTGCCGGAAGGCGCGTTTGCCGGTCTTGGTGCCCTTGAACTGCTGACCCTGTACCGCAACCGCCTGACCACGCTGTCGCCGGGCACGTTCTCGGGACTTTCGAGCCTGAGATCGCTTCGGCTGCACGACAATCCCGGCGCTCCTTTCAGATTGACGTTGGGCTTGGAACCAACCGACGAAGCAGCCAACGTCAATCCGGAAAGGCTGACAAGCTTGCTTTCAACGCCCCACCCCGCGACGGTCAAACTCACGCTGCGCGAAGGTGCGCCGTATCCGTTGGCGCTCGCGCTGACGGCGTCCGGCGCTGAATTATCCACCGATCAGGTGGCGATGCCCGCGGGCAGCACGCGGAGCATGGCGTTCACCGCGACCCGAAACATGGATGAAAATCGAGTCAGGATAGCCCTTTCCGAACCACCGCGACCGCCTGACGATTGCCCGACCGAGGGTGATTGGAACCATGAGGGGCCATGCTTCAGCGGTTTCGAGATTGCGGGAGATCCGATAATCAATTTCGTCTACGACGGAATGACGCCTCAGGTGTCAACGATCCGGTTCATCTCGACCCCGCAAGACCCGGACGGCTACGTCAGGGGAGAAGCGATCAGCGTTGACGTGGTTTTCGACGGAGGGCTGGCAATCACGCCAGCCATACCGGACTCCTCCTCGCTGACGCTGGCGTTGCAGATCGGAACCAACCGACGCACCGCGACTTACGCGGACGGCACCGCCGCCGGCGCCGGCATACTGAGCTTCGTCTACAGGGTCGCAGCAGGCGACTTTGACGACAACGGCGTCAGCGTCGCGCAAGACGGCTTGCGGCTGAACGGCGTGGCCGTCACCGACGTTGTATCCGGCACCCCCGTGAACGTCGGAGTGGATGGTTTTCTTGCCGATTTCCCGGAACAAAAGGTCCGGGACTTGCCTTTGGCATCGTTTGAGGATTCCGACGGCGAGATCCGGTCCGACGAAGGGACAACGATTGAGGCGGTCTTCAGGCTTGACGTCGCCGTGCCGGTGCCGACCATCGTCCGTTACGCCCTTGAGCCCGGCACGGCCGACGCCGACGACTATGAGGCCGGCAGCGGCGAGGTCGTCGTGCCCGCAGGCGCGACCGGCGGAACCATCCGGATCTTCATCGTGGACGATGAGCTCATCGAGCGAGTGCGCGATACATTCAGCCTGAACCTGGTTGATTCCGACGGCTATGCACTGGGCCCATCGGCCAAGATTGAAGTCTTTATCAGAGAAGGCGTCTGCGACAGAACGCCGCAGGTCGCTGAGGCGATAAGACAATCCGGCGGCCAATCTCATTGCTCCGACGTAAGTAACCTCGAACTCATTACACGTCTATCGATAGCCGATACCCCAAGCCTTACAACCCTGAAAGGAAGAGACTTCTTCGAACTCGACGGCCTGCAGCATTTGGATCTGAACAGCAACGGTTTGACCACGCTGCCGGAGGGTGTGTTTGCCGGCCTCGGCTCCCTTCGAACGCTGACCCTGCACGATAACCTCTTAGCCGAGTTGCCGCCGGGCCTGTTTGCCGCCCTCGGCTCCCTTCAAACGTTGCAACTGAGCAGCAACCGTCTGACCGCGCTGCCGCCGGGCCTGTTTGCCGCCCTCGGCTCCCTTCAAACGTTGACCCTGCACGATAACCTCTTAGCCGAGTTGCCGCCGGGCGTGTTTGCCGCCCTCGGCTCCCTTCAAGCGTTGCAACTGAGCAGCAACCGTCTGACCGCGCTGCCGCCGGGCGCGTTCTCCGGGCTCTCCAGGCTGAGTGCGCTTCACCTGCGCGACAACCCCGGTTCCACCTTCGGACTGAGGTTGCGGTTGGAGACGACCGTCGAGGAGGAAAGACTGTCGGCGTTGTTTGCAAGCTACGATCCCATACCGTTCATGCTGACCTTGCTCGAAGGGGCACCGTATCCGTTGCAAGTGAGCCTGACGGTATCCGGCGGTGAACTATCCACCGACCGAGTCATGATTTCGGCGGGCGGCACGTACAGCGAGACGATCACCGCAACCCGATTCCTAGCGGCACGTTCGGTCAGGGTGGCTTTCTTCGATGCCCCGTCGCCGCCGCCGAACGAGTGTGCGGACTCGGACAAGCTTCAAGGGCGCTGCTTCACCGGGTTTGAAATCGTCCCGGCCAACCTGGCGGATAACCCGCTTGTGTTGGACAAGGATTTCGCCGTCGTGTCAAACGTCACAATCACTTCCTCTCCTTTCGAGGGGAGAGACGCCTACGTGGGGGGCGACCCCGACGAGGAAATCGTCGTCGAGCTTGAGTTCAGCGGGGCAGTCGAGGTCATCCCAGCGGGGGACGGAAGCCTGCCGACGCTGGCGTTGGAGGTGGGGGACGTAACGCGGCTTGCGGCCTACGACGCGGCGGCGAGTTTCCCCGACAGGTTGGTGTTCCGCTACAAGCCGCAAGACGACGACGTCGACGATGACGGCATCAGCGTTCCTGAAGGAGCGTTGCGTCTCAACGGTGCGCGCATCCTCGACGCCGACGTTCCCGTGCCCCCGAGTTCTCTGAGTTTGGGCAACCATGCAATCCAGAACGCCCCGGACCATAAAGTGAGGAGCGCAGGCGTCAACCTGAAAATTCGGGTGTTTCTCGAAGGCGCGCTTGAGTAGGACGTTGTTAACGCAACGCCGTGCTTTCAAGCAACGCGCCGAGCGGGGGTGAATCGTCCCCGGTTCCGTGGTTGCAACCTAACGGACGAACGCCGCCGTTGATTACCCACGTTGATTACCCACGCTGATAACCTCGGCGACGTGTCTTGAGCGTCTTGGAGACGGCGTCCGATTCTGTCTCATATCTGCTGAACCCATACACTACTCTTGCGGTTCTACCGGTGGATAATATAATGAGGTCGTCTCTTGGAGGTGCTTGATGGACGCAGGCACGGGGAACCGTGATACGAGCTTGCCGTTGCTCGGGGCAGCGGCAAGTGCGCGGTTGTCCGCGACCGACCGCGACTCGGCACCGCCTATCCCCAAAGAGACCGCCACGTCATCGTTGTATCACCCAACCCAGACGGCAACCGTGAATCGCCTCGGCGAGCGGCTTTTCTCTGTTGCCGTGCGCATGGAATCCCTGTGCGTTAACGTCCTCGGAAAGCGGCTGCCTTACAAGGCGCCGGTAAAAGCCGAAAGATGAGTATAAAAACGCTCGGGCGAATAGTCACCGGCGATGCCCGGCGGGTATTGGCCGAACTTCCTAGCAATAGCATAGACCTCAGTTTCTGGTCGCCGCCCTACTATGTTGGAAAGTCGTATGAGCGCGATTTGTCATTTGAAGATTGGCAAGCCCTCATCCAAGATGTGATTGAGGCTCATGCGCGCCTCATAAAGCCTGGCGGGTTTCTCGTCATTAATATCAGTGACGTGCTCTGCTTCCCTGATCCAGAGATGCCTCGCTACCAAGCGGATAACGTTCGGCGCAAAGTTTGCCCAGTTACTCGGCAGGACGTGCTGAATATGCAGCGCCTGCATCCGAGCGCCAACAGGTACAAGCTCGCCGCCCTATTAGGGTGCAGCGAGCAGACAGTGCAGCGACGCTTGGAGAATAACAACGTCCGTGGCGGCAAGTACCAGGTTCCAACAAAGGTAAAACTTACCGGGTGCATGGTTGGTGATTGGGCTGAGGCTGCGGGTTTCTATTTGTACGACAGGCGGATATGGCACAAAGACCCCTGCTGGGCGAATAGCCGCTGGCATTCCAACAGCTATCGGGCTGTGGATGAGTTTGAGTATATCTATATCTTCGGATTCCCAGGTATCGTTGAATATGATCGGGAACGCCTATCCGATGCAGAGTGGTCAAATTGGGGATCGCGTGGCGTTTGGAAGATACGCTCAGTCCGCCGCAATCACAGGCATGAGGCAGAATTCCCGGAACAACTTGCCGAGCGTATTATCAGGTTGTTTTCCCCGGAGGGAGGAGTGGTCATCGACCCATTTTTAGGCAGTGGCACCACAACTACCGTGGCGAGGCGCCTGAACCGGCAATGGCTGGGGATAGAGGCGGTAGCAAGCTACGCCAAGATCGCTAGAGAACGCACCAATGCAGCCTAACGAAATCGAGCAATTGGAACAGACTGTTTTGTCTATGGTTGTCCAGGCAATTACCGATTTCCGCGAGCAAACCATTAAGATCTTCCGTGAAGAAACGGACTTGCCGCAGGATATAGCCGAGGATGTAACTAGAGAGGCTCTGGAAGTCATGGGCATGTCTAAGATTAGCGAAAGGCTCTATGGGAAAGTGACTACAAGAAAGCCATATATGCTTTTCTGCCAAGCCCTACGCCCGTCGCTCTCATGCTTGATGCAAAAGCAGAGAAACCCAATGGAGATAGAACGGCAACCATCCAAATGTCGCAGACCTCAATGGTCGTAAAGATGCGCCGTGCCGGCAATATCTTAGAGGAACCAGGGCGACTGGATAGGTTTATCACGAGAGATTTCCGGCGTTTGTGCGTTGTTACCATCATTGCAAAATACGTCTATAAGGAAAATAACGGCTCCAATGAACTATGTCGCATCATCGTCGCCTGTATCCCGAACGGTGAATTACAGGATTACTACAACCCGACGGTAGACGACACCATCTGGCTTGCTGGCCGCGATGCGCCAACGCTTGGCGAGGACTTTAGGGTACGTCTGAGCTACGATAAATTAGCGGCTAAGGCCCCATGGCGTGTAAGAGAGATTGATATCAGCAATAAGTAGCAAGGCTATCGAAGAAACTAGAATCTCCAGCGACCCTAAATCCTAACGGTAATCAACCATGAAGTTTAAAACTCTGGAGGAAGCGGTGGCCTCCATCCTGCTGAAGAAGGTCAAGGCACTGCCTAAGTCCGAGAACGGGGAACCGACAAAGCGGGAGCTGGCGACCCGCTGGAAGCTTCGGCGACGGCTGAGAAGCCTAATCGTGCGGACTGAAGTAATCCCCCCCCTTTCATAGGGAGTGTGCCGGGCGGCATAACGGCTCACTCCCAGCCGCTCTCACGTCGACTGCGTGGTCGATTGCGTACCGGTTGCGTACGCGTTGTTCCGGCGGTCAGTGTTCGGCGAGGTTCCAATCTTATTCGTTGGCTTATTCATGGGCTTATTCACCTCGGTGCAGGCGCAGACGTTCGACCCGCCGTTGTGTGAGCGATCGCCGGCGGTTCAATTTGCAATCCTTTTGGGGTTTGTCTCCCTCGGTTTGCCTCCCCCCGGGCTGCCCCCCGTTTGCCCTGGTTTGCCCCTTGGGAGAGACACGGAGAATAAAGGAATACATGTTATATGCTCCTTACATTCGCCCGCACCAAAATTGACCCCAAAATGTTAGCAGCAAATAGAAATGTCCGGTTTTGTAGCAAATGAA
>CAYFZO010000036.1:0-13900 GCA_964347615.1 uncultured Chromatiales bacterium
GGCAAATACCTCTTATGGTTGGAATTATAGGAGATTCCAACTCTGCCTCCTAATCAAGGGAGAGCGACCGGCGGGAAGTGTGGACGGTAGCAAACAGCCGATAAGCGATGAATTCCAGCTGAAAACAGGCGCTTTCACGCCACCGTGCTCGTGCCGAAATCGCGCTGTCGGCGGCCAAGTCAGACGTCTGCGGCTTCGAGCATCTCGGCGACGCGGGTGTATTTCTCCCGCGGTTTGCCTTTGTCCTTGCCGCGTTCGACCTCGGCGGAGTCAATCTTCCGCCATTGGGAATAGCCGATGTAATTGACGCCGCGCTCGTCGAGAATCTTATACAAGCGGCTGGCACCGCCGTATTTGCCGCCGAGGCTCGCGACGTCAGCAAGCAATGACTTGACCGTCTCGACCGCGCAGGCACGGTTGGTGCCGATGATGCCGCTCGGACCGCGCTTGATCCAGCCGGCGGTATAGACGCCGGGTACGACGGCGCCGTCCTGCCCGTCGGTGACACGCCCGTCACGATTCGGAAAAACCCCCCACTTCTCATGAAAAGGCACGCCGGAAATCGCCACGCCCCGATAACCGATGCTGCGGAACAGCACGTCGCAATCGAGCGTAAAGGTTTTTCCGGTGCCGCGAGCCGATTGCGCGAAAGGCTCGCCGTGCAATTCGTTTTCCTCGAAAATCACGCGCTCAAGACGTCCGTCGCCTTCAAGACGCGCCGGGCTTTTCAGAAAAGTGAACCGGCAAGTGCGCGGCTTGCCTTCGTCTTCGGTCTGCGAAAAACGGCGGAACAGTTCCATGTTCTTCTTGTTGACCACGCCTTTCTTGTCGCCAACCTCGGCGGTGCTGGCTTCGTTGAGCGTCAATTCCGCCGGGTCTATGAATGCACGGCAATTGGCGAGGTCGGCGAACTCGCGCAGCTCCTTGGTCGTGAACTTGGCTTGCGCGGGGCCTCGTCGCCCGACGACGTAGACGGTCTCGATACGGCTTTGCGTCAGCGCGTCGAGCGCGTGCTCGGCGATGTCGGTGTGCTTGAGGTCGTCCACGGATTTGGCGAGGATGCGCGCGACGTCGATCGCGACGTTGCCTTGCCCGATGATGACCGCGGTCTTGCCCGACAGGTCGAATCGGCAATCGCGGTAGTCGGGGTGGCCGTTGTACCACCCGACGAACTCGGTCGCGGTGTGGCTGCCCGGAAGGTCCTCGCCTTCTATCCCGAGTGAACGATCGGTCTCGGCGCCGCAGGTGTAAATCACCGCGTGGTGCGTCTGCTTCAATTCGGCGGGTGTAACGTCGCGTCCGACCGTGACGTTGCCGACGTAGTTGAATTCCGGGTACTCGGCGATTTTCCGGTACACCTCTATCGCCTGCTTGAGCTTAGGGTGGTCGGGCGCCACGCCGTTGCGCACCAGGCCGAAAGGCGCCGGCAAGCGCTCGATCACGTCCACCTGCACCGCGAGGTCGGATTTGATCAGCGCCTCGGCGGCGTAGAAGCCGCTGGGGCCGGCGCCGACGACGGCCACGTGCAACGGGTTGTCCGCGGTTCCCAAGTCAGGCATGAGCAAAGCTAAAGTAAAGCCGCAAGACGCGGCCGGAAAAAGTCAGAATCCAAGCTCGGTCTTGCGTTCCTCGGCGCCGGGCAACGGGTCGGTCTTCTCGTCGATTACCGGCAGCTGCGGCGCGCGTTCAGCGTTGATCTCGATCCACTCTTTCTTGTCCTCGGGCAAATCGTCCTCTTCATAAATCGCCTGCACCGGGCATTCCGGGATGCACGCGCTGCAATCTATGCACACGTCGGGATCGATGTACAGCATCTCGTCGTCGTAGTGAAAACATTCCACCGGACACACGCTCACGCAGTCGGTGAAGCGGCATCCTTTGCAGTTGTCGGTCACAAGAGTTGTCATGCATTTTCTCCTTGATGGTTGAGGCGGAGGCAATCGGCGCGCGGAAAGCCGGCGGGTCAACCTCCGAGCAGCAGGATTTCTCCGCGGTTGAATTCTACACCGTCTCCGCACCAGCGTTGGTACTTGCCGTGAACGTGCGCGTCCTCGACGGGAAACCCCAGGTCGCGCAGATGGGACAAATACAGGCGCAGAAACAGCGGGTTATAGGTGCAGGCGAACTCGAAGGTCGGCAGGATCTCGGCCTTGTGCAACGACACGATACTGCCACGCTTCATCCCCGCGCCGGCGCGTATACCGAGCTCGCCGAACACGATGATCGTCCCCGCCAGCATGTTGACGCCGGTAAAGTCGCGGGCGTCGCCGCCGACCGCAATCAATCCGCGGCGCATTCCGGCACCGGTCTCGTTCCTGACGCTGCCGTGAATCAGGATCTCGCCGCCGTTGATGCCCGAGGCCTGCCCGCGGTAGGCGCTGCCGACCAGATGTCCGGCGTCGCCCTCGATCACGATGCGCCCGCCGCGCATCTCCGGCCCCACCCAATCCGAAGCGTTGCCGTGAACGACGATCTCGCCGCCGCTCATCTCGCAGCCGAGGTGCATCCCGACGTCGCCGTCGATCGTGATGCTGCCCGCGGACATCCCGGCGCCGATCAGTTTGACCAGGGACAGGTCGCCCTGCAGATGAACGTCGCCGTCGCCGGCGCCGCTGACGCGGAAGAAGTCGCCGACCTTGACCTTGCGGTTGCCGTGCATGACGTCGAGATTCTCGATGCCATGCTGCGACAGCCCCGACAGGCGTTGCGGCGTGATGCACTCGGCTTCGAGCGGCGCCTCAGGTTTGGTATGCAGACTCAAAGTAACCCGCATCGGTCGGTCTCCGCAAGCTTCATCCTTTCATGATCTCGTACAAGTGCAGCTGGTACTTGCCGAGGTTGCCGCCGTAGTTTGCCGCCGAGATAATCCGCGCGCCGTTGCGGCCGGCGGCTTCGATGCCCCGACGCATCGCGTCCTTGACCGCTTTCTCGTCGAGGCCGTTGACCACGATCTCATAGACCGACTCGATATCCTCGGGAACCTGCGTCTCGGGCACGACGCCGCGCAAGGTCGGGCAATACGCGTCGTTGGTCGAAGCGATCATGCCTTTGTATTTGACCGAGCCGATCTTGCTGCCCGACCTGACGACCCCGTGCGGGAAAGGCAGGAACACGCCGGCGACTTCGCGCATTGCCTCGACGGCTGCCTGCGCCGCGCACAAGGCCCCTTCGCTGGTGCCGAGCAGCAGCAGGTTGCCGCCGCCGACGGTCTGCTGCATCCCGAACGAATCCTCGACAAGAAATTCGCCTTCCATCACCGGGACGCGCCACAGGCGACGCTTGCCGAGCCGCTTGGAGGATTGATAACCGTCGCCGAAGTAACGCAGGCGGTTGCCGACCGGTGCGGTGCGTTCGGTTTCCAAGCCGTTGTAGCACGCGGTGGTCGGGCAAGTCATCACGCATTGCCCGACGCGCTCGACCAGCCTCGGGCTGATGTCGGCGTCTTTCATCGCGAACAGCAGGACGCTGACGCCGGGACGATGGTCCGGTGTGTCGCTCTCGGGAATCTCGCATTCGATCGCGGCTTCGCATTTGCAACGGATGACCGAGGTGGCGAAGCCGGTCATCGAGTCGGCGGCGGCACGCGCCCAATCGATGGTCTCGGCGGTGATGACGACCCGCGACCCCCACATCCCGAAGGCTTCGGAGAACGTGTCAACGAGTTGGGCTTCGCCGACTTTCACGGCTTGCTCTTGCCGCCTTTCCCGTCCGGCTTGGTCTCGACCACCTCGTGACGATGGAGATAATCGTCGGGCACCGCGTAGTTGCTGAACTTGATCGAGTAGTAATCGTCGAAGAACGGTTCTATCTGTCCTTCGATCGCCTTGTCGCAACCCGGCTCGACGTGGAACAGCCGGCCCTTGTAATCCCGGGTGAAGTCGT
The DNA here is from genome assembly GCA_964347615.1 of uncultured Chromatiales bacterium. Taxonomy (GTDB): domain Bacteria; phylum Pseudomonadota; class Gammaproteobacteria; order Poriferisulfidales; family Oxydemutatoraceae; genus CAYFZO01. The sequence goes on from CAYFZO010000036.1 coordinate 3,883, forward strand.
GGTCCCTGATGATCACCTCGCCGTCCTTGATCACGTAGCGCGGCGCGTTGAACATCTTCTCGCGGTCTTCGTCCTCGGTGTAGACCGTCACGTCGGCGTCGGCACCGACGCCCAGCTGCCCTTTCCTGTGCTCAAGCCCCAGAGCCTTGGCGGGCGCGGCGCGGGTGACGATCGCGATTTCCTGCATCGTGTATTCACGTTCCAAGCTCGGGAGTATCGTGTTGTTGATCGCTTTCTGGTTGACGCGCGCGATTTCCTCCCGGCGGAACGAAGCATCCATCAGGAGCCTGATCAGGCGCGGGTAGTTCATGAACGAGCCGCCGTTGGGGTGGTCGGTCGAGAGCATCAGCTGCCACGGGTCTTTCGACAGCAGGAACAGCTCGAGCCCGATCGCCCACTGCAAGGCGTGGGTGTAGACGTGCTCCTGATAACTGAACGGCATGATGCCGCAGCCGCTTTCGCATTCGGTGTCGGCGTTGACCCATTTGTTCGCCTTGACGTGGCGCAGCATCCACGCGAGCGGTGCGTCGGCGGTCGTCGCGGTCGCCTTGCCGAACATGACCTGGCCGACGTCGGCGGTGATATTCGGGTGTTCGGCCAGGTAGCTCACGATCTGCTCGGCGGCGGATTTGGGGTTCTTGTTGACCTCACCGCCGTAGCTGTGGAACTGGATGTGCGCGATGTGCGCGCGCCTGCCTTCGGAGGCTTCCATGGTGTCGATCGTGGTGCGGTAGTTGCCGCTGTGGCCGAGGTTGTTGCAGTGAATATGCGGCGGATGCGGCAGGCCGAGCTCACCGACCGCCTCGACGAACGCGGAGACGACCTGCCGCGGGGTCAGCTCGAACGGGTCTATCTCGCCGTGGAAGTCGGTGTGGGACTTGTTCTTCTCCCCTTTCCACTTCTCGTCGCCGCCCGGCGACACCAGCTTGACCGCGTACGCCTTGGTCGCGTTGACCCACCACGCGACCGCGTCCTTGAAATCCTTCTTGCGGTTTTCCTTGAGCAGCCGGTAGAGAAACACGTTGTTGCCGAGCAGCACGTAAAACCCCTTGTCTATGACCGGCGTGTCGTCGAACTCCTCGAGCACGTGACGCGCGGCGAGCGGCGGAACCGCCGCATCCATCGCGGTGGTGTAGCCGAGCGCCGCGTAGCGGTAGCCGGTGGTGAAAGTCGAGGGCACGACGCCGCCGGTGCCCGAACGCATCACGTCGCTGCCCGGCTGCACGTCCAAGCGGTGATCCTCGGGCTGGAGCTTGCGCGCGAGGTTGATCTTCGGCCCGGCGATGTGGCAATGGATGTCCACGCCGCCGGGCATGATCACCATGCCGTGGGCGTCGATCTTCTCGCTGTTTTCGGAGACCTCGGCGACGATCCGCCCGTCGCGGATGCAGACGTCGCGCACCTCGCCGTCGACGCCGTTCAGCGGGTCATGAACGCGGCCATTGACGATCTTCAGCTCGGACATTCCTGTCCACCGGTCACGAGTGCTGATGCGTTGAGTGCGGGCATGAGGTTTCGGGTCAAGGGTTTATTCTGAGTTCACGGAGACGCTTTCCCAGCGCGACAAGACAATCAGGGAACACCGCTCAAGCGGCCGCAGCGACTTTCTTCAGCTCTCGTATCTTCGCGTGCACCGCGGTCAGAATCTCTTCGTCGCTCGGAAACGGCGATTCGAACGCCGGGCGCAGGGTGATCGGCACGTCGTCCATGCGGTAGACCGTCCCGCCGGTGTTGATGCCGTAAGTCGACACCGAAAACGCGACCTTGGCGAGCTTGCTGGTCGCAGTCTGCTTGGTGTCGAGAGAAATCACGGGAATCCTGTGCAGGTGCTCGATCGCTTTCTTCGGAAAGTTCGACGCCGGGTCGGTGGCGATGATCAACGCGGCGTCGGCCTCCCCGCGCGCCAGCACGTCGACGGTCGTGAACTCGCCGGGGTTGAAGCGCGGGAAGCCGCGGTTGAAGTTGACCCCGAACGGATAGCCGGTCTGCCACGACACCACGTTGTCGGCGCCGGTGACGTTGCCGTGCCCGCGCACCGGCTTGGCGACGAAGTGCGTGAACTCGTTCAAGTCGGTCGCAAGCGCAAGGATCGCACCCGAGTTGAAATGCCGCCCGCGCGTCATCGTCAAGCCCATGCCGAAGAACAACACCCCGTAGCGGCAGTTCTTCATGCGTTCGACCAGGTCGTCGAGGGTTTCCCGTGCCACGCCGGTCACCGCCTCGATATCCGGCGTGATTTCCTTGCCCTTGACCAGCGCGCGCAACGCCCACAGCAGCTCGAAGTCCTTGCCCGGCTTGACCTGGATGAAGATATCCGACACCGGCGCGCTCGGCGTCTTGCGCACGTCCACCAGCACCACGGTGCGGTCTTTCTTGCCGTTCGGCACGTACATGCCTTTCGGGGTCACCGCGTAGCGGGTGAAATGGCGCGGGTGCGATTCGGCGGGGTTGCCGCCCCAATAGATCACGAGGTCCGCGCGGTTCTTGATCTCTCCCAACGTCGCGGTGCTCTCGCCGACGCCCTGAAACGCGATGCCCGAGGGGCCGTGGCACACCGACGTCGTCGTATCCACGTTGCCGCGCACCAGGTCGCTGATCGCCACCGCAACGCGCTGCGCTTCGCAGGTCGAGTCGCTCAACCCGTAAGTAATCGGGAACTTGGCGTCGGCAAGGATTTGCGCCGCCGTCTCGACGGCTTCCTCGATCGTCGCTTCCTTGCCGTCGATCAGTGCCGCGGGACGATCCTCGATGACGTGCTCGGCGAACCAAGCGCGCCCGAGCACGCAGGCGTTCTTCGCTTTGATGATGCGCTTCTTGTCGAGGTCAACCGTCAACTCCATGTCGTCGCACACGCAGCCGCAGAAGGTGCAGGTCGCGTCCTTGACGGTTGCGATGTTCGCGGCGTCCTCGGGCTTTGCGGCCTTCGCCTGCGCTTTGGCTGGGGCTTTCGCCGAGGTCTTGGCTTGCGTTTCGGCCTGCGTTTCAGTTGAGGTTTCGCTCATGGTTCTTCCTTATCGGATTCCGGGTTACAACGATCAGGGATTCGTGGAAGTCTCGGTTAAAGTTCAGCCGAGGTCAGCCGGGAAAGTCATTCGTCCGCCGCCGAGACTTGCACTTCGATCTGTTTCGATAACGGCATTCCGCTGCCGGCGGTGTCGGCACCCATCAGTTCGCACGACGGCGGGCCGTACGGGATGAACAGCATGCCCGAGGGTAAGTCCGAAGCTTTCTTCGGCGTGCAGGTCACCACGGTCTCGCCGACTTCCGTAGTCAGGCGCACCTTGTCGCCCTTCTCCAGTTTCAGGCGTTTCATGTCGTCCTCGTTCATTTCTAACGTCGAGGTGACGGTCAGATATTCTTCCTTCAACTTGCCGGCGTTCAGGGAGGTGCCCTGCTTGCTGCTTCTGCCGGGAATCAGGATCATGGTTTCGCTCATGTTCTATATGTCGTGGTTCGCCTTTGCCGTCCGCTTTCCGCTCGCGCCGTGCGGACGCCTGCCGGGAACGCATTATACAGCAGGGGTGCGCGGCGATTGACCGGTCGGCGGCATATATCCCCGCCGATATACCCGCCGATATACCCGCCGATATGCTCACGATGCGCCCATGAGATACCCACGAGACATTTGGTGCCGACGTCCGCTTCAATCGCTCGAAGCGCAACGCGCCGAATGCCCGTGAAGCGAACGTTCAAAGGCGGGTGCGCTCATTTCTTCAGCTGCGACTCGTGCGTGAGGTACCACTCGTAGGTCACCCGCAGCCCTTGTTCAAGGCCGATCTCCGGCGTCCACCCCAGTTGCTGCAGCTTGCTGGTGTCCACGATCTTCCTGGGTGTCCCGTCGGGCATCTCCCGGTTCCAGTGAATCGTCCCGGGAAAGCCGACGATGTCCTTGATCGCCTCGGCCAGCGCCTTGATGCTCAGGTCATCGCCGGTGCCGACGTTGACGTGGGACATCATCGGCTCGGTCATCTCGTCGAGACGCTCTTTCGGCAGGGTCATCAGGAACACCGCGGCGGATGCGACGTCGTCGACGTGCAGGAATTCCCGACGCGCCTCCCCGCTGCCCCACAGCTCGACCAAGTCGCGTCCCGCGACCTTCGCGTCGTGAAACTTGCGCATCATCGCCGGGATCACGTGGCTGTCGGATAAGTGGAAGTTGTCGCCCTGGCCGTAAAGGTTGCACGGCATCAGCGAGCGGAAGTCGGTGTCGTATTCGCGGTTGTACGACTCGCACAATTTGATGCCCGCGATCTTCGCAATCGCGTAAGGCTCGTTGGTCGGCTCGAGCTTGCCCGTAAGCAAGGCGTTCTCGGCCATCGGCTGCTCGGCGTGCTTCGGGTAGACGCACGAGCTGCCGAGGAACAGCAGGCGTTTGGCCCCGTTCTCCCACGCCGCGTGAATCACGTTGGCCTCGATCATCAGGTTCTGGTAGATGAACTCGGCCGGGTATACGTTGTTGGCGTGGATGCCGCCGACTCTCGCCGCGGCGACGAACACGAATTCGGGTTTCTGCTCGCGGAAGAACGCCGCGGTGCTGGCTTGGTCAGTGCAGTTGAGCTCACGATGCGTCGGCGCCAGAAGGTCGGAGTGGCCTCTCGACTCCAACTCACGGCAAATCGCCGAGCCGACCATGCCGGTTCCACCGGCGACGAAAATGCGCGCGCCCTTGTCCATCGCGCTTTATTATCTCCGAATCACGACGTCGCGCCACGCTCGATTTCAGCGAGGTCGTATTCGATCATCTCCTCGATCAACTCCTCAAGCGTCGTCTTAGGTTCCCAACCTAACTCTTTCTTTGCCTTGCTGTAATCACCAATCAGCTTATGCAGCTCGCTGGGGCGGAAATAGTGCGGATCCACCCTGATGACGGTCTTGCCCGAGGCCGCGTCAACGCCGGTCTCACCCTCACCCTCGCCTCGCCATTCGAGACGGATGCCGACCGCCTTGAACGCCTGCTCGGTGAACCAGCGCACCGACTCCCTGCGCCCGGTCGCGAGCACGAAGTCGTCCGGGCGCGGCTGCTGCAGGATCAGCCACATGCCGTAGACGTAGTCCCGCGCGTGCCCCCAGTCGCGCTCGGCGTCGAGGTTGCCGATATACAGGCATTCCTGCTTGCCCTTGGAAATCATCGCCGCGGCCTTGGTGATCTTCTTGCTGACGAAAGTCTCCCCCCGGCGCGGCGACTCGTGGTTGAACAGGATGCCGTTGCTCGCGTAAATCCCGTAGGCTTCGCGGTAGTTGGTCGTCACCCAGTAGGCGTAGAGCTTGGCCACGGCGTAAGGCGACGTCGGGTGGAAAGGCGTGTTCTCGTTCTTCGGCTCCTCGGGCGAGTTGCCGTACATCTCGCTGCTCGACGCCTGATAAAAGCGCGTCTTGTCCTTCAGGTCGAGCAGGCGGATCGCTTCGAGCAGCCGCAACGCGCCGATTGCGTCGGCGTTCGCCGTGTATTCGGCCATCTCGAACGAGACGTGCACGTGGCTTTGCGCCGCCAGGTGATAGATCTCGTCGGGCTGAATCTGCTGGACCAGCCGAATCAGGTTGGTCGAGTCGGTGACGTCGCCGTAATGCAGGATGAAGTTCGTGCCGGAGACGTGCAGGTCATGGTAGAGATGATCCACCCGCGCGGTGTTCAACGACGACGAACGGCGCTTGATGCCGTGCACGACGTAGCCCTTGTCGAGCAGCAGCTCGGACAGGTAGGCGCCGTCCTGACCGGTGACGCCGGTGATCAACGCCACCTTGCCGGAGTTTTTCGAGGAATTGTTCATGCTTGGTTGCCGAAAAGCTTGCTATTTTACGCCAATGCCGGCGCGGGCGCCGCCGTTTTCAGTGCTTCCCGGGTCTGCGACGAACCTGCGTCAAGGCATTGATAACCGGCAGCTGACCCCTTTACCGCGCTTCACGGCTTCACGTTCATATTGCATCCAGCGGCCACCGGCGCCTCTCCGAGATGTTCCTCAGCCTGCCGATTGTCGTGGTCTGAAGACGGTCCCGTCTGACGCCTGAGGCATTTTTCAGAGCGCTTAGCTAAGTTCATTGATTCTGAATTGCTAGCTGTAGTATAAATCTGCACCATGTCTGAGAAACTTGATGAGGCAAAAGGTGCAGAAAAAGCAATAGATGCGCTTGAAAAGCGTATCGGGGATACAATCGCCCAGACCGTTGAAGAAGAAAGAGAGAAAACCGATGAGTTACTTCACGCCTCTGTCAGGCGGCTAATAAGATTCGCTTTAGCTACTTATTTCCTATCTTTAGCTTTGGTAGTAGCGTTTATGTGGCTTGGTGTATACGTCGTATCGAGGCTTGTCCAATAGATGTCTGCGTCGCAGACTCTTTTTACTGGGCCTAGTTTACCAGTGCAAGAATCGCAAAATAGATGGCAATGGCATTTATTGACAACAGAAGAAATGCTATGGCCATAGTGACAAGCCACTTGGTCATGCTTATTTCATGTTCGAGAATCAGGCGCTTGTGTTGATTAGACTCTTTCCTGATAGCTTTTTTGAGATCAGTAGTGGCTTTTGCTTCAGTGTCTTGAAGCTTTTCATGCAGAATGTCAGGTGTTACGTTCACAGGCAGCTCCTTTAATTTGGTAACTTTCGATTGGTAATCGATAATTCACAATGGAGCAAAACATACTCTGCCCAGCACCCGCAGGTGCCGGAATAAGGCAAAGCGTCATAGGGCTTGCGCTTTCAAGTATGTGTTTCTTATCACTCTAATCTATCTCCACCAGTTCAATCAGAGTGTCAAAGCCTTAAGGAAAAGGCTTCTGCCGCCTCAAACCCTTTCAGGGAGCGGTGTGCCAACATGCGGCGCATGCGTGTGTGAACCTGTATCGGTTCAATGGGGCATATTACCTTAACGTGAGGAATTACGCTTTCTTTTTGAAAAATAAGCGTTTTTGGCGTCATTTTAGGTGGCGCCAGTAATGCTTAAGCGAAAATATGCACCTCCTTTATTTACGCCGATGCCGGCGCGGATTCCGGTTTGTCTTGAGGAAAGGCCTCAGGAAATCGGTTGTCCCCCCTTTCCCCCGACGAGCCACCCCGACAGATACAGCAGCGGCGGGACGACGACGAACAACGGGACGGACAGTCCTTCCAAGCCGGGCGGCTTGGCCAGCAGGATGAACGTCGCCGGGTACGCCGCCAGCAGCAGAGCCGAGAAAAGCAGGGATATCTTCGGCTTATAGCGCCGATTCAAACCATAGAGTATCAACGGGTACGTGACAACCGCCAGAACCGTCGAGGCGACGTGGAGATAGAAAAGCCGAGTCTCGTCGCCGCTGTAGCCCTGCAACCCGATGAGCAGGTAGATGGACAGCACGATATACACCGGGGTGATCCACTTTCCCGCCACCCACAGCGCCTTTGCCGGTTGGGTTTCCATGCTCTCCCTCTTCTCCTTGCGCGACGCAGGAATGAAGCCGCGCCGCGAAGCGATATTACGCGACAGGACGATGACCGCGGTAGTCCCGTCGCCGGCGGCCATCAATGTCTTCATGACCGGCTCTAGTGTGATGGCCCGGCATGATGGTTTGGCATGATGGTCTGGCACGATAATTTGGCATGACGGCTCTGCACAAGGGATTTACTTATGGGCTTTGCATGAGCAAGGCGCGGATCTATTCGGCGGGAATCCGGAGAGGCTGCATTGCTCCGTGCCCGCAGGCTGCCCTCGGGCAACGGAGGCGCAACCGCGTTCGTGCTCTTTAACTCGCTTCGGTTTCCGCCTTATGCGCGACCAGGTCGTCCACTGCCGACGGGTCGGCGAGCGTCGAGGTGTCGCCGAGGTCGTCGGTCTCGCCTTTGGCGATCTTGCGCAAGATGCGGCGCATGATCTTACCCGAACGGGTCTTGGGCAGGTTCGGCGCCCACTGAACCACCTCAGGACGGGCGAAAGCGCCGATGCGCACGCGCACCAGCTCGTCCAACTCCCGGCGCAGATCCTCGTCGCCCTCGATACCCTCGACCAGGGTGACATACGCGTAGATCGCCTCGCCCTTGACCTCGTGCGGATAGCCGACGACCGCGGCTTCGGCGACGGCCTCGTGCAACACCAGCGCGCTCTCGACCTCGGCGGTGCCGAGACGATGGCCCGAGACGTTGAGCACGTCGTCCACCCGCCCGGTGATCCAGTAATAACCGTCGGCGTCGCGGCGGCAGCCGTCACCGCTGAAATACATGCCCGGATAGTCCTTGAAATAGGTGTCGATGAAACGCTGATGGTCGCCGTAGACGGTGCGCATCTGCCCAGGCCACGGATGGGTGATGACCAGATTGCCTTCGCATTCGCCCTCGAGCACCTTGCCCTGCTGGTCAACGATGGCCGGACGGATGCCGAAGAACGGACGCGTCGCCGAACCCGGCTTGAGCGTGGTCGCCCCCGGCAACGGCGTGATTACGTGCCCGCCGGTCTCGGTCTGCCACCACGTGTCTATCACCGGACAGCGCCCGTTGCCGACGACGCGGTGATACCAGCGCCACGCCTCCGGGTTGATCGGCTCGCCGACCGTGCCGAGAACGCGCAGGCTTTCGCGCGAGGTCTTGTTAACCGGCGCGTCGCCGGCACGCATCAGCGCGCGGATCGCCGTCGGCGCGGTGTAGAAGATGTTGACCTTGTGCTTGTCCACGACCCGCCAGAAGCGCGAAACGTCCGGATAAGTCGGCACACCCTCGAACACCAACGTCGTCGCGCCGTTGGCGAGCGGGCCGTAGACGATGTAGGTGTGGCCGGTGACCCAGCCGACGTCGGCGGTGCACCAATAGACGTCGCCGTCGTGGTAGTCGAAGCTGTACTTGTGCGTGATCGCCGCATACAGCAGATAGCCGCCGGTGGTGTGCAGCACGCCCTTGGGTTTGCCGGTCGAGCCCGAAGTGTAGAGGATGAAGAACGGGTCTTCGGCCTCCATCGGCTCGGCGGGACAATCGGGCGAGGCGTCGGCGACGATCTCGTGATACCAGACGTCGCGCTCGTTCCATGCGACGTCGCCTTTGGTGCGCTGGACGACCACGACCCGCGAGACGTTCGGGCATTCCTTCAGCGCTTCGTCGGTGTTGGCCTTGAGCGGAATGACCTTGGCGCCGCGGATGCCTTCGTCGGCGGTGATGACCAGGCGGCAATCGCTGTCGAGGATGCGGCTCCTCAACGCCTCCGGCGAGAAGCCGCCGAACACGACCGAATGCACCGCGCCGATGCGCGCACAGGCGAGCATCGAGACGACCGCCTGCGGCACCATCGGCAGGTAAATGCAGACGCGGTCGCCCTTGCGCACGCCGAGACCCTTCAGCGCGTTGGCGAAACGGCACACCTCGGCGTGCAGCTCGCGGTAGGTCATCACGGCGTCGGCGTCGGGCTCGTCGCCCTCCCAGATGATCGCGACCTGGTCGCCGCGCGCGTCGAGATGGCGGTCGAGACAGTTGTAAGCCGCGTTGGTCTGCGCACCGTCGAACCAGCGGATGCGACCTTCGCGGTAGTCCCATTCAAGCACGCGCTCCCACGGCTTGAACCAATGGATGAACGCCTCGGCCTGCTCGGCCCAGAAGCCTTCGGGGTCCTCGACGGAACGCCGGTAAAGCCGCTCGTAGGCGGCGGCGTCTATATGCGCCTTCGAGGCAATCGCCTCGGAGGGCGGGTAAAGTTCTTCGTCAGGCATGGGTGTCGTCCTTTCGATTTGGTTGTGGAACGGAAAATGTTACAAGGGAAACCGGCGGATGGCAAAAGAGGGTTATTTGTTTGGGGCTTGGTTGTTTAGCTTTGATAGTTTCTCGTTGATTTTTGAAGAAGTTTCTCATTGCCCTCTGCTTCAGCTAGTTCTTTTGCAATCAAAAAGTCTTGGCGCGCCCCGTCTCGATCATTCATCTCAAATTTGGCAACTCCTCGATCGTAATAGGCAAGAGCAAGGTTCGGATTGCGCTCAACCGCTAAATCGTAGTCCTTTATCGCTTCTTCAGGCCTGCCTAAATCCGCTTTGGCATTTCCTCGATTGTAATAAGCAGGAGCAAAGTTCGGATCG
>CAYFZO010000037.1:0-12687 GCA_964347615.1 uncultured Chromatiales bacterium
GGTTGAACCTTCGTCGTTGTTGATGGGGCAATCAACGCCGAGCGTGTCCTTGTCCTTGATGGTTCCCCGAGAATTGGAGTCGGTGGAATTGACGGCGTCGGCGTCGTCGCTGCCGATGAACGCGGAGGTGTCTTCGACGTCGGTCGAGGTTCGGGTATTGCCGCGCGAGTATGTTCTTTCGTTTTCGCCGTCGTCGCTGCCGGTGGCGGCCGGGACGACGGGTTCCGCGACGTTGTCCCTGGAGGGTGCCTACGGGCTGCTTTCGGAGGAGTCGGTGACGGTGTCGTTGAGCGTAGCGGGTTCAGGGGTTGAGGGGATCCTGGTATCGCCCGTCGAAGTGGCGTTCGATAAGGTTTCGACGTCGGTCGAGGTGGACGTGGGCGTGCTGTCGTCGGTGGCGGCGGCGACCACGAGGCTGCTGGCGTCGGTTTTATCAGCGTCCGAGGGAGTTGCGGTTTCGGATGCGATATTGCCGCTGGAGATTCTGCCGCGCGTAGATGCTGTGTCGTTGTCTGTGACGCCTGAGGCCGTGGAGATAGAGCGCGGTCGCAGTGCGACGTTCGCCCTGACGACGAGCGAGAGGTTGGTTCAAGAACAGTCGGTGTCCGTGACTCTGACGTTGCCGGTTGGTCAGGGCTTCAGTTTCGACGTGGGGTCGGTGAAAGAGGTCAGGTTGGATTCGCTGGTTCGTTCGGTGCTGGTGGAGGTGCGTTCCTCGTCCGTAATCGGGTCGGCGGTTTCGGTTGACGTTTCGGTGGCGTCAGTGCAGGGAGTAACGATCAGCGACTTGCTGCCGACGTTGACGCTGCGGTCTGTGGCACCGATGGTGTCGGTGGTGTTTTCTCCCGCCGGTGAGCTGTCGCTGCCGTCAGGCGGAGAGGCTCCGGTGGAGTTGAGCTTGGATGATTATCCATTGGCCGAAGATCAGGAGATCGTTCTCGACGTTTCGGTGGACGGCGAGGGGCTGGCAGTATCCCCGACGAGTGTGGCGCTGACCGCGACGTCGCCGACGGCGACGGTGGAGGTGAGCGCGTCGCGCCGCGTGGAATCCGGGAACTTGATGGTGTCGGCGTCGAGCGGCGCGGAGTTGGTCGGCGGGACGCAGTCGTTGCCGGTGTCGGTGTCGCCGCGTGAATTGGTGGTTTCGTTTGATCCGGGCATGGCGAGGCTGGTTCGCGGCGGTGCGGCGGATGAGACGGATTCGGCGGACGTCTCGGTGAGTGTGGCGCCTGTGTTGGAAGGCGACGAGGAGTTGGCGCTGGAGTTGACTTCAGGCGTCGCCGGCAACCTTGGCGTGAATCCTCTTGAGGCGACGTTGAGTTCAGAGACGAGGGCGGTGACGGTGACGGTGACCGCGGGCCCCGGGATGGTTTCGACGGAAGTCGTGGCTCTTGAGGGGTCGGGCACGTCGATCGGGAACGCGGAGGTGTCGTTCACGCCTCTGATGGTCAAGGTCGTGCGCGGCGTAGCGTTGTCGATTTCAGGCGTGGAAGGTGCTGACGCGGTGTTGCTTGGGGCAGGCGCGTCAACCGAGTTGCTGGTGACGACGAGTCCGACGTTGACGGGCAGTGAAAGCGTTGAAGTGGGATTGACCGTGGAAGGAGCCGGTTTGACGTTGGGTGAAACCACAGTTGAATTGTCCGGCGCTAGGACAAGTGCGACGGTGTTGTTGACCGCGATCGATCCGGACGTGTCGGGGCAGGTCGCTGCGACGGGGACGGGGCAGAACGTCGGAGTTGTGCGCGGCGACTCCGTCGGGATAACGACGGAACCGGCGGAATCCGTTTCCGTGAGTTTTGATCCTGCGCCGGAAGTTGAGATAGAACGTGGCCGCAGCGTGTTGCTGACGGCGGAGACGAGCGCGGGGCTCGGTGAGGGTCAGTCGGTGACGTTGTCTTTGAGCGTTTCGGAGGATTCCGGCTTCAGTTTCGGCGAGCTTGCATCTTCATCGGCGGAGATCGTGTTGATTGAGGGGATGCGTTCAACGTCGGTGCTGGTTCGCTCGTCAACGGCGATTGGCGTCCAAGCCGCAGTGGGCGTGGACGTGAAGAGTACCGGCTTGTCGGTCAACGCTCCCGAGCCTTTGGAGTTGGTGTCTGTGACGCCGGTGGTGTCGGTGGTGTTCTCCGTTGACGGGAAAGAGTTCGCTCCCGGGGAGACGTTGTCGCTGATTTCAAACAGCACGATGGCGATGGTGTCTTTGCGTCTCGGGGACTATGAATTGGTCGAGGGTCAGGAAGCGGTGTTGTCGGTTTCAGTGCAGGGCGAGGGTTTGACGGTGGATCCGCTGGAAGTGACGTTGAGCGGGACGACGCCGTCGGCGACGGTGGAGGTGGTGGCGACGCTCGAGGACGCGTCGGGCAGTTTGACGGCGACGGCGGAGAGCGGCGTTGCACTGGTGGCAGGTCGTGCAGAGTTGCCGGTGGAGGTATTGGCACTCCGCGTTTATTCGTTGTCTTTTGATCCGGCTTCGCTTGAAGTAATCACCGGCGGCAGTATTGCTTCGACGTTGTCATTGACGGGGGTTGGGTTGTTGCCTGACGAGGAAGTTACGGTGTCGTTGACGGTTTCAGGCAGTGGTTTGTCTTTGCCCGTTCCGTCGCAGGTGAGTTTCAGTGCCGGTTCGACGTCTGCGGAGGTGAGCTTGAGTGCGTCCCGGGATGCAACAACGGGTGGTACGTTGTCGGCACAGGGGGTTTCGCCTCTCCCCCTGGGTGTGGAGGTTTCCGGGGCGACGGCTGAGGTATCGGTATTGCCTCGCAAGTATGCTCTGTCGTTTGACCGGGCTTTGTTGGAGCTGGTTGAGAATGCGACAGGGACGGTGTCGTTGTCTCTGGGAGGAGATGATGCGCTGTTTTCGGAGGAGTCTGTGACGGTGTCCTTGAGCGTAGCGGGTGCAGGCGTTGAGAGGATTTCGGTATCGCCGGTTGAGGTGACGTTCGGTCCGGGTTCGCCGCCGGTCAAGGTGGAGGTCGAGGCTGCGACGTTGTTGGCGTCGGTTTTGTCGCCTGCGACGTTGTCGGCGTCGGTGTTGTCGGCATCCCCGGGCATTGAAGTTTCGGGTGCGACATTGCCGCTGGGGATTCTGCCGCGTTTGGACGTTGTGTCGTTGTCTGTGACGCCTGAGGCCGTGGAGATAGAGCGCGGTCGCAGTGCGACGTTGGCCCTGACGACGGGCGAGAGGCTGGTTCAAGAGCAGTCGGTGTCCGTGACTCTGACGTTGCCGGCTGGCCAGGGCTTCAGTTTCGACGTAGGGTCGGTGAAAGAGGTCAGGTTGGATTCGCTGGTTCGTTCGGTGACGGTGGAGGTGCGTTCCTCGTCCGTAATCGGGTCGGCGGTTTCGGTTGACGTTTCGGTGGCGTCAATGCAAGGGGTAATGGTCAGCGCCCCGCTGCCGACGGTGACGTTGCGGTCTGTGACGCCGATGGTGTCGGTGGTGTTCGGTCCGGCCGATGATCCGGTCGGCGAATTGTCGGTGCCGTCAGGCGGAGAGGCTTCAGTGGAGTTGAGCTTGGATGATTATCCATTGGCCGAAGATCAGGAGATAGTGCTCAACGTTTCGGTGGACGGCGAGGGGCTGGCAGTATCCCCGACGAGTGTGGCGCTGACCGCGACGTCGCCGACGGCGACGGTGGAGGTGAGCGCGTCGCGCCGCGTGGAATCCGGGAACTTGATGGTGTCGGCGTCGAGCGGCGCGGAGTTGGTCGGCGGGACGCAGTCGTTGCCGGTGTCGGTGTCGCCGCGTCAATTGGTGGTTTCGTTTGATCCGAGCATGGTGAGGCTGGTTCGCGGCGGTGCGGCGGCTGATACGGCTTCGACGGAAGCTTGGTTGAGCGTGGCGCCTGCGCTGAAAGGAGACGAACGGCTGGTGCTGGAGCTGACTTCAGGCGTCGCCGGCAACCTTGGGGTGAATCCTCTTGAGGCGACGTTGAGTTCAGAAACGAGGGCGGTGACGGTGACGGTGACCGCGGGCTCCGGGATGGCTTCGACGGAAGTCGTAGTTCTTGAGGGGTCGGGCACGTCGATCGGGAACGCAGAGGTGTCGTTCACGCCTCTGACGGTCGAGGTCGTGCGCGGCGTGGAGTTGCTGATTTCAGGCGTGGGAGGCGCTGACGCGGTGTCATTCAGTGCAGGCACGTCAACCGAGTTGCTGGTGACAACGAGTCCTGAGTTGATGGAAGGTGAAAGTGTGACTGTGAATTTGAGGGCTGAGGGCGATGGTTTAACGCTGCTGTTCGACACAGTTGAATTGTCCGGTGCCCAGCCAAGTGCGAGAGTGTCGTTGGGCGCGGCCGATCCGAACGTGCCGGGGCAGGTCGCTGCGACGGGGACGGGGCAGAACGTCGGAGTTGTGCGTGGCGGCTCCGTCGGGATAACGACGGAACCGGCGAAAGCGGTTTCCGTGACGTTTGACCCGGCGCCGGTAAGGATAGAACGCGGCCGCAGCGCGACGCTGACGGTAGGGACGAGCCCGCCGCTTGGTGAGGGTCAGTCGGTGTCGGTGTCTTTGAGCGTTTCTGAGGATTCCGGCTTCAGTTTCGGCGAGGGTGAATCTTCGTCGGCGGAGATCGTGCTGATTGAGGGGATGCGTTCAACATCGGTGCTGGTTCGTTCGTCAACGGCGATTGGTGTCCGCGCCACCGTGGACGTGATGACGCAGGCGAGCGAAGGCTTGTCGGTCAACGCTCCCGAGTCTTTGGAGTTGGTGTCGGTGACGCCGATGGTGTCGGTGGCGTTCTCTGTTGCTGGGGAAGAATCCGTTCCCATCGGAGCGCTGGTGTTGCCCGCAAACAGCATGAGGGCGATGGTGTCCTTGAGTCTCGAGGACTATGAATTGGCCGTGGGTCAGGAAGCGGTGTTGGCGGTTTCAGTGCAAGGCGAGGGTTTGACGGTGTCTACGCAGCAAGTGACGTTGAGCGGGACGACGCCGTCGGCGACGGTGGAGGTGACGGCGACGCTCGAGAACGCGGTTGGCGCTTTGACGGCGTCGGCGGTGAGCGGCGTTGAGTTGAGGGTCGATCCGGCGAGGTTGCCGGTGAGTGTAGAGCCGAAGCCCGAGGGTCTCCGGTTGAGGATCAGGGTTTTCCTCGAAGGGGCACTGGAGTAAGTTTTTCAGGTTCTTTATCTCCAACCCTTTCAAGAGTTTGGTCACTTCCCAAGTGCTTGAGGGTGGACTTTTTTGGTCTTTGGCAAAATATCAAATACTTACCTTATCTCTTTGTCTATTGTCTAAGTCATGATTTTAGACCTGAAATTTCAGCCGACAAGTTTTTTCCGGCGTTAAGCCATCAAAGCTCATCACGCAATCCGCTCGGGTGCATCCGCGGACAAGGTCAAAGGCGAAGAAGCCGTTCGTACAGGCCGGTGTCTGCCGGTTCGTATGGAATCACTTCGTCGGCAAGTTGCGTGACGACCACGTCTTCTACGGCGCGTGCAATCCGTATTTCATGGGAACGGACAAGCACAGGAGCGGCTTGTGGGGAGCGAACGCATTGTTCACGTGGTTGCGGCGCAGCAAGTCGTGGCTCAATGAGTATTCCGGTCGTATAACCCGTGGCGTCTTACGGCCGCTTGAGACGAGTTACAAGCGATTCTGCAAGGGAGAGGGCGGACTGCCTCGGTTCAAGGGTCGTTATGATTCGGAACCGAGCATCCCTTTGCCGACGGGCACGTTCAAGTTTCGCGGTGACTGCTTCACGTTCAGAAGATCGGTCAGCTCAAAATCACCGGACACGATCCGTGCCCGGAAGCGAGGACGGTCAGCGGCACCTTGAAGCAGGAGGCGGGCAAGTGGTATGCGTACATCGCCTACAAGGTGGAGCAAGCAGATGTATCGGTGCCGCACGAGATCAGGGGTGTACCTGACGCACGTAGCGTCGTTCGTTGCAGGCGCGGTATCGTCGCGCACCCGTGGCCAACGTGCATCTGAAGCGGCGTCGCTGAACGGCGCAAGGAGCACCATCCGTAGCCGGCTGGGTTTGCTTCCGGGCATTGCGGCGTATTTTTTCCACAGGCGCATTTTGCCCCCCGACTTAACCTCGCCCGGAGTGATTGAAACGCCTCAAGCTTTTGTTTTTCCTCGTGTTTTCGGCGTAACACCTACTGTCTCCCTGCATTTTCGTCTCACCATCCCTCCAAACCCATACAACACATAGCAAGAGGAGGGATTTTTATGTTACACTTCCCGTCGTTGCTCTTTTCAGGCCTTACCCGCCGGCGTGTTGCTTGGTGGGCGACGGGAGTAGAGGGACGGTGAGCTCACGGGATGCACCAGCGTTGCGTGGCTCTTTTTTAATGCGCTTTTATTTAAATGCGCACTCTGAACAGAGCGAGTACCATGACCTTGCTTCCGCGAGCCAAACAGAATTAATCCTTTGACATATTTACATCCCTCATCACGTCCGGCGGGAACGAAGACGGTTTCACGCTGGCGGTTTTTACTCTGCGGTTTCCTGTTCTCATTGCTTGGGTTTGTCGCCTCAGGCGTTCACGCGCAAGAACCAACTCCTCCCGTGTGCGACAGGACGTCACAGGTTCGAGATGGGATTGTGGACGCAATCGACGGCGTCAGCGACTGCGCCAATGTGACGGGTACGCATTTATCCGGGATAACGGGGGTTTTGAATCTGCACAGTCAAAACATCGCTACTCTCAGAGCCGGTGATTTTTCAGGTCTCGGCAACTTGGAGCAGTTGTACCTCGGGAGTAATGCATTGACCACCTTGCCGGCGAATGTGTTTTCCGGTCTCGACGGGTTGAAAGCATTGGCGCTTGAAGAGAATAGTCTCTTACGGACGCTGGATCCAAATGCATTTTCAGGTTTGGTCAATTTAAAGGAGCTCGACCTTTACCTGCTGGGTGGGAGGATGGGAGAAGAGATCACGCTGGCGCCGAACCTGTTTTCGGATTTGGGTGTCCTCGAGTGGCTGTATTTGGAAGACGCCAATTTGGCGCCCTTACCGGCGGGAATATTTGAAGGCTTGACCAACTTGAAACAGCTGAGACTGCCGCGCGCCGCGCCGCTCTCTTTCCGCTTTGAACGCGTGGACGGGTCGGATGATCAAGGTTCCGCGCAACTCAGGTTGGTATCGGTGCAAGGTGCGCCGTATGAAATGACCGTAAACCTCGCCTCTGCAAACGCCGACTTGTCCACCAATTCAGTGGCAATCACCTCAGTGACGATTCCAGCGGGAAGCGTCGCAAGCATGGCTTTCGATGTGACGCGGATAACCCCGGTCTCCGATGCCCTCGTGAGGATAACTAGCGTGTCGGAGGTCCCCCAACCCTCTTGCACGGGTATCTTATTGCCAATCATTAGCGGTAGTTTAGGTTGCACACGGGGTTCGGACATCACTTTTGACGAGAGCGCCGAATTCCGGTTGATGGGGAGTCCGCCGACGCCGTCGGAGGTGAGCATCACTTCCGGCCCCGAGGATGGCATCGCCTACCGCGCGGGTGAGGTAATCAGGGTTGAAGTGACCTTTGGCTCTGCGATCATCGTAAACGCCGGCGGCGTCGAGCCGCCAACGTTGCAATTGGACATTGGCGGTCAAGCGCGCACTGCGGATTACGAGGGTCCCCTCCTAATCCGGACTGTGGAAGGCGGCACCACGGTGTTGACTTTCGCGTACGAAGTGACAGATCAGGACTACGACTTCGACGGCATCAGCATTGCCGAAGACGCATTGGATCGCGGAGGCGCTCAGATAGACTCCGCTTTTGCTAATGTAGAGGCGAACCTGACTTTAGGCGAGCATGCCATCACGGACGAAAGCAGCCATAAAGTCGCAAATCGGAGATTTTCCTTGTCGTTGAGTTTGGAGCCGGCAAGCGTGACGGCGGGCTCGTTCTCGACGGCGACTTTGACGCTTGTTGGGGATACGGAGAGGACGACTCCGGTGCAGGTGTCTTTGACCCCGGGTCGAGGTCTCAGCGCGCCGTCGCCGGTAGTCTTGGGGGTCGGTGAGACCAGTGCGCAGTTCAGGGTGTCTGCGGATTTCGATGCGCCACCCGGGAATTCAAGTCTGACGGCGAGCGTGACGCGAGAGAGCCACGAGTCGCTCCGAGCGCTCGTGCCGAGTACCACGTTGAGGGTGCGGATAGACCAAGGCCAGCGCGAGATCAGGGTGTTTTTCGAGCCGTCCGCGGTGACATTGATACAAGACGGTGAGGCAGCAACGGTGGTTCTGACGACCAGGCCTGAGCTGCAAAGCACCGAAAGCCTGGCGATTAATTTGCGTTCAACCAATGCACTGGCGATAACGCCGGATCCGACGGATGGCCCGGTAGAGTTGAGTCGGATGCGCGGCATGGTGAGTGTAGCTGTGGGAGCAGGATCGGCGGCAACCCCCGGCGAGTCGGAGTTGTTGGCGGAATTGGACATGGTGGCGTCGGAGCTTGGAAACGCGATAGTGATGACGGAATCTCTGGCGGTTGAAGTAATTGCCTCGGACGCCATCGTGGTGTCGTTTGATCTTGGCTCTTTGATGCTGACAACGACGGAAGGCGCGGCGGCCATGGCCGTTGTCTCACTTTCCCAAGAACTTTTCTTGGACGTTACGGTTGCCTACAGGATCGAAAGGCACGAGGCTGATGGTTTCGACCCGGCTGAGGACACTGACTACAGCCCGGCGTCCGGCATGGTCACGATTGAGGCGGGGAATACGACCGCGGCCATCGTGATCGATATCATCGACGATGAAGAGATCGAGCCGACGCGAGAGGCTTTCAAGGTGGTTCTGGAAGCCCCCCCTCCTGGCGCGGTGCCCTACAGATTGGCCTCCCCCGATCTAACCACGGCGATTGTGGTGATCAACGAAGGCGTGTGCGACCGGACGAGCTCGGTCGCAGACGCGATTGTGACCGCCAGCGCAGGAGCGAGCGATTGCGATGAGGTGGACGATGCTGCCCTGGCTGGTTTGGAAAGACCACTAACGGTACGAATTCGAACGGCAGATGACAGCCCCAAGCGAGGCGATTTTGAGGGTCTTGTCAATCTGCGGAATTTGCAAGTAACACTCGGGCCGACCGCGCCAAAAATATTTGAATTGAGCGAGAGAATGTTCGAGGGTCTCGGTAGCTTGGAAGAATTGACTCTTACGAACCTGGCGATAAGTGAACTCGCGCAAGGCACATTCACGGGTCTCAGCAGTTTGACAATTTTGAATTTGAACGCGAATGATTTTACGACGTTGACAAGCAACGTGTTTTCCGACGCCGGCTTGGGTTCCACGCTGACGCTTTTGTGGTTAAATACCCTTGGCCAGCTAGAGTCGGTGGAGGCGGGTGCGTTTTCCGGTCTCAGCGGGCTGTTGGCATTGTCGTTTCAGGGCAGTGTTAATTTACAGACGTTGGAGTCAGGTTCATTTTCAGGTTTGGTCAGTTTAAGGGAGCTGGATATGTATCAGCTGGGCAGGGATTCGGAAGACGATGTGGTGCTGGTGCCAGACCTGTTTTCGGAGCTGGGCAACCTTGAGAGGCTGTATCTGGAGGTTGCCAACTTGGCGCCCTTGCCGGCGGGAATATTTGAAGGCTTGACCAACTTGAAAGCGTTGATTCTGCCGCCCGAGAGACCGCTGTCCTTCCGCTTTGAACGCGTGGACGGATCAGATGATCAGAATTCCGCGCAGCTCAAGTTGATATCGGTGCAAGGTGCGCCGGGTGAGCTGACCGTGGACTTGGCCTATTCAAACGCCGACTTGTCAACCGACCAAGTGACGATTTCAGTGGGAGGGGTCGAGAGCATGCCTTTCAACGCGATGCGGATAAATCAGAATGAGCAGGCCACCGTGACGATATCTGATGCGTCGGTTGGCCCCGCACCCGATTGCGAGGGGATTCTCTTAGGCCAGTTTCTTTGCGAATTCTCTTTGCCGGAGGAACGTTATATGGTCAGTTTTGACCGCTCCGCCGAATTCAGGTTGGGGGCGGTTTCTCCGGAAGACTCCGTGGCGTCGTTTAGGTCTGACTCTTTGATGTTGACAACGACGGAAGGCACGGCGTCCACGGTCGTTGTCTCGCTTTCCCAAGAACTTTCCGGTGACGCTACGATTGCCTACAGGATCGAAGGGCACGAGGCTGATGGTTACGACCCGGCTGAGGCCACTGACTACAGCCCGTCGTCCGGCGTGGTCACGATTGAGGCGGGGGAGACGACCGCGGCCATCGTGATCGCCATCACCGACGACGCTGAGGTCGAGCCGACGCGAGAGGCTTTCAAGGTGGTTCTGGAAGCCCCCCCTGCTGGTGCGTCCTACACATTGGGCTCCCGCGACCAGACCACGGCGATCGTGGTGATCAACGAAGGCGTGTGCGACCGGACACTTTCGGTCCAGAGGGCGATTGTCAGCGCAATCAGAGAAGTGAGCGATTGCGCTGAGGTAGACGATGCGGTCCTGGCTGGTTTGGAACAATCACTGACGGTACAGATTCGAACGGTAGATGACAGCCCCAAGCGAGGCGATTTTGAGGGTCTTGTCAATCTGCGGAATTTGGAAGTAAGGAGGCCGGGCGCGGTAGTAATATTTGAATCGAGCGAGAGAATGTTTGAGGGTCTCGGCAGCTTGGAAAAATTGGATCTTAGTGGCCTAAGGATAAGTGGATTCGCGCAAGGCACATTCACGGGTCTCAGCAGTTTGACAACTTTGGATTTGACCGGGAGTGATTTTACGGTGCTGACAAGCAACGTGTTTTCCGACGCCGGTCTGGGTTCCACGCTGACGGTTTTAACGATAACCGCTTTCCCGTTAGAGTCGGTGGAGGCAGATGCGTTTTCCGGTCTCAGCGGGCTGCTAGGATTGTCGCTTTCCGGCAATGCTAATTTACAGACGTTGGAGTCAGGTGTATTTTCAGGTTTGGTCGGTTTAAGGGAGCTGGACATGCATAATCTGGGCGCGGCTTCGGAAGACGAGGTGGTGCTGGCGCCGGACCTGTTTTCGGGTCTGGGCACCCTCGAGAGGCTGTATTTGGATTATGCAGGTGAGGCCAACTTGGCGCCCTTACCGGCGGGGATATTTGAAGGCTTGACCAACTTGAAACATCTGACACTGCCCGACGACGTGCCGCTGTCTTTCCGCTTTGAGCGCGTGGACGGATCAGATGATCAGAATTCCGCGCAACTCAGGTTGATATCGGTGCAAGGTGCGCCGGGTGAGCTGACCGTGGACTTGACCTCTTCAAACGCCGACTTGTCAACCAACCAAGTGACGATTTCAGCGGGAGGGGTCGAAAGCATGCCTTTCAATGCGGCGCGGATAAATCAGAATGAGCAGGCCGTCGTGATGATATCTGATGCGTCGGTTGGACCCGAACCCGACTGCGAGGGGCTTCTCTTAAACCAGGAGCTTTGCGAATTAGCCTTACCAAATGAGCGTTATCAGGTCAGTTTTGACACAACCGCCGAATTCATCTTGGGGGAAGATCCGTCGACGCCGGTGGAGATGGTTCCTCCGGAAGACTCCGTGGCGTCGTTTAGGTCTGACTCCTTGATGTTGCCAACGACGGAAGGTGCGGAGGTCATGGCCGTTGTCTCACTTTCCCAAGCACTTTCCACTGACGTTACGGTTGCCTACAGGATCGAGGGGCATGAGACTGATGATTACGACCCGGCTGAGCCTGCTGACTACAGCATCATGCCGCCCGATATGGTCACGGTTGAGGCGGGGAATACGACCGCGGCCATCGTGATCGAAATCACCGACGACGATGAGGTCGAGCCGACGCGAGAGGCTTTCAAGGTGGTTCTGGAAGTCCCCCCTGCCGCCGCGCCCTACACATTGGGTTCCCCCGACCAAACCACGGCGATCGTGGTAATCAACGAAGGGGTGTGCGACAGGACGTCGCAGGTTCAGACCGGGATTTTGGACAAGATTACCGGCGTCAGCAACTGCGCCGATGTGACGGATGCGCATTTATCCGGGATAACGGGGGTTTTGGATCTGAACGATGAAGACATCACTACTCTCAGCACCGGTGATTTTTCAGGTCTCGGCAACTTGCAGCAGCTGTACCTCGGGAGTAATTCACTGACCACCTTGCCGGCGAACGTATTTTCCGGTCTCGACGGGTTGGAGGCGTTGGCGCTTGAAGAGAATGAGGCCTTACGGACGCTGGATCCAAATGCATTTTCAGGTTTGGTCAATTTAAAGGAGCTCGACCTTTACCTGCTGGGTGGGAGGATGGGAGAAGAGATCACGCTGGCGCCGAACCTGTTTTCGGATTTGGGTGTCCTCGAGTGGCTGTATTTGGAAGACGCCAATTTGGCGCCCTTACCGGCGGGAATATTTGAAGGCTTGACCAACTTGAAACAGCTGAGACTGCCGCGCGCCGCGCCGCTCTCTTTCCGCTTTGAACGCTTGGACGGGTCGGATAATCAAGATTCTGCGCAACTCAGATTGATATCGGTGCAAGGTGCGCCGTATGAAATGACCGTACGCCTCGCCGCTGCAAATGCCGGCTTGTCAACCAACCCGGTGACGATTCCAGCGGGAAGCGCCGCAAGCATGCCTTTCGATGTGACGCGGATAACCCCGATTGCAAATGTCGAGGTGAGGATAGCTGAAGTATCAGATATCCCTGACCCCCCTTGCACGGGTATCTTACTGCCAAACATTAGTGGTGGCTTCGGTTGCCGCCGGGGTTCGGACATCACTTTTGACGAGAGCGCCGAATTCCGGTTGATGGGGAGTC
>CAYFZO010000038.1:0-12409 GCA_964347615.1 uncultured Chromatiales bacterium
CGGAATGGCTGTTTGAAAGGGGGTCTTTTGTCTCATATGTCCTGAACCCGTACAAGTGCTTGATTCTGATAATTGTATGCATTATGTTTGCAAAGCCCTTTGTATCAATTTTAGGCCCGCAGGCCGACCGGGGACGCAGTTTACACAACCGGCTGCCTCATTCCCGAAAGCCTGCTTGCGAATTTCGTTCGCCCGGACAACCCCGTGTCCTGATTCTACTCCCCGAACCGGTAGCCGAACCGCTGTATGTCGTCCTTGTATTTTTCGGCGACGAGCCGACGGGTTTCAGCGGTGTAGTGGTCGGTGTAAGGCTTGCCGGTTGCGCTTTTCATTTTTCTCATCCGGCAGTATTTAAGGAAGCGTTGATCAAGCTCGGCGCGTTCAATTACTTGTGCAAGTTCGTCCGGAAAGCGTTCGAACCGTCCGATGAAATCTACGTCCTTGTCGTCGAAGAAAGCCGATTGCGGCTTAAAATGAGGCTCGCACAAATCGTCGGGGACGCGGCAGACAAAACGCACGAAGCCCGTAAATGACACGCGGTCAAAACGGACGTGAGGGTAGCGATATGAAAACTCTTTGAACGTGCCCGGGCGTAGTGCAACCACTTTGTTGAGATAGCACGAAACTAAACGCGCCCATGGGTTTCTGACGAACGCGAACTTCAGATACCCGTTGTACCGTGACAACTGCAAGTTGAGAGTAAATTTTGGAATTATCAGTTTATCCGCCTGGACGTGTATCTCTTCCGTGACGTCGGGCACCGGGCGGGCTTCAGCCTCGAGAATCAGCGATTTGATCGTTGTGCATCCCGTTTTAGGGATGAAGTAATAGACAAGCCGGCTGCGTTCGCACACGATTGGGCCCGGAACAGGGAAGCCGGGCAGGTGTTTTGCAAGGCGAAATGGGCGGGCACAGCGCAAAGGCCCGTAATACGTCCAGCGGTAAGCTGTGATTACTTTACTTTTGAAGCGCTTCCAGCATTGGATTTTATCGTTGTTCATGACAAGGAGTTTTTTTGCGCGCCTGCGAATAAAGGCCGGTTAATTATATATGGGAGTTATATACGTAAATCCGCGAGGGATTCGGTATCAATTTGACGCTTCACAAACTGAAGGCGCCGTTGCTCAGGTCATGGCCGTTCAGAAATTCCCGTGCGGGCAGTATTTTTCTCCCGGGCGTTTGCAGTCTTTTGATTTCCAGCGTGTCCCGGCCGCAATGCACGAGCAGGCGTTCATCGTCGGTGACGACGTGCCCCGGTTCACCGGTTCGCGTCGTGCAGACCTCGCTTTCCCAGATACGCAACGTCAATTTTCCGAGTTGCGTTTGCGCAACCGGCCACGGGTTCAGCGCACGTACTTTGCGTTCGATTTCTGCGGCCGGACGCCGCCAGTCAACGTCGGCTTCTTGCTTGCTCAGTTTGCGCGCGTAGCACGCGCCGCTTTCACCTTGCGGTTCGGCGGCGGCGAGCAGATGCTCGGCATCCCGCAGAAACGCGTCGAGAATTTGCGCGCCGATGGTCGCAAGCCGCTCACCCAACGTCGCCGCCGTGTCGTGCGGCTGTATCGGGCACTCGCGGCGGGCGACGATGGGGCCGGCGTCGAGCTGAGGAACAAGTCGCATCAGGCTGACGCCGGTTACTTTGTCGCCGGCTTCGATCGCGCGCGCCACCGGCGCCGCACCTCGCCAGCGCGGCAACAGCGACGCATGCAGGTTCACGCAGCCTAAACGCGGGATTTTGAGCATCGCCTCGGGCAGGATCAGACCGTAGGCGACCACGATTCCGAGGTCGGGCTTCAGTTGTGCCAGAGCGTTGCAGGCGGACGCGTCCCAAGTCTCAGGTTGCTTAATCAAGAGCCGGTGCGCCTGCGCCGTCTCCTTGACTGGGCTTGCGTGCATACGGCGGCCTCGACCCGATCTACTGTCGGATTTGGTGTAGACGGCGGCCACTTCACGCCCGCCGTCGAGCAACGCTTCGAGCGGAGCGAGCGCGGCGGTCGAGGTGCCGAGGAATACGATGCGGAAAGGCCTGCTCCGAAACCTTGTTACGGCGCTTGACGCGCTGCTTTTTTCTGCTGCTTTTTCACTTGGGAAAGCAAGCGCAGGCGCTTGAGCGGCGATAAGTAATCTATGAAAAGCTTTCCCTGCAGATGGTCTATTTCATGTTGTACGCAATCCGCGAGCAGCCCGTCGGCTTCGAACTCGATTTCCCGCCCGTCGCGGTCCAGCGCCGCGACTTTCACCCGCGCCGCACGCGTGACGGTGGCGCGAAAGTCCGGAACCGACAGACAGCCTTCCATGCTTTCCGCTTTGCCTTCGCGTTCGACGATTTCGGGGTTGATCAAGCACATCGGGTGATTGCGTTGTTCGGACACGTCTATCACGATAATCTGCTTTTGGACGTCCACTTGG
The DNA here is from genome assembly GCA_964347615.1 of uncultured Chromatiales bacterium. Taxonomy (GTDB): domain Bacteria; phylum Pseudomonadota; class Gammaproteobacteria; order Poriferisulfidales; family Oxydemutatoraceae; genus CAYFZO01. Next base: position 2,410 of record CAYFZO010000038.1, read on the forward strand.
GTTGCCGCCAAGCCCACGCCGGCCGACGCGTACATCGTCGTGAGCATATCGTCGGCGATCTTGCGAACCTCGTCGGTGACTTCTTCGACCGGGCGGGCTTTTTTGCGAAGGCGCGGGTCGGGAAAACGCAGAATGGTGAAAGGCGCCGTCGGCAGGTGGTTTTTCAACCGCTCGCGCACCTTGACCAAGCGCCCGTAGTCAATTTCCTTATAGTTACCGGTCGTTTCCACGTTTTCGCTCCCGCTGGGTCGTTGCGGACTGTCGCCGCAACAGACACCTTCACGTCGGCGGCGAAGCGTCGTTATTATAAACGGGTCGGATTTTGATGGTGAACGAATCTGAACATTGGTTGGCGTTGCGCCACGCGCCGGGTCTCTCGAGCGCGGCGGCGTGCGCGCTGGTTGAGCGCTGCGGCGGTGCGCGGGCGGCGTGTTCGGCGGGCGCCGCCGAGTTGCGCGATTTGAACGTCGGGAATGAGGCTGTGCGGTTCTTGCGGTCGCCGTGCGGCGAGAATCTTGAACGGGACGCGCGTTGGCTCGAGCGTAACGAATGCACTTTGGTCGGCTGGGGGGAAACGCGCTATCCCGAAAGACTGCGTGAGATAAAGGATCCGCCGTTGTTGCTGTTCGTCATGGGCGACGTCGGGCTGCTCAAGGAGCCGCAGGTTGCGATTGTCGGCACGCGCCGCCCGACGCCCGGAGGGTTGGAAAACGCTCGTCGCTTTGCGGATTCGCTCGCGCGTTCCGGACTGATTGTCGTCAGCGGCCTTGCGGCGGGCATCGACGCCGCCGCGCACGAGGCGGCATTGGATGCGCAAGCGCCGACGGTCGCCGTAATCGGAACCGGCCCCGACGTGGTCTATCCGGCAAAGCACAAGGCGTTGACGCACCGCATCGTCGCCGCCGGCGCCGTGGTGTCCGAGTTTTCCTGTGGTACGCCGCCGCACGCGACCAATTTTCCCCGTCGCAACCGGCTGATGAGCGGCTTATCGCTCGGCGTGGTGGTCATCGAGGCGGCGGACAGAAGCGGCACCCTGATTACCGCCAGGTTTGCCGGAGAGCAAGGCCGTGAAGTGTTTGCGGTGCCGGGATCGATCAGGAATCCGGTCGCTCGGGGCTGCCATCGCTTGATTCAGCAGGGAGCGAAGCTGGTGCAGTCGTTCGAGGACGTGCTGGTCGAGTTGGCGCCTTTGGTCGAGCTGAATCCCCGCGAGACCGGTGCCGGTGAAACGAAGGTGCCTGAGAGTGCGTCCTTTCGCGGTCTTGACGCCGAACACCGGCGTCTGCTTGAGTGCATGGGATATGATGAGCCGCTGAGCGTGGACGCACTGGTCGAGCGCAGCGCATTGACCGCGGCGGAAGTTTCATCCATGCTTCTGATCATGGAGCTTGAAGGCCGCGTAGCTTGCGACAACCATTTATACACGCGGCTTAAGTAGTCTGCATCTAAGAAATGAACCTCGTCATTGTTGAATCTCCGGCAAAGTCCAAGACCATCCGGAAATATCTGGGTAAGGGCTTTGAAGTCATGGCCTCCTACGGCCACGTGCGGGATTTGATTCCCAAAACCGGCGCGGTGGACCCTGATGACGGTTTCCGCATGCAGTACGAGCTGATCAAGAAGAGCGCTCAGCAAGTGAATAAGATTGCCGCCGCGTTCAAGAAAGCCGACAACCTGTACCTCGCGACCGACCCCGACCGCGAAGGCGAAGCGATTTCGTGGCACTTGCGCGAAATCCTGAAACAAAGACGCCTGCTTGACGGCAAGGGGGTGTATCGCGTCGTTTTCTACGAGATCACCAAGCAAGCCGTACAGGAAGCGTTCGCGCATCCGCGCGAGCTGTCGGGTGACCTCATAGACGCGCAGCAGGCGCGCCGTGCGCTTGATTATCTGGTGGGTTTCAACCTCTCGCCGCTGTTGTGGCGCAAGCTCCAAAGCGGCTTGTCCGCGGGGCGCGTGCAAAGCCCGGCGTTGCGCATGATTGTCGAACGCGAATTGAAGATCGAAGCGTTCAAGCCTCGCGAATACTGGACGATTTCAGCGCTGCTCGACAAGGACGGCGAAGAGTTCACGTCCCGCCTGCATGCGATAGGCGGCAAGAAACTCGGCCAATTCGACCTCGCCGACGAGAAGACCGCAACCGCGGCGCGCGACGGCATCCGTGCGGCGGGGAAAGACGGCGTCACCGTCGCCTCGGTTGAGAAGAAGCAGCGCAAACGCAATCCGCCGCCGCCGTTCATTACCTCGACGTTGCAGCAGGAGGCGGTGCGCAAGCTGGGTTTTTCCGCGAGCCGGACGATGCGCGTTGCGCAGCAACTGTATGAGGGAGTGGATCTCGGATCCGGCGCGGTCGGATTGATTACCTACATGCGTACCGACTCGGTGACGCTTGCCGCCGGCGCGGTCAAGGAGATTCGCGAATACGTCGCCGAGACCTACGGCGATAAATACCTGCCGGCGAGTCCGCGAGTCTACAAGACCAAATCGAAAAACGCCCAGGAAGCGCACGAAGCGGTTCGTCCGACCTCGGCGTCGAATTCTCCCGGCAAGATCAAATCGTCGCTCGACCGCGATCAATTCCGGCTGTACGAATTAATCTGGCAGCGCACGATTGCGTGTCAGATGAACCACGCAACGTTCGATACGGTCACCGCCGATATGGATTGCGGGGATTACACGTTGCGTTCCACCGGCTCGACGATGCGCGACCCCGGTTTCATGCTGGTCTACACTGAGAGCGGCGAAGAGGACGTGGCCTCTCAGCGCAAAGGCAAAACCGACGATAAGGCCGAACGCAAGCTGCCGGCGCTGGCGAAAGGCGACCGCCTCAGGTTGAAACGAGCCGACGCCGAACAGCATTTCACGGAGCCGCCCCCGCGTTACAGCGAGGCCAGTTTGGTGAAAGCACTCGAAGAGTACGGCATCGGCCGCCCCTCGACTTATGCTTCGATTATCGCAACGCTGCAAAACCGCGACTATGTGACCCTTGAGAAGAAACGGTTTTATCCGACCGACATAGGTCGTGCGGTGAACCGGTTCTTGACCGAGCATTTCGAGCGTTACGTCGATTATGACTTTACCGCGCACTTCGAAGATGAGCTCGATGAGATTTCACGCGGCGAGCGCGGTTGGGTGCCCGTCATGGAGGAATTTTGGCGTCCGTTCAAGACCCTGGTCGAAGAGAAAAGTGAGAGCGTCAGTCGCGCCGAAGCGTTGCAAGCGCGCGAGCTCGGCACCGACCCCGACAGCGGCAAACCGGTCAGCGTACGTCTCGGCCGCTACGGGCCGTTCGCGCAAATCGGCACCCGCGACGACGAAGAGAAACCTCGGTTCGCGAGCCTCAGGCCAGGGCAGAAAATCGGCGCCGTCACGCTCGAGGAAGCGTTGAAGTTGTTTGAGTTACCGCGCGACCTCGGCGAAACCGACGAGGGAGAGCCGTTGCAAGCCAATATCGGTCGCTTCGGGCCCTACGTGAAATACGGCGGCAAATACGCGTCGTTGAAGCACGATGACCCTCATACGATTACGCGGGAGCGTGCGCTCGAAGTGGTTGCTGAAAAGAAGAAGGCGGACGCGGAAAAAATTATCCGCACGTTCGAAAAGGAAGGCATTCAGGTATTGAAAGGACGCTGGGGACCTTATGTCACCGACGGCAACAAGAACGCACGAGTGCCGAAAGAGCAATCCCCCGACGAGCTGACGCTTGAAGAGTGTCGCAGCTTGCTCGATGCGGCGCCGGAGAAGAAACGTCGTGGCGCGGCAAAAAAGAAAGGCGCGAGGAAAACCACGTCCAAGAAGGTGCCGGCGGGAAAAGCGGCAGCCAATAAGACGGCAAAAAAAGCGGCGGTATCCGAGGGCGAGTCGTGAGAGGCTCGGTTGAGGACGCCGCTGCCGCCGTGCGGACGGGCGGTGTCGTTGCCTGTCCGACGGAAGCCGTATTTGGTTTGAGCTGTGACCCGACGAATGAAAAAGCCGTTATGCGCGTACTGACACTCAAACGTCGCTCCGTGGACAAAGGCCTGATTCTCATCGCTTCGGACTTCTCCCAGCTTGAGCGTTTCTGCGGCACGCTTGACGAGACGCACTGGAACGAAGTGCGAGCGAGTTGGCCGGGGCCTCATACTTGGTTGTTTCCGGTGAGCGCAGCCTGCCCCGCGTGGGTGCGAGGCGCCCACCGGACGATTGCAGTGCGTGTGACCGCGCATCCGGTGGCGGCGGACTTGTGTCGTTTGAGCGGCAGTGCGCTGGTTTCGACGAGCGCCAACCTCAGCGGCGGTGCGGCGGCGTGTAACGCGTCGGAGACCGCCGCCGCGTTTGGCGAAGTGCTTGACGTGATTGTCGAAGGAGAAACCGGCGGGTATGAATCGGTGACGCCAATCAAGAACGCGCTTACCGGAGAGTCGGTCAGATGACCGGCGCCGTTCGGATGGTGTGCCGGTGCGTTTCTCGGGCTTGCGCGTAATTTAAAGGCAGAAGAAAGGGATCGTGGATATCAGATGAAACTCGCTTGCGTCCTAACCGGCTGTACGATTGATTGGGCTTACCTTGAATGTCTGCCTCTGTTCATACGGACTTGGCGCAAACTGTATCCCGAGGTCGAGGTCAAGGTGGTTTTCGTGGATGAGACGTTGCCCGAGGAAATCGAGTCTTACCGTGAACATATCATTCACTTTCCGCCCGTCGAGGACGTGCCCGTCACGTTCACCAGCCAGTACGTCAGATTGCTTTACCCCGCGCTTTTGGGCGAAGAAGGCGGGGTGCTGGTTACCGACGTGGACATGGTGCCGATGAATCGGCGTTATTTCAGCGACAGTATCCGCCGCTTTGCCGACGATGCGTTTGTCAGTTACCAAAAGCCTTACAGCCAAGTGTTGAGGTGGGAGGATTGCTTTGCCGACGACGGCGCTACCAGGCTGCAGGAGCCTAAACAAAGGAGCGGGACGTTTCCGCAAATTTGTATCCATCATAACGCCGCCAATTCAAAAGTCTGGGGAGAAATTTTCGGCATTCGAACCATGGAAGACGTGAGCGTCAAGTTGCGCAACACTTGGGAAAGATACTCCGGAAAGACAAACAATTGGTTTATAGACCAAATAGATTTATTCCGTGCAGTTAAAGCTTGGGATTCGGAGACTCGCCGCCACGTTTGCGTACCTGATTATCCGTGGATGCCTCTTCCTTTATTTCTGCCGCGATATACAAGGCCTAGAAAGCCGGGTCGGAGATTGAGAGCCAAGCGGGACAGCTTTTTTCTGGCTTTAGTCTGTCTCTTTGCCAAGTTAGAGATTTTCGCCGACTGCGAAATGTTGCGTTCCGATCGCTATACGGAGTTCCCCGATGACAAAATCACGCTATTTTGCCGGAAGGCCAACGAAAAGGCGGTCGGGAGTCTTTTTTCCCGCCCTTTATCCGGGTTGATTACGCCGTTTCGTCTCTTAACGTTGCTCATATTAAGAGGAATGACGTTTATTTATCGTTTGATCAAGGGGCAGAAACGTTTCCGGACTCGGCTTCCGCTCGAATGAAGCTCGCTTGCGTCCTAACCGGCTGCACGATTGATCGGACTTACCTTGAATGTCTGCCCTTGTTCATACGGACTTGGCGCAAACTGTATCCCGAGGTCGAGGTCAAGGTGGTTTTCGTGGATGAGACGTTGCCCGAGGAAATCGAGCCTTACCGTGAACATATCATTCACTTTCCGCCCGTCGAGGACGTGCCCGTCGGGTTCACCAGCCAGTACGTCAGGTTGCTTTACCCCGCGCTTTTGGGTGAAGAAGGCGGAGTGATGGTTGCCGACGTGGACGTGGTGCCGATGAATCGGCGTTATTTCAGCGACAGTATCCGCCGTTTTGCCGATGATGCGTTTGTCAGTTACCAAAAGCCTTACAGACGGTTGTTGCGGTGGCGTAACCGCTTTGCAGACGACGGTGTTACCAAACTGGAGGAACCTGAAAACAGAGCCGGAACGTTTCCGCAAATTTATCTTCCTCATAACGTTGCCAATTCAAAGGTCTGGGGAGAAATTTTCGGCGTCCGAACCATGGAAGACGTGGCTGTCAAGCTGCGTAACACTTGGAAAAGGTACTACGGAAAGACAAACGTTTGGTATATAGACCAAATAGATTTATTCCATGCAGTTAAAGCTTGGGATTTGGACACTCACCGCTACGTTTGCGTGCCTGGTTATCCGTGGATGCCTCTTTTTTTGCATCTGCCACGGTATGCAAGTCCGGAATTGAGCCTGAGATCCAAGCCGAACGGTTTCTTTTCGGTTTTACTCCGCTTCTGCATCCAGTTAGAGTTTTTCAGCTGGTGTGCAACGTTACGTTCTGATGATCCCTCTTGCAAAATAAAACTTCGCGGCACGTTATCCTGCCGGGAGGTTAACGAAAAGGCGATCGGGAGTCTTTCTTCCCGCCCTTTACCGGGATTGATTACGCCGTTTCGTATCTTAATGTTGCTCATATTAAGAGGAATGACGTTTACCTCTCGTTTGATTAAGAGGCAGAAACGTCTCCTCACTCGGCTTCCACTCGAATGAGGTCTCCGGGAATGGGGCTGCTGGAAGCGGAGGTGGCGACGCTGGTCGGTCTGTGAAGCGTCAACCTGATACGGAAGTCTCTTTGTTTGGCTTTTGGGTCGGCTGATATGGCGGGGAACGTTATTTAATACGGATATGATTGGACGGGTGCGTACGCTTCGGTTCGGAAGTGAAAGGAGAAGGTTTGGTATGGTGCGTCCCGGCGGCGCGTACACGACGCGCGAACAGGCAGAAATCGTTGAAGTTTCCCGTTGCAAACCACGCAGCCCGCGGGAGATGCTACGCTTTTTCATGAGGTGAACGATCAACCCGACAGCGCCCGCATCGAAGAGTACTTTACCGGTCTGCAACGGCGCTTGCGCGCTGAATTCGAGCGGATAGAGGATGGTGCCCGTTTCGCCGAAGATCCGTGGGGTCGGGCGGAGAACGGCGGGCGCAGCTGTATTCTCGCCGACGGAAAGGTATTCGAGAAAGCCGGGGTCAATTATTCGCGGGTTCAGGGCGACCGCCTGCCGCCGGCGGCGACCGAGGCGCGTCCGGAACTGGCTGGCTCCAGGTTTGAAGTGATGGGCGTGTCGGTCGTTGTGCACCCTCTGAACCCTTACGTTCCGACCGCGCATTGCAACGTGCGTTTCTTCCTGTCTCACGACCCCGCCGGCGAACCGGTATGGTGGTTCGGCGGCGGTTTCGACTTGACGCCTTATTATCCGTTCCGCGAAGACGCGGTCGAGTGGCACCGCGCGGCACGGGCTGCGTGCGAACCGTTCGGCGCCGAGGTGTATCCTCGTTTCAAACGTTGGTGCGACGAGTACTTTTTCATCAAGCACCGCAACGAAACGCGCGGGGTCGGCGGGTTGTTCTTCGACGATCTCAACGAGTGGGGTTTTTCGCGCTCGTTTGAGTTTGTGCGAAACGTCGGCGACGGATTTGCGTCGGCATACTCGGCCATCGTCGAGAAGCGCCGTGCGACGCCTTACGGCGAGCGCGAGAGGCGGTTTCAGCTCTATCGACGGGGTCGTTACGCCGAATTCAACCTGGTCTACGACCGCGGCACCCTGTTCGGTTTGCAGTCGCAAGGGCGGACCGAATCGATCCTGATGTCGTTGCCGCCCAAAGTCGAGTGGCGCTACGGCTGGACGCCTGAGCCGGGCAGCCCCGAAGAAGATTTATACTTGCATTATCTGACGCCGCAGGCCTGGCTTGAAGAGAAAGAGTAAGAACCATGGCGAGAAAGTACCCCGCAACCCGTATGCGCCGTATGCGCCGCGACGATTTCAGTCGCCGCTTGACGCGCGAACACCGCTTGAGCAGCGACGACCTGATTTATCCGCTGTTCGTCATCGAAGGCGACAACGCACGTGAATCCGTGACGTCGATGCCCGGCGTCGAACGGCTCAGCGTTGACCTGCTCGTCGCCGAAGCGGAAGCTGCGCATGAGCTGGGCGTTCCCGCCGTCGCGTTGTTTCCGGTCGTCGCCGCGGAGCATAAGAGCCTCGCCGCTGAAAGCGCGTACGACCCGCAAGGCTTGGTGCAACGTGCGGTGCGGGCGCTCAAGCAGCGTCTGCCTGAGCTCGGCGTCATTACCGACGTCGCGCTTGACCCCTACACTTCGCACGGACAGGACGGCCTGATCGACGACGAAGCTTACGTCGTGAACGACGAGACGGTTGAAGTGCTGGTCAAGCAAGCGTTGTCCCACGCCGAGGCCGGCGCCGATATCGTCGCTCCTTCCGACATGATGGACGGGCGCATCGGCGCAATCCGCGACGCGTTCGAGCAACGCGGGTGGCACAATACGCGGATCCTCGCTTACGCCGCGAAATACGCGTCGAATTACTACGGCCCGTTCCGGGACGCGGTCGGCTCGGGGGCAGCCCTCAGAGGCGCCGGCAAGGAGACTTACCAGATGGACCCCGCAAACAGCGACGAGGCGCTCGAGGAAATCGCGCTGGACATAGATGAGGGCGCCGACGCGGTGATGGTCAAGCCCGCGTTGCCCTATCTCGACGTCGTGCGCCGGGCCAAGGATCGCTTCGGCGTACCGGTGTTCGCCTACCAAGTCAGCGGTGAGTACGCGATGTTGAAGGCGGCGAGCGGCAACGGCTGGCTTGACGAAAAAAAATGCGTGCTCGAAGCGTTGACCGGGATCAAGCGCGCCGGCGCTTGTGCAATCCTGACTTACTACGCGCGCGCCGCCGCCGCTTGGCTGCGTTCCTGATTTAATGCCGGATCGCTACGCGCTGATCGGCAATCCGGTGGCGCACAGCGTCTCCCCGCGCATCCACGCCTTGTTCGCGCGGCAGACCGGTGAAGATCTCAGCTATGAACTGATTCTTGCGCCGCGCGACGGCTTCGCCGAGACGGTCGCGACCTTCATCGGCGCCGGCGGCAAAGGCGTGAACGTGACCCTGCCGTTCAAGGGCGAGGCTTGCCGGCTCGCGGACGAAGCCAGTCCGCAAGCCATACTGGCCGGTGCCGCCAACACGCTGGTATTCCGCCCTGATGGCGAGATTTACGCCGACAACACCGACGGCGTGGGTTTGCTTGAGGATCTGCGCAGGCTCGGTTGCCCGATCGAGGGGCGTACGTTGCTTATCGTCGGCGCGGGCGGCGCGTGTTGCGGCATTACCCCCGCGTTGCTCGAAGCACGCCCGCGTGAACTGGTCATCTCCAACCGTACGCTTGAACGTGCACGGGCGCTCGCCGAACAATTTGCCCGATACGGTCCGGTTACCGCGCAGGCGTTTTCAGAGCTCGGCGACAGGAAGTTCGACGGCGTCATCAACGCGACTTCGGCGAGTCTCGACGGCGTCGTGCCCGACTTGCCGGACGCGATCGCCGCCGGTCTCAGCTGGGGTTATGACCTTGTCCACGTGAGTGAAGCGACGCCGTTCATGCGCTGGCTCGCCGAGCGCGGCGTCGGCGCGACGTACGACGGCGGCGGGATGCTCGTCGCGCAGGCAGCTGCGTCGTTTTACCTGTGGCGAGGCGTGAAGCCGAACATCGAGCAAGTGCTGGCGGCACTGAAGTCCTTCCGGGCTTAGGCGGCAGATCACGCCGGATTGACTCGCGCCTTTGTGGCGCCCAGGTTTTCGCGGGTTTTTCGCCTTTCATGTACGGCGCTGGCGTCTGCCGTTGGCCGCTTGAATAAAACAACGTGTAGTTAATGCAGGAGCAAAGTTCATGACGCAGGCGGGTATCTTTCTGTGTTTTGGTGCTCTGGGAAGTGGAACTCAATTTTTGCGCGCGGCTGACGCCTCACTATTTTTTCAGTATGGAGCGTTGTGTATTTGCAGATGCAGTGAGTGCGTCGTCGCGCGCGAAAAAATTTATTTTTGTAACCACGACGCTTATTTTCAGTTGTGGCCAGTCCGCAAATCTCTAATGTAGAATCTGGTGCTACCGGTGGTACGCTGGAGCCGTTGTTGTGGCCAGTCCGCAAATCTCTAATGTAGAATC
>CAYFZO010000039.1:0-12287 GCA_964347615.1 uncultured Chromatiales bacterium
CGGTTGTCGCTTAAATCCAATTCCCGAAGTTCCCCGAGGCCGGCAAACGTGCCCGTCGGCAACTTGGTCAACTGGTTGGCGCTTAGTTGCAGGATCTCCAGTTTGCCGAGGCCGGCGAAATCCCCTCTCTTGAAGGTCAGGCCGGAGCTGATGCCCGCCAAGGAAAGATCTCTGACTTGAAGCAAGTCTCCCTCGGTCACGTCAGCGCAATCGGCGGCACCTAAGGCGTCGACAAGCACCTCGCGAACCTGTGGCGTCCTGTCGCAGATCCCTCTCTCGGTAATCTCGACCGTGACCGCCGACGGCGAAACCAGGATATAGCCGCTCCCGGTCGGTGGGGTCAACGACACCGTGAAAAACTCGCTCGGCGGCTCGATCTCGTCGTCGTCGCGGATCGAAACCCGAATCGTGCCATGCGTCGCGCCTGCCCCAACCGTGACCGTGCTCGAGATCTCGCCGCCGGCGACGTCGGCATAGTCGTCGCCGTCCGCGGTATCTCCCGGCGCGCCGACGCGGTAGCCGACGGACAGCGCCGACTTCGCCGGCGGGACGACCGTGAAAGACAAATCGAGCGTCGTCCGGACCTCCTCGGTCGAAACCATCGCGAAGTCAAACGATACCAAGCGCGTCGAAATAACTTGGCGGTCGGCGGTCAAGCTCAGGAAATTGCCGGGCAACGTAAGGTTCGCGTCGGTGCCGAAAGCGTCGCGCACGGTCGCGCCGTTCAATTCCAACCCGTTTGCCGAGGCAATACTGACGTCGCCAAGATCCTCCGCCGCGAGCGCGTAGCCGAAACGCAAGACGTTGCCGGCAGCCCGCCCCGGCAGATAGTCGGCACGACGCCCTTGATTCCCGACCCGCAACCGCAACCACGGCGCGCCGCCCGAGGTGTCCACGATCAATCCCTTGTCGAAAATCACGTCGACGAAAACCGTCTCCGCCCCGGCAACGTAGTCGGCAACGTAGTCGGCGGCGAGGTAGCGCGGCGACGAGAACCGCACCGTCGTCGCCCGAGGCGCCGGCGACGTCCCTGCCCCGCCTTCATAGACCAACGCCGCACCCGACGCGATTTCAAAGCCGGCGTAGCAAGGAACGTAACCGCAACCCGAGTCACCTTGCGGCAACGACGACGGGTCGCCCAGACTCAAACGCAGCACCCGACCGGCTTCACGGGTGACGCTCAAGGTTTCGCTGCGCGTGCCCCCCGCCGGAATCGTCAACGTCGGGGGCGTCGAGAAGGCGGGAGTCGAACCCGCCGCGGTCAACGGAAACGACACCTCGAACGGCGCGCCCTGGGCAAGATACAGGTCAAACTCGAGACTGTCATTGGCGGTGCTCACGACCTGGAACTCCGCGGTCAGAACGAAACCCGGCGAGTCGTCGTCCGGGTTGTCCTCGAGACGCAGGCTCCCAGAAACGCCCCCCAGACCGTTCAAACCCGCAAAGATCCCCGCCGGCAGTTCACGCAAGTCGTTGTCGTGCAGCAGCAACTGCTCCAAGCTGCTCAGACCCGCGAAAGCCCGCGGGTGCAAACCGTTCAGACCCCCCGACGACAAATCCAAGCGCTTCAGCCCGGTCAAACCTTCGCCGAACGCGTTCGCACCCAGCGCTTGCAAACCGGCGTTGCCGCTCAAGTCCAGACGCTCGAGCGACTCCACGTCGTTGAAATCGGAACGCTCGAAACCGCTCAAGCCCGCGGCGCTCGCGTCCAGACGCAGCGCGTTTCTCAACACGTAGACCGGAAAGGCCGCGCAACCGGCGCCGTCCCTCAAGTCGAGAATGGCGTCGCGGATGCCCGGCGTGCGGTCGCATATCGGCGGGTCGGCCACGGCATCGTCCAGAATCAGCCGCGCGCTCGAATCGATCTCCAGACCGGCGAAGCATTCATTGGTCGCAGGATGCCTCTGCCAGTTCGCGCAGTCCTCCGTACCGTGCGCCGTCACGCCGGAGAACGCCAGTACGACCGGCGTCATACCGGATGGGGTGGACACGGTGAACGGCTCGCTGTGCGAGCTGCCCGCCGGAATCACTACAGCAGGAGCGGACGACGTGCCGCCCGTTATCCCAAGGTCAGTCTCCAAACGATACGGCGCCCCCTCGCGCAACGTGGCCCTGAGGTGCACGGAACCGGCGCCCTCGCCGACGATTTCAAACCCCAGCGTGAGGGGAAAAGAGGCGCCGGGATTGCTGCGCAACCTAAGCGCCCTCAGGCTCGAAAGCCCCACGAAAACACCCTCCGGCAACTCGGACAGACCATCTCCGTAAAAAGACAGCCATTGAAGGCTCCCAAGGTCCGAGAACAGACCCGGCGACAACCTCGACAACCGCGGGTTGTTATGCAGGTGCAACTCTCTCAATTCGCCGAGACCGGCGAACGTGCCCGCAGGCAAAGCCCGCAAATCATTGCCGGACAGAAACAGCTGCATCAGTTGGTCCAGCCCGTCAAACACGCCCACCGGCAAGGCCTGCAATTGATTGCCTTGCAGTCTCAGCCCCGTCAGTTCGCCCAGCCCGGCAAAAGCGTCCGCACGCAACGCCTGCAATTGATTGTCGACCAGATTCAGGTTCTCCAACGCACCCAGCCCGGCGAACACGCCCTCAGGCAAGGTTTGCAGCGCGTTGTCGCGCAAAACCAATCCTTCCACGTTGACAAGACCCGAGAAATCCTTCGACTGAAGACCGGTGATGCTTTCACCACTCAGATCCAAGGTGCCGGTAAACCCGGCCAAGCGCGCACTCTCTATGGACTCGCAATCATTACTGCCGAGCACCGACAACACCGCGTCCCGGACCTGCGGCGTGCGGTCGCAAATCCCCGGTTCGCTGATCGTAATCCTGAGCGACGACGGGGAACCCACGACGTAGTCGTCGCCGGGGGTGGGCGGCGGCAGATACAGCGTGAAGAACCTGCTCGGCGGGTCTATCTCCCGGTTGTCCACGATTGAAACGCTGACGTTCCTCACTTCGAAACGATGATTGGAGTCCACGAGGGACGTCTCGATGCCGCCCACGCTGTAATCGGCGGCGTCGGCCACGTCGCCGGCGCGACCGGCCCCGTAGCGGACGACGAGCGACTTACTCTGCAACGGCGCCGGTCTGATGCTTAGGGACACGGCCAGATCATCGCCTTCCATCGCCGTAATCGGGCTGCCCGGACTGAAACTCACCAAGTGCGACCTGCGAACCTTGCGGTCGGCGGCGGGGGTCAGAAAATCATCCGGCAGCGAAACGTCCGCGTCCACGAGGGAGTTGCCGGTCACCGTCGCGCCGTTCAGTCGCAAACCTTGCGCCGAGGCGACGCTGAGACCGTCCGCATCGAGGTCTTCCCGCGCGAGCGCGTAGCTGAAACTCAGGGTGTTGCCCGCGCCCGAGGGTGATGCCGGGGACGGTGCCGGGGATGATATATAAGCCGCGGTGCGCATGGTCTCCCCGACTTGCAGCGTCAACGACGGTTCGCCGCCCGCAACGTCCACGAGCAACTCCCCGTCGAAAACCACCTCGACCACGACCGTCTCCAACCCCGCGATATACCCGTCGTCCAAGTATTGCGGCGGCGGGGTGAACTCCACGCCCTCCACGCGGCGCTCCGGCGAATCGTCGTAGACGAACGGCGTCTCGCTCGCCGCGATCCGGAAGCCGCTGTAGCAAGGCGGGGCACCGCAGCTGCCCCGCGGCAGAAACGCCGGAACCGGCGCGCCCAAGCGCAGGGTCACCGTTTCCCCGGCTTGGCGACTCACGCTGAACCGGGCGCTTTGCACCTCGCCCGCCGGAATCGTCGCTTCAGAGGGAACCGGAGAACCGGTCGCGCCTTCCGCAACCAACGGAACCGTCACGTCGAACGGCGCGCCTTGAGCCAAATACAGAACCAGCTCGGCTTGATGGCCGCCTTGATCATCGGCGACGAAGCGCACAAACCTGAACTCCACGGTGAAAACAAGATCCGGCGAGACGACGTCCGGGTTGCCGCGAAGATGCAGACTGCCATCACGCGACCCCAAATCCAGACCCGCGAAGATCCCCGCCGGCAAGCTGCGCAAATCGTTGTCGTCCAACCGCAACGACCGCAACCGAGGCAGACCCGAGAAATCGCCCCCTTTCAGGGACGCGATGCCCTCCTCGCTCAGGTCGAGCTCGGTTTGGGCGAATAAGTCCGACGCCGTCACGTCGGTGCACGCGCCGACGCCGGCCGCCTCCATCAACGCGTCGCGCACCTGCTCGGTGCGGTCGCAAACCCCTTCCTTGATCGTGACCATCACCGTCGCCGGGGAAACCAAAACGTAGGCGTCGGAACCGAAATCACTCAGGGACACCGTGAAACGCTCGCGCGGCGCGTCAATCACCTCGTCGTCCCGAATGTCAATGCTAATGAACCACCGCGCGATGCCGACGTCGAAGCCGGCTTCACCGTTCCTCTCCATCCACGTTGTCTGGAACGGCTCCCGCTCGACGAAAGAGCTGAAACCGACCTCACCGTTGCCGTTGTCCACGTAATCATCGGCGGTGGCCACGTCACCCGGTACGCCGACGCGGTAGCTGACGGCGATTGCCGTCTGCGATATCAGACTTGCGGTCAGACCCAGCTCGAGCGTCTCTCCCTCAACCACCTCGACCGAGGCCGCGTCGAACCGCAGCAGGCCGCCCGTCCGAACTCCAGGGCCGGAGACGTCCAAGAAGTCCGCCAGCGACGGGTCCGCAGCCGTGCCGAAAACGTCAGCGACGACGGCACCGTCGAGGCGCAAAGCGTCCGCCGAGGCGACGCGGATGCCGTCATCGTCATCGGAATCGCAAAAATCGGAGGGTGAGACGCGACGAGGGACGTCTATCTCGCAACCGACCGTGTAACTGAAACGCAGTCCGGTGCCCAAGTCCGCCGCCGACGTGTAGGTCGTGGCGGTCACAGTGCTTCCAATCTCCAGTATCAACTCCGGTTCGCCGTTGGAGACGTCCACGCTCAACTCCCGGTCGAAAATCACGTCGACGGTGAACGTCTCCCCGCCCGCGGTCGACGATGATTCTTTCCTGGTGCCGTCGTTGAGGTAGGCGTCGGCGAAGTAGCGCGGCGCCGAGAACTCGACGCCCGTCACCTGCGGTGGCGACGACGACGTGCGGGAATAAACCAACGGCTCGCCCGACGCGATCTTAAATCCGGCGTAGCAAGGGTCGTAACCGCAGCCTGAGTCACCCCCCAAGTCACCTTGAGGCAACGCCGGCGGGTCGCCCAAACTCAAGCGCAGCGTCTGACCGGCGGCGCGGACGGCGTGCATGGTTTCGCTTCGCACGTCTCCCGCCGAGATCCTCACCGTCGAGGAAACCTCGCCGGCGGAACCCGTCGCGGTCAACGGAAACCTCAGGTCGAAAGGTGCGCCTTCCGCCAGATACAGGTAAAAATCCAAATCGTCGCCCGACAAGTCGGCGACTTCCAGCTGCGCGGTCAACGTGAAGCTTGAAGAGCCGTCAGCGGGCGCGTTGCCCTCAAGACGCAAACTCCCCGAAGCACCGCCCAGACCGGGCAGACCCGCGAAGACCCCCGCCGGCAAGGTTTGCAGATCGTTGTCCTGCAACAGCAACTGCTCCAGACGCCCGAGGCCCGCGAAAGCCCTCGGGTGCAACTCACGCAACCCGCCGGACGACAAATCCAGACGCATCAGGTCGCCGAGGTCGGCGAACACCGACTCGTCGAGCGCTTGCAACCGCGCGTTGCCGCTCAAGTCCAAATCTTGAAGCCGGATCATGGGCACCAAGTCGGCCCTCGAAACCGCGCTCAAGCCCACGTTGCTCGCGTCCAGATACGCCGCAAAACCCAGCGCCTCGTAGGGAAAGCCGACGCAACTCGCGGGGCTGCCCGGCAGCCGCAGGATCGCGTCGCGAATCCCCGGCGTTCGACCGCACACCGTCGGAGCAGAATCGGGGGAACCGGGCGTCGCCCGGAAAGACCGGTCGTCCGGCGTGACGTCGAAGCCCGTGAAACATTGGCCGCCTTGTTGCAAACTCGAATCACAGGAATTGGGCGGCGGCGACACGCTGAGCGTCACGCCCAAATCCATCGCGTCGAGGGCACGGGTCACGAAAAACACCTCGCTTTGCGTACTGCCCGCCAAAATCGTCACGCTCGGAGTGCTCGACGCACCGCCGGAAAACGAGACGCCGACGGTCAACTCATAAGGCGCCCCGTGGCGCAGCGTCAGCCTGACCGGCACCGGCTGGGTCGCCACCAGAGGCGCCTGCGGGCCGCCGGCGAGTTCGACCCTCAGCGGAAAACTGAAAGGCGAACCCGGGTTGGCGCCCAGATGAAGCGCTTCCAGACTCGTGAGACCGGAAAACACCCCTTCCGGCAAACTTCGCAGAAAGTTGTCGTTCAACCACAATCTTTCCAGACCGGTCAGACCCAGGAAATCCCCCTGCTTGACCGTGGCCATTCGCATGGAGCTCAGGTCAAGATCCCGTCGCGAAGACAGATACGCCTCTGTGACGGCGGCGCAACCGGAGAACTGCGATGGGGTCAACGCCTCGCGCACTCTCGGCGTGCGGTCGCAAACCCCTTCGACGATCACCACCCGCGCCGTGGACGGCGCGGCCACGAAGTAGTCGTCCGAAGGAGACAGCGACACCGTGAAAAACTCCTCGAACGGTTCGGCTACCTCGTCGTCCCGGATCGGAATACGAACCGTGCCCCGCGTCGCGCCCGTCCCAACCGCGACCGCGCCCGAAACCACGCCGCTGCCGCCGTCGCCGTAGTCGTCGGCGTCCGCGACGTCGCCGGGGGCACCGACGCGGTAGCTCACCGTCAATCCCGGCGGTGCCGGCGGATCCAGGCGGAAAGGCAACTCGGCCGTCGCACCTTCCGTGGACGACACCGAACTCGTTTCAAACGACACCCCACTGGTTTGACGGACTTTGCGGTCGGCGACGGAGTCAAGAAAGCCCACCAATGAAAGCACCGCGTCCACGCCGAAAGCGTCGCGCACGGTCGCGCCGTTCAACTCCAATCCACCCAAAACGACGCGGACGCCGTCGTCATCCACGTCGGCCGACGCGAGCGCATAACTGAAACGCAGCCTGTCGACGTCGGTCTGACTCGGCAGGTAAGACGCGGTGGGAGCCGCGCGCCCGACCTGCAACTGCAACGTCGGCGCACCGTCCGTGGTATCCACGATCAGCACCTTGTCGAAAATCACGTCGACGATCATCGTCTCCACCCCCGCAACGTAGCTATCGGCGAAATGGCGCGGCGCCGAAAACTCGACCGCCGTGATCCGCGGCGATGAACGCGTACCGTCGTAGACGAACGGTGGCCCCGAGGCGATTTCAAAGCCGGCGTAGCAGGGAACGTAACCGCAACCTGAGTCAGCCCCTGCGTTACCCCCTGCGTTACCCCCTGAGTTACCTTGGGGCAACGACGGCGGATCGCCCAAACTCAAACGTAGCGTCCGACCGGCTTGGCGGGTGACGCTCAAGGTCTCGCTTCGCGTGCTCCCCGCCCGAATCACCACCGTCGGGGGCGTGGGCGAAGAGGTACCTGGAGATACACCTTGGGCGGTCAACGGAAACGACAGCTCAAACGGCGCGCCTTGCGCCAGGTAAAGATGAAAATCGAGCGCGTCGCCCGCAATCTGCGTACCCCGAAACACCGCGGACAGAACGAAACGCGGCGAGTCGTCGTCCGGATTGCCCTCGACACGCAGGCTCCCCGACGACGCACCCAGACCGCTCAAGCCCGAGAATATCCCCGCAGGCAGTTCACGCAGGTCGTTGTCATGCAACAGCAACTGCTCCAAGCTTTCAAGACCGGCGAAAGCCCGGGGATCCAGCGTCCTCAGGCCCATCGACGACAGGTCCAACCGCCTCAAACCGCCCAAATCGCCGAACGCGTTCGCCCCCAGCACTTGCAAACCGCGGCTGCCGCTCAAGTCCAGTCGTTCGAGCGACGCCATGCCGGCGAAATCGTCCGACGTCAAGCCATTCAAGTTCACGTCGCTCAGGTCCAGATACGTCGCAATCCTCAACAAGTCGGTCGGAACGTTCGCGCAGTCGTTGCCGCCCCACAGTTGAATGAGGGCGTCCTGGACCGCCTGCGTACGGTCGCACACCGACGTAGCAGCCGAGACGTTGAACAGAATAAACGGAGCGGGTGCCACGATTTCCAAGCCGCTGAAACAACGACCGTCGGCGCCCCGTTGCCAAGATAGACAGTTCTCGGGCAGCGGCGACGGGCTGTTAAGCCGCATTGAGAAAGCTAGCGTGCCGGCAGGAAACACTTCAAACGTCTGGCTCTGCGTCGCGCCCGGCGGAATCTCCACGTTGGAGACCGACGCACTACCGCCGAATACCGCCAAGCTGCCTTGCAAACGATACGCTGCCCCCTCGCGCAACGTGAGCTTGACCGGCACGCGCTCAATTGTGCCGGTGCTGGTCGTCTGCAACTGCACGTCGGGGCTGCCCGCGAACTCAAACCTCAACGTTGACCTGAACGTCGTCCGCCCGGAATCGTCCAATACAAGCGCACGCAAACTCTCCGAAATCCCAGAAAAAATACCCGCCGGCAGTTCGGTCACGGCGTTGTTACCCAACTTCAACCATTCCAGCCCTTCGGTGCCTGAAAACACGCCCGGCGGCAACGAAGACAGCGGGTTGCCGGTCAGGAACAACCACCATCCTTCCCGACTGGACCGACCGACGCCGGAGAACACACCCGGCGGCAACGAGCTCAACCGGTTGTCTTGCAGACGCAGCCGGTTCAGCTTGCCCAGCCCGGAGAACGCGTCCCGACGCAACGATTGAAGTTGATTGCGCCTCAACTCGAGCGTACCCAGATTGCCCAGCCCCTCGAACAAGCCCGACGGCAAACCTTGCAACCGGTTATCGTTCAGCAGCAGCCATCTCAAGTTGGTCAAGCCCGAAAAATCCTCCGAACGCAGGCTCGCGACGCCGGCATCGTTCAAGTCCATCCTTTCCACCCTCGTCAAGTCCTGGTTCGAGACGTCGGCGCAATCGTTCTTGCC
The DNA here is from genome assembly GCA_964347615.1 of uncultured Chromatiales bacterium. Taxonomy (GTDB): domain Bacteria; phylum Pseudomonadota; class Gammaproteobacteria; order Poriferisulfidales; family Oxydemutatoraceae; genus CAYFZO01. Next base: position 9,000 of record CAYFZO010000039.1, read on the forward strand.
GAGCACCGACAGCAACTCGTCCCGAACCTGCGGCGTACGGTCGCAAATCCCCGCCTTGACCGTCACCGACGTCCGCGACGGGGAAAACAGAACGTAGTCGTCCGAAGGCGTCAGACGCACCTCGAAAGCCTCGCCGTCGGCCCCGACCGGAACTCGGATCACCTCGCGCCGCGAACCCACCGCAACCGAAATCCTGCCGTCGTAAGCAAAGTCGACACCCTCCACGACGTACTCGGCGACGAACGCCGACCGCGCCACGGGCAAAACGTTGAAAGGCAACTCGAGAATCGAGTCTTCCCCGGGCGAGACCGTGGCGGCGTCAAACGACAAGGCGGGCCCCGGCTGCACCTTGTGCCCAAGATCGGGATTGTCGGCGTTACCCGGCAGATGTACGGAATCCGACTGAAACTCATGAATCAACCCTGCGCCGGTGGCGCCGTTCAGCTTCAACCCGCCTCTTGAAAAGCCTCTGATGCCGTTCGTGTCGACGTCGTCTTCCCTGAGCGCGTAGGCGAACCTCCAGACGTTGGTCACGCTCGAGGCCAGGACGTAACTCGCGACGCGCGTCCTGTACCCGATCCGCAGTTCCAACGACGGCATGCCGCCTGTCTGCGAAGGCCTCACGGCCACCTTGTCGTTGAATCGAACCTCGGCGATGACCGTCTCCACGCCCGCAACGTAGCCGTCCGCGTCTTGCGGACGCGAGGTGAACTCGAAACCGCTCGCCGAGACAACGCCCCGGCTCCTGAAACTGTAGTCCTCGGGCGGCTCGAAACTGAACCCGAACCCCGTCCTGCTCTCCGGCAACGACGGCGGATCGCCGTCAAGCCTGAAGGTCACCCCATAGGGTGCAATCTGACCCCAGTCTTGTAGACCTCTTCTGCGTTCGCCTCGTGTGTCGCCCGCATCAAAGGAAAAGAGAATATCGCGCCCGGAGACAACGCGAGATCCTCCCGGCTCTATCGACACGTACCTAAACCGAACGTTGTTCAGGTCGAACGGTGCGCCCTGCGCCAAGTAAGGAAGGAAGGTGACATCCTCAGCCGGAACACCGAAAGAAAGATAATTTCGAGCCTCCGCAAGGACGGTCTGGATGACGAAATCAAAAGGCGCACCCGGGTTGTCCGAGAGAAACAGATAACTCGAAGCGTCGCCCAGCCCGCCGAGACCTTCGAATATCCCCGCCGGCAGGATCTGCAACTCGTTGTTGCGCAAATCCAGCCCCCGCAAGCCGCTGAGATCCAGGAAATCCCTCGGGCTGAGGCGTTCTATTCCCAGACCGCTCAGATCCAAGTCGACCACGGCGGCCAAGTCCTCACTGGTCACCTCGGCGCAACCGTCGCGCCTGGTCGCCTCCATCAGCGCGTCACGCACCTGCGGCGTACGGTCGCAAACGCCTTCCTCGACCTCGACCGTCACCGTCTGTACGCCGGCGGGAATGTAGTCTCTCGAATCCCGCAGGGACACCGTGAAAGTGTCACGCGCCCGACCGATCCAGTCGTTGTCGGGAATTGAAACCCGTACGACCCCGCCCGAACTGTCCAAGGAACGTTGGGACGTCTGGACGCCGAACGGCACTCCCCCGCTGATGGCCAAGATGGGTGCAAGCCTTCCCGCTGCCCGCGGCGGGTCTAAGGTGAAACTCAGATCCACCTCCGACCCTTCCCTGACCGAAGCCGTGGCGGCGTCGAACGACATGAAAGACCGTCGCTGAACTTTTTGGTCGGAAAATCTTCCCCCGTGACCACGGAGATTGCCCGTGTCCGGGCTGTTGTGCCCAATCAGCATATCGTCAATGATCGCCCCGTTCCTGTCGATGCGCAGGACTTCAATGCCGTCACTGTCCGCCGGGTCGTCTCTTGAGAGTCGGTAGCGGAATCGGATCGCGCCGGAACCGTCTTCGAACGGTACGTAGGCTGCGCGCCTTTCGACGTTTCCGATTCTCACGACCAGTTCAGGCTCCCCTTCAACGACGACGATCCTTCTGTCGAAAAGCACGTCTATCTCGAACGTTTCGAGACCCGCGACGTAGCCCCTCTCGACGTCTTCCGGCGTCGAGACAAAACGGACGTCCCTGACCCTTGTCTGGTCCCAATCAACGGCGTTGTAATTAGAGTAATAGTTAGCGCGGTTCCGGTAGCAGCCCGGACGCAGCTTGCAATCCTCGTTATTGTCCGTGGGTGCCCTGATTACAAAGCCGTCGTAGCAAGGATTGAAACCGCAGCCCGAATCGCCCTGAGGCAACGACGGCAACGCGGTGAAGAACACCCGGAGGTCGAATATTCTGGGGGGATCACCTCGGTCCGAATATCTGACCTCGTCAGGGTTATTGTTGCCCAGTCGTCCCGCCGAAAACGAGTCGCCGTCTCTCATGGTGTCGTACTGTTCGCCTTCCGCGTCCCATTTGAAGTCGAAGTCAAACGGCGCGCCCTGGGCCAAGTAGGCAGAGACGTCGGTAAACCACGTCGGGCGGCGCCTATGGCACCTGCCATCATCGCCACGATCAGCACACTCGGAGTGCGCACTAAGCGCACGTGCCCTGACCTCTATAACCAGGACAAGAGGCGTCCGCGGGTCGCCGTCGAGACCCGGGTTACCTGAAAGAAGCAAACTCCCGCCGTAGCCGCCAACGACGGCGGGGCCGAAATTGAGTCCCTCGAATAGCTTCGCGCGCAAGAACTCCAATCGGTTGTTGCGCAAATCCAACTGTCTCAATTCGGGAGTGTTCTGAAGCAAGTCGGCTTCGAGATCTTCCAGTCGGTTGTCGCTCAAATCCAGCCGCCTCAGATCGCCGAGGTCGGTAAAGCGGTTACCCCTGAGCCCTCCCTGCAGCTGGTTACGTTCCAAGTTCAACTCGCGCAGATTGCCCAGTCCCCTGAACGCTCCTTGCCACGGCAGTGCTTGCAACCGGTTGTCCGACAGATCCAAGACCTGCAAGTTGCCCGCGCCTCTGAACTCGGAAGTCCGCAACGACTGCAATTCGTTGTCCGACAGATCCAGCGTTTGCAGACCGGTTAACCCGTCGAACAAGTCCGCCGGCAACGATTCCAACTGGTTGCCCGACAGGTTCAACGTAGCCACGCGACCCAGTCCGTTGAAATCCCCCGACTTCAACTCGCGGACGTCCCTGTCGCTCAGATCCAGAGTGGTTACGCCTCGCAGCGCGGTGGGATCGAAAGCGGCGCAACCACTGTCCACGTCCGCCGCAACAAGGATTGCAAGCTGAACCACCAGCGACCGTTCGCACAGGGGTGGGTCGAACGTCTGCGCCTGCACCGAGGTGAATAA
>CAYFZO010000040.1:0-10392 GCA_964347615.1 uncultured Chromatiales bacterium
CCCCCCCCCCCCCCCCCCCCCCCCCCCCCCCCCCCCCCCCCGCCCCGCCCCCCCCCCCCCCCCCAAGCCTCACAGGGGAGGCAAAAGTTCCGCCGGCGCGTGAGCTTCGATCATCAAGGAAGAGGAAAGTACGTGGACTCATGACGACGGCACGTAAGCGGCAAATCGGAAAACCGACCTCTCGAGGAAGCGCTTTCATCAAGCCAGCTGTGCGTCGGACACACGGAACCGTATTGGTTGGCAGCTGTTCCACGGAGTATTCAGCTTACTCCAGCCGGCTAGGCGGTGTCAATTTCGGGGTCAATATTTGGGGTCAATTTTGGTGCGGACGGTCGAGAGGCTACTCCAACGCGCCCTCAAGGAACACCCGAATTCTCAGCTGGACGCCACGACTCACCTGCACCTCCAGGCTCGCGGGCGCCGCCAATTCAATCCGGCTGTCGGCGGCCGCCGTTACGTTCAGGACACCGTCCTCGGCGTCCGCACTTGCGGTTACAACCAGTTCAGCTGAAGGGGTCTCCGCACTAAGCTCTACGCTTTCCCGGTCAACCTCAAGACCGGGACCCGTGATCGACACTTCCAGTCTCGCGCTCAGCTCCTCGAACCGATAAGCCTCTCCTGAATCGCTTTCCAAACTCAGCGTCACCGTGCCCGCACCCTCGGGCTCCAAACGCAACAGGTCGGGCGTCAGCGACACGGTCGCCAGCGACGGTATCACCTCCCACGCCGCCGAAGCCTCCGAGACGCCGAGCAGCAACACCCCCTCAGACACACGTAGTACCCTGTCGACGGCCACGACCCCGCCCGATCCGAGATTCGCTTCCGCCGACAACGAAACTCGCAAGACCCGGCTTGCGGCGTTTTCTCCCAAGCTCACGATGACCGAATCGGTCGTGCCGTCGGCTTGGAAGTGCTCAGGCAACGGCAAGCTCACCTCCACCGAACGTTCCCGCCCCAACGCCGGAACGGTCTCCACGGTGAACAACGCGAAGCCCTCGAACGGTACTCCAAGCGTCGTCGGGGTGAACCTCAGACGCACTTCCTGAGTCACAAGCACGCCGAGGGACGCGGGGGTCGCCAAAACGTCGCCCGTTGCCGTCGCCGTCAAATTCTCGGATATCCCCGCCGCGGTGGTCGCGGTTACAACAACCGACGTCTTCTGAACCGCCCCGCTCAAGACGACCTCCGGCGGAGACACCGTCAAGCCAGGCGGGCTATCACCGTCGGTTTGCAATCTGATCACTATCTCCTGGTCGTCGAGCAGCGTGTAATCAGACAAGCCTACGCTCACCCGTGCACTGCTTCCCATCGTCAGCGCCAAGCTGTCCGGGGTCAGAGAAACCGACACCCGCGGTGTCACCGACCTCAGGCCCAACTCCGCCGCCGACGCCGACACGCCTTCGCCGGAGATCGTCCCGGTCAGCGTGCTCCGGGCGCCGACCCGCGTCGAGGCACGGACTTCCACTATGCGCCACGGATTATCCGTGCTCAGGACAATCAGAAGCTGGGCCTGTTCGCGATCTTCCCCATTGCCGAAGCCGGGGCCAAAGCTGGGACCGAAGCCGAAGCCTGGCGCACCCGTATCAAGCCTCACCTCGACCGACCGACCTGCCCTCAGCGCCGGCTCGGTCGTTACCCTGAACGTCGCGCCGCGTCCCCGTTCGATTTCAAGCGTCTGCGGGACAAACACCAAACCGACTTCCTGCGTCACCGACACCGCCAGCGTCGTTCTCGTCCCTTCGCGCAACACCGCGCCCGACAACGCTTCCACTCTCAGCTCACCCGTCGCCCCCGCGTTTTCTGCCGCCCCGACTACAACCGTCGCCTGGGGCGAGACCGCAGACAAGGACACTTCCAGAGACACATCCCTGTCGTCGTCGCGCTCGAGAAACAAGCTGCTGCCCGACACCGTCACATTGAACGTCGCCGACTGACCCGCCTGCAAGCGGTCGTCCGGATGCAAGCTCAGCGTTACCGACGCCGTGCTATCCACCATGTTACCTAGGGTCAAAGGCAGCACCTCACTCGGCGAGAAAACCACCGTCACCTGCGGCGGCGTCACCACCAACTCGAGCGGCGAAGAACTCGTGATACTCAAGTTGCCCGGTACCGGCGTCGGGTCGGCGATAACCACCGCGGTGGTCGAACCGATCGCCGCGGTTGCCGACGCAATCACAGAAACAGCCGCTTGTCTGTTGTTTTGATCCAGAACGATTGTCTCTTCAGTCGACCTTTCGCCGAAACTCAAGCCCGAATCCCCCGGTTCCACCCTCACCGTCGCCGTAATCATCTGACCCTGCCCCAACCCGGGGAAAGTCGTCACGATAAACATCGAGCCGCGACCCTGTTCGACTTCGACCCGTAACGGCGGATCGAAAACAATCTCAAATTCGGCGGCGTTGAGCGTGTCCACGCTCACCAAATCGCCGGCAATGACGTCGACACCGGTGCCAACCCCCGACGACGACACCGCGACGCCCTCGAGACCCGGGTTGACCGCGGTTACAGTAACAGTGGTCACGACGTCGCCGGGGCCGCTCAAGCGCACTCCCTGCGTGCTTAATTCCAAATTCTCTTCATCGCCGAGGTTCAAGGACACCTCGACGCTCTCGCCCGTCTCAAGCGGCGGGTTGGTCGTTATCCGCAACTCGGTCGACTCGCCCGCAACGATCGCCAGCGCCTTCTCGCCCGCGGGACCGCTAATCACCAGATTCACGCCGCGCACGACTTCGACCGACAAAGGTTCAAACCTCAGCGACGCGTCGCCGACCCGCGTGTCGACGTTGGTCGTCGCCGTGACTTCGCCGCTGACCGAGTTCGAGTCCGCGGTCACGGTCACCGTCGCCGTCCGATTCATCGCACTCAGTCTCACGCTCGGCGGATCGACCGTAAGGGAACCGCCGTTCAGATCAACCCCGATCTCCTCGTCGCCGAGCAATTCAGGGTCAACCCTCAACGTCACCTGCACCGAAGACGCCAGCGCCGCCGCGCCGCCGCGAACCAAACTCACCTCGGCCGGGATGAACGACACCGCCAGTTCACGACGCAGCACCTCGAACGCCAAAGGCTGAGCCTCGACCAATTCAACACCGCTCAGCGCCGACACCGTGATCTCACCGGACAAGGCTTCGTCCGCCGTTACCGAGACCACCGTCGCCAATTCGCCCGGGCTCAATGTGACCGTGCTCGGGGTTATCCGCAGCCCCGGATCCGAAGCGGTCAAACGCAACACCGCTTGCTGGGGAGGCTGCAAAGCGTCGCCCTCGAGACTCACGCTCACCATCCCTTGATCGCGGGCGACGAAACTCAGCGCCTCTTCGCCGGAGACCGGCGTCAAAACCACGGACACTCTCGGCAAGACCACGTTCACCCGCACTTCGGGGAGCGTCTCGGCAAGCGCAAATCCGTCTCCGCCGTCTCCGCCCTGGGCGGTGATGGTCACGTCGACCGGCGTCCCGACTGGCGCGTCGGGCAAAGCCGCAACGCTCAACTCGGCCTCGTTCGGATTCGAGCCGCCCAGCGGCACGGCGACGACGTGAGTGCTGCTCCGGCCGAAGCGGACGCCGGACTCGACCGCCACCGACAGCGACACCGTCGCCGACTGCCCCGCCTCCAGCGGCGGATCGGTCGTGACCCGTATCGGCGTGCTGCCGCCCTGCTGGACTTCGATGATTTGCGGGGAAATCACGACCGACACAAGCGCCAGCACGGAGACGTCCAAACGCGGCTGGTTCAGCAACTCGACGCCGCTGACCGCCGCGACCCGCAGAAGACCCGGACCCGGCTCACTCCCGGCGGTTACCGTCATCGTCGCAACCGGCGCCGCCGCGCTCAGGGTCACGTCCTGCGTTGATCGTCCCTGCAACCGCAAGTCTCCCTCAACCACCTCGACGCGCAACACCGCTTGCTGCATATCCCGCAATTCGTAATCCGTCAAACTCAGCATCGCCGTGCCGTCGCTCCCTTGGACCAGCGTCAACGTGGGTTCTCCCGAAATCGGCGTCAAAGCAGCGGACACCTTCGGCGGAACCACGTTCACCGTTACACCGGACAAGGTCTCGGAAAGCGAAAACTCAGCTTCACCCTGCTCAGATTCACCCGTCTCAGATTTACGGGCGGCGACGGCCACGTCCACCGGTATCCCAATCTGCGCGTCGCGCGAAGCCGTGACGGTCAACTCAACCGCGTCGGGATTCGACCCGCCCAGCATTACCCTGATCGAAGGGGAGCCGTCGAGACTCACGCCGGAAGCCGGGTCCACCGACAAGCTCACCGTCGCCGAACGACCCGCCCCCAGCAGCGGATCGGTCGTGACCCGTATCTGCGTGCTGCCGCCCTGCTGGACTTCGACGAGTTGCGGGACAATCTCGACCGATACGAATTCCAACACGTCGACGTCCAGCGCGGCGGGGGCGACAAGTTCAACGCCATCCACCGCGGACACCGTCAAGGTCTCCATGCCCGGCGTGCCGCCCGCGGTTACCGTCACCGTTGCGACCGGCGCGTCTGCGCTCAAGACCACGTCCTGATTGGGGGCGTCTCCCAACCGCAAGCCCGAAGAAACCGATACCCGCAGCGTCGCTTGCTGTGCCCCCATCAGCTCGTAGTCACCCAGCCTTAAACCGACCTCCGCCGAAGCGTTCTCGGTCAGGGCCAGCGGCCCGGAAGGCGACAGCGATACCCTCACCCGCGGCAACGCAACGCTCAACTCGAGCGTCGAAGGTACGGATTCAAAGAGAATCCCCGGGGTCTCTTCCACTGCGACCCTTAGCGACGCCGAACCGACCGGCATCGAGTGCAACGCCCTGAGCGGCACCGTGCGGCTTGACGATCCGCTGTCGAGGACAAACTCGGTTGACGCCGACTCGCCGAACAAAACGCCCGCGGGCGCGGTCAAACGCACCGTCGCCGAGCGCATCGCAGCAATCGGCGACGACGGCGCGACGGTCAGCTCGATGCCGCGGCCTTGCTCCACGACGACCGGCGACGGCGAGAACGCCAACCCGACCACCTGCCGGGCGTTGACCCGCAAACTTGCCGGCGCCTTCAACGCGACCCCGCTGATCGCTGTGACGCTCAATACGCCCGGCAAAGCGTCGCTCGCCGCACGCACCGGCACCTCCCGCGTCTCGACGGTCGAGGTCAAGGTGACTCTCATCACGACGGCATCGCCCGACGCGCCGAGCGACAAGCCGGGGCCGTCAATCCTCGCCTCGAACACCGCCGTTTGATCCCCCGACAAGCGGTAGTCGCTCAGGCTCAAAGAGACTGGCTTGGTCTCATCGAGACCCAACTCCACGTCGTCGCCCGGCAGGCCCCCAGCCGGCGTCAGCTCGACCGTCACCCGCGGCGGGGTCACCTCCAGCACCCGGGCAGGCAGGGCATCTCGGTTGGAAACGTCAAGGTTCGCCACGGCAGCGGATAAATCTTCGATGGCCAACGTGGCCGTCGCCCCAATCAGCGCAGAGGCGGAGGCGTTGACGATGACCGTGCGGGACGAGGCCGAAGCTCCGCTCAGGCTCAGTTGCATCTCGGTCGAACCGTCGGCGAAACTCAGACCCGCATTTTCGCCGCCTGACACCACCAAGCGGAAGCTCAGCGATTGGTCTAGAGACAGGAACGGAACCGTCTGGACGACAAACTGCACCGAACTTGCCTGTTCAACGCCAATCTCGGGCGCTTCGGGGGCGATGGTCAGAGCGACCAGTTGCGCGGACTGCGTCGCTACCCCCTGCGACGCGCCGGCAACGACGTCGACGCCGTCTCCGACGCCGGTCGCGGAAACTTGAGCCGTCACTCCCGGCACGTTCGAATTCAGCGTAACGTTTACCTCGGGGCTCAGATAATCGAGCGTTATCGTCCTCGAACTCAAGATCAACGCCGGATCGTCCACCCGCAGGGACACCGACACGCGCTCTCCCATCTCCAGAGTCGGGCTTGTGGATATCGGCAACCCGATGCTGGCGCCGGCGACAAGATTCAACGTCGGCGGAGAAACCGAACCGCCGATCAGCAATTCAACGCCGCGAACCACCTCAACCCGCAAAGGTTCGACCGCCACGGCCACGTCCCCTTCCGCCACGGTCACGACCGGTTCGACCTCACCCGAAGACGCACCCGCCCCCGCAGTGATGGTCACTGTCACCGTACGCACCACCGAGGTCAACTCGACTTCGTCCGGCAAATCCAATCCCGCACTCGACGTGAAAGCCACGGCTAGTCGTTCGGTGCTCTGCAAAGCGGGCGCGACTTCCAAACGCACCGACGCCGAAGCCGTCGGAGACGCGGCACCGCCGCGAGTCAAGCGCAACGTGCTTGGATCGAACGACACCGTCAGCTCACGCTGAAGCACCTCCACCGGCATGGAACCCTCGGGCACCCGGGTGTACGGCGACCGATCCGGAGGAGTCAGCGACTCCAACGAAGCCCTCAGGCTCTCACCCGCCTGCCGGTCGGCGGCGAGCTTCGCCCGTATCCACAGATCAACCCGATCGTTCGGCGCCGTGCTCAACGCGACCGTGGTCATCGCCGGGTCAACCAACTCGATACCGGCACTCGGCGTCAGACGCAGCGTCAGCCGTTCGTCGGCAATCAGAGACTCGGCGTTCTCGAGAACCACCGACACCCGCGTCGTGGCACCCGCCGTAACCCTCGCCGAAACGGGGTCGAAAGACAGCGGCAATGAACGGAAAACCTCAGCCTGCAACGCCGGCGGCGGGGACAATACAAACCCATCAGGCCGTTGTTCGACGGTGCCGATGGTCACAAGACCGAGCGCGTCCGCCGCCGCGTTGACCGTGACGCGAACTTCGGTCGAAACCGCGTCCAGAAGCAGTTCGAACTCGGAGACGCCGACCTCGCCGAAACTCCACCCGGCCGCGGTCGCGGTCAAGACCACGCTCGCCGAACGCGACGCGGTCAGCACCGGGCTGGTCGTCACCCGCAACGCCGCGCTGCCGCCTTGCTCAAGCTCGACCGGGTCAAACCGCAATTCAAAACGCTCGAGCGCCGCGACCTGCAACGACCCGGCAGCGAAAACGCGCACGTTCGTGGCCGCGGTTTGCGTTGCGCCGATCAGTCTCGCAGACGCGTCCGGGGCAACGACCCGAACCGTTCGGCTCGGGGTCACACTCGACAAGGCCAATGATGCGGCATCCGATGCGACACCTAGGGTCAGACCCTCGCCTGAAAGCATCACCTCCACTTCCTCACCCGTCTCCAGCGGCGGAATGGTCGCCACCACGATCGCTTTCTCCTCGCCTACGACAAACGGAGGCTCGTCGACGGTCACCACCAAATCCACGCCGCGCAACACCTTGACCGGCAACGGGGCAAGTATCACCTCCGCCTCGCCCAGATTGGTGCCCAGGTCCAGCTTCCGCAGGGTGACCCCTGCATCACGCCCCGTGTTTTCATCGGCGCTTAGCCTCAGCTCGAAACCGGAGGAGTTTGAAGCATCAAGCGTGAACACGCCCCCGGGCACACCCCCGGGCTCAACACTGAGACCGCCGCGCTGAGCCAAGCCTAAGCGCAAGGTTTCATCCGCCGCCAACGGCGGCTCGGTCGTCACCCGCACTGTGCTTGAAGCGACGGCCGGCGCAACGCCCCCGCGTACCAACGTAAGCTCACGCGGGTTGAATCGCACGTGCACGTCCGGACGCACCCGCACCGGCAACTCAATCAAGCCACTGCGCAAACCGACCCGGCTTTCTCCCAGTGCCGTTACCTGCAAGGTGCCGGACACGTCGGCTTGCACCGCGGACACTTCGACGTTCACCGCCCGTCTCTCCGAACTCATACCGACCATCGGATCTGAAACCAACCGAAGCCCCTGCCCCACCACGCTCACTTCAAGCAACGCTTCCTGGTTCCCCCGCAACGCCGCGTCGGTCTGCCTGAGAACCAACTCCCTGCTTTCGCCATTCTTGAGCACTAACTCCGACACCGGGGCCGGCGCCTCCGGAGAAGCGAAGAAATCCGCTTCGATACGGCGCAAGGAAACGACGACGTCCACCGGTATTCTGTCCGCAGGCGACGCCGTGAACCCTGTCGCATCGTACCCTACACTCACCGCTTGTTCATAACGCCCGGACCCGGGATTCCCGACCGAACCCAACCCCGGAGGACTCAGGTTAGCGCCCACGTAAACCTCGACGTTGCGTAAACGTTCCGCCGTCGGGGTCAAGTTGAACGTTGCGATGTGCGAGGTCGCCTCGTTGACAAAAGACACCCGCCCTTCTGCGGTCGCATCGGCGCCGTGCACGGAATCGGAGATAAAGACCGTGACCCTCGCCTCCTGCCCCGAACCAAGCGGCGGATAAAACTCCACTCCGAACCTTGCTTTGCTCCCCTGTTCGGCTTCAATCGTCGGGGAGGCTCTGAAAAACACGGTCGTCGCGTTGAGGGTCTCGAAATCGAGCGTCGCCGAGCCAACTTCGGCGGCACTGGCGGTCAAGCGGCCGCTTGCGCCCGGCGCGACCGCAAACACCGTAACCGGCACCGTGCTCTGCCGTGCGCTGAGCGTCACCTGCGTTCGGTTCGTCACCCTTCGGGTCGTGCCAAAACTCAGACCCGGCCCTTCGATCTCAAGCGATACGGGAAAACTGACGCTCCCGCTCAGCGGCGGAACGGTCGTCAATACCAAATTGGTCGAATCACCCGCCGCGATGGACAAAGGCACATCTTCAACGACAAACGCCAAATCCAAGCCGCTTACTTTCTGCACGTCCAAACGTGCCGGAGACCTCAGCCCGAACTCAGCGCCGGGTACCGGTTCGACAATCAATCTGCCCGACGCGTCCCGCCCCGGAGCGTTAACCGTCACCGTCGCTTCGGGGTTGGTCCTATCCAGCGATACTTCGGAAGGCAAGACCGACAGACCGTCCCCTTCGATGCGCACCGACAACCGTACTTGTTCGTCTGCCTTGAAAGCGTAGTCGGCAAGGCTCAACCTCACCTTGCGGAGAAGTTCATCGAAACCGACCCAAGACAACTCGCGCAAAGCCACACCCTCCTCCGACGCAAACGCTACCGTCACTTGCAGCCTCGTCACTTCGACCCTCAACTCCGGCAGCGGTTCCTCGAACCCCAGGCGAGACGGGCTCATCGCGCTCACCGGCACCACGATCTCACCGAGTTCGGCCGTCGGCGACACCATCACGGTCAGCATTGCCCCGGTGCTCACCGTCCCTGTCCTGGTCTCGCCGAAACGCACGGTCGTCGTGGACACTCCGCTGTCGCCGCCTTGCAACTCCACGACCGCAATCTGCCCTGCGACCAGAGGCGGGTCGGTCGTCACCCCGATCATCGTGCTGCGCCCTCGCTGGATTTGCAGCGCCTGCGGGTCAAGCACCAGATTCACCAACGGCAGATCCAAAATCTCGACCTGCAACCCGTCGACGCTCAACGAATCTTCCGGAACCTCGTTGTCGAAAGACCCGTCGGAGCCGGGCAACAACGTGAAAATCCCCGTTGTCGCGTCGTCTCCCACGGTGATCGTCACGTCCCTCTCTAAAACCCGATTGTCGAACAATCCCAAACCTTCCACCACAACACCGCTCGGCGCAACGTCGTCACGCCACGCTTCTTGCCCCACGTCGACAAGTTCATCGGAGACCGGCAACGATACCCGGGTCCCTTCCAGCAGCCCGAAGCGCACGGTTTGCGTATTCGAACCCGGCTTGCCGCTGATCAACGTGACCGTCGTCCGATCGAAACTCAAACGGAAAGCCGCGATCAAACTTGTCGGCAACGACACCGGCGTCAGCGACAAATCCAACAAGGACGCCGATGCCGTCAGTTGCGACAGCCCCATCCCGGCACGCGGGCCCGACGGCAGCGGCATGCCTCGAACCGTCGGCTCCGCACTCACCGACACGACCACCTCCCGAACGTCGGCGGTCAACGTGAAGCGGTCGGGCAAAACGGTTATTCCGGGATCATCGGCGCTCAAGCCGACGTCGAGCGTTTCGATTCCGGTCAGCTCCGCACCTCCGACACCGGCAAAACTCAACCGCACCATCGCCGCGCCGCCACCGGGCGTCACTTCCAGCGGCGAGGGAGTGAACGTCAACTCGACGGCCTGCGAAACCTGAACCGCCAGCTCGACCGGAGCGAACTCGACGTCGCTGTCCGGCGACGCCGACACCCTCAAGGTTCCGGAAACACCCGGCGTCAACGCGCGCAATACCACGTTCGTCGAGGCGTCCGCCATGGTCAGCGTCGTCGGAGACGGGCTGACCAACTCCAAGCCGTCTGAAACCTCCCCGGTGTCAATTTCGACTTCCACCACCGCTTCGCGCCCGCCCTCCAGCGTCTCCCCTAGCGTCTCCATGACAACGCTCAACTCCGCCGTCGCGGTTCCACCCGGCGCCGCCAGCAACTTCACCTGAC
>CAYFZO010000041.1:0-10068 GCA_964347615.1 uncultured Chromatiales bacterium
ACAACCACCGGCGTCGCCGCCGCGCCGGCGACAAGTCGCGGCGTCGAACCGTCCATGAACCGCACCACCACACGTTGCAGCACCTGCATCGGCAAATCAACTTCGGTTTCCACGACGGGAAGGTCGGACCGAATACGACTTCGCCCGCGTGCGATTTCGATTCTGGTGGACGACACGGTCAGCCTGCCAAAACTTCCGGCACCTTCAAGGGCGTCTGGGTGTCGTATCGTCACCATCGCCTCCGGGTTGGCTTCGCTCAAAGCCACGACAGAGGCCGAGTCGAGACGCAAAAAGCCTGAGTCTACCGGGACGTTAAGAACCAATCTCGCCTCGCGCTCGCCTCGCAAAGGATTGCCGCGCAGACTCAGCGTCACTTGTGCGACGCCGCCCGGCGCGATGGGCAGCCTTCCCGCGGGCTCAAACACCAGTTCCGCCGGCAACGGCGCGGAAACGAACAAAGCATCGCCCTCGAACAGCGCGTAGTCGTCGGCAGGCGGCGCACCCGCGCTCACCGATTCGTCGCCGCGGCGCGCGGCTGCGTACTCGGCGGGTGCCGTCACGATAATCTCGGCGTCAGGACGCGACGCGCTCAAGACCGCCGCCAGTCCCAAGCTCGGCGACGCATCCGGGTCCGAGGCCAACGCCAAGCGCAACCCCAAACTCGCCGCCAACGGCACGGAAACCTCGTAGTCCGACGGAAAAACGCTCGCGTTCACGGACGTGCCGTCCGCGTTCCTAAGCTGGAGGGTCACCGACGCTGACGAACCTACCGGAATCGTTTCCACGTCCCGATCGAACGACAACCGCAAACCATGTCTCACCTGCACCGCGAGAGTCACAGGGTTAGCATCGACACCCGACGTCGCTTCAAGCTCCAATTGGGCGGTTCTTCCGGCTGCATCGGCTCGGGCTTGCACACTGAACGCTGCAGTCGGGGTTGCTGAACTCAGCATCATCCCTTCCAGGGGCAAAACTTCCACGGGGGGAGGAGAATCCGGAGCCATGAGGCGGAGCGACAGCGTCGCTACTTGCTCGCCTTGCAACGGCGGAGAGAAGATCGCTGTCACCGTGGCTGTTTCACCTGCCGCCAAAGCCAGCACGTCCCCCTCGGGATCGGCCCCCGGCAGCAGGGACAAAGTCCCCGACGGGCGCACTCTTTCTACCTGCAGAAGGGGGTCCGCATCGGCGACCCGCGCGTTACGCAGAGCCCCGTCAACGCTCGCCCCGATAACAGCGGTGTCCCCCGCAGGCCCCAGGTTCCACGCCACGGCCACGATGAACTCGGCGACGGGATCGCTTTTGCGCAAGATTACCCGCGCCGGAGCCTCCGAAAGGATTGAGTTGGCATCTTCTGAAACGGTGAAAACAACGGTCACCGTCTCGTCGTCGGCCAAGGCCTGATGGTTATCCAGGTGGACGGTCGTCGCCTCCGTACTACCGCCCGCCGGAACGATGATACTGAGTGGAGCAAACCGCAACGTGAAAGAACGCTGAACCCGAAGCGGCAACTCGACGGGGGCAAAGTCGGCGCCGCTCAACACCGTCACCCTCAAGGTGCCGAACACGTCTTCCTGCGACGCGTCCACGGTAATCGTCCGGCTGAAGTCAGGCATCTCCAACGTGGTGTCGATCACGCTCGAGAAGCCGCCGCCGTCCGATTCGATACTCAACCCGGCGCCGAACACCTCGACCCTCACCGCCGCCCGTTGCGACGCCTGCAAGCCAAGCAGACCCGGCGGACCCGAGGGAATGCTCACGGTCACCATGCCTCTTTCGGAGGCGCCCACCGCCAAAACCAGCTCGGTGCTCGGATCCAACGCCACCGAAACCCGCGGCGTCGAGGCCTCCAGCCTGAGCGACGGTAACGGTTCGATGAGTCCGACGTTCCGGACCCCCGCCGCGACCGCTTGCACCGTCGCCGAAGCGCCGATTTCAACCTCCGGAGCCACCCGGAATACGACCCGTCTCGACGGCTCGGACCAGTCCAAAGCAACGTCAATCTCGGTGCTTGAGCCGGTACCGAAAGTCCAGCCTGGATCGGACACGCTCAAGGTGACCGTCACCGACTGGTCGTCTTCCGGCAACTCGCCGGTTCCGCCCAACAGCGGGAAAGTTGTCACGGTGAACTCCGTGCTGCGTCCTTGTTCACCCACGCTCGGATTCGGCTCGAACACCAGAGACACGTTCCGTGTAAGCAGCGTGCGCAACGATAAAGACTCGGCGGCGGAAACACTGACTCCTTGGGTCGATTCCGCGGCTATTCTCAACTCATCGCGCTGAAGCGACCGCAACGCGGTCAAAACCACCACCGCGGTCGGAGCGATGCCGGTCAACCTAAGCCGGTCTTGATCGATGCTCAGGGAATTGCCGTCCCGAAGACTCACAGCCACTTCCACCGATTCACCGGGCACCAGCGTCGGAGACGTCGCCACTGTCACCTCTGTCGTCATTCCCGCTTCTATCCGCAGTTCGTCGACGTCGGCACCGACGGGGGTGAGGGTCAACTCCACGTCGCGGATGATGTTGATTTGCAAAGGCTGAATATCGAAAGTCGCGCCGGGTATTTGCGACGTCTCCAGTTCGACGTCAAGCGTCTCTCTCCGTCGCTCGTTCCGTACGTCGCGGGGGTTGATTGTGACCGCCGCCGAAGACACCAGACGCCCCAAACTCAGATTCAACGGCGATATCCGAAACGCCGGATCGGACGGCGCCAACCTCAGCGCCGCGCTCTCGCCGAGAGTCAACGGATCCATCCCCTCAAGCAACAAGTTGACTTCCGTGGGAACGTCCGAGCCTGCCGTCACTTGCACCTCGGACGGGTCGAACCTCAGGGTGTATGAGCGCTCCTGAAGCACTTCCGTAACCGGTTCCAAGGGACTGACTTCAACGAGGAGGAAAGCCGAATCAAAACTCGCGCCGAGCCGCCGGGCGGTCCCGTGGGGCACGCTCGCCGGCAAGACCACCCTCTGCCGAGGCGCGTTCACCCCGACGGCGATATCGATCGGAGGTGAAAAGCCGGTGTTGAAATTAAAGTCCACCGAGTCCCGACGCAGACTCAACCCTTCACCCGGACTTTGCATCAAACCAGCTCTAACGTCCCTGTTCTCATCGCGGGTCAAGGGGGTGCCGCCCACGCGCTTCAGCCTCAGATACACCGTGCCGCCGCCGTTCGCCAATAACGACAATCTCTCTATTGGCGGGGCGTCCGACTCGCTGGTCTGCGTGAACTCCAGGGCGAACTCGCGCGTCGGTTCGTCTTCCAAGCCGTACGGCACGACTTCGACCTCGAGATTCGCCGGAGTGAACAGCGCGTTCAGGCCTTCCTGATCCGACGCCGATACCGACGCAAGCAACAGCCGGGACCTTGCCGGGTCATCCCGATCCGCTTCGTCTCGCGCCACGCTCAAGCTCAGGACCACGCTGTCGTCGATGGCGTCCAGCGTCGTCGAGATGCTCGACGCCGGGGGCGCGCCCGGCGCACTGACGTTCAGCCCGGTCCCTTCGAGCGAAACCGTCACCTCCACTTCTTCGCCTGCCGTCAGCGGCTTCAGCGGATTTTCCGCCACCAGCGACAACTCCACCATCGTCTCCCGGTCCCACCTCAGCGACGCCGCGTCTTCCTCGCCCGAAACCGCCAGCCTCAGGTCGAAACGCCGGGGTGGCACCTCGTCGGTCAGCGACAGCGACAGAACGCCGGCGTTGAAGTTCGCTTTCAACGCCGATTCCTGGTCGCCCGATACCGTCGCCACCACGGCCAGCGAGGAGGTCGCCGTCGCGGCGTCCACGATGACGTTGAACTCCGCGCTGGTCTCGGTCCGGCTCAACCTCACTTCCGAGGGCGAAACAACGACGCCGGCGTTCGCCTCGCCCTGCACCCTCAGCGCCACCCTCACGCGTTCGTTGCCGGTCAAGGACGCGCGCCCCAGCGACACCGTCGCCGGCAACGTGGTTCCGCGCTGCACCAACGCTTGGGGCGGCGTGAAGTTCAAGTCGAATTCGCGCGGCGCGATGCACACGCTCATCGCACCGCCGCCGCTACCTGTGTAATGGTAGACGCTGGGGCACGCGTCGTTGTCACCAGTCACAGGAAATTCCGGCGTCAATGCCCTGAGCACCAACGACTCCCCGGGCCTCGCGGTCGCCGCCGCGGTAATCGTCAGAGATTGCCTTGCTCTAAGGATCCACCCATTGAGAGATACGCTATTTGGCCTTAGAGTCGGTCGTGGCGGCGTCACCGAGATCACCGACGTGCCGTTATCCTCTCCCCAGAACAACCACGGGGTTATGCGGCAGCCGCTGATGTCTGAATTACCCCCCGACGACGAGCCAGAATAGAGTCTCAGCTCCACCTGCGCCGATTCACCCGGCTGGAGACATCGCTCCGATTCTGAGAAAGTCAAAACGATGTCGCGGCCTCCCTTACGGGTTCTGCCACCGAAATCCGCGGCAACTCCCAGCGAGCCGTCGGTGAACTTGGCGTTCAGCGCACGTTCCTGATCGTCGGATACGCTGATCCTCAACGCCAGCGGCGACGGGCCGCCAACCGGCAGTCTGCCAAAATCCAGAGGTACCGAAGGCCTTCCCGGCCCCGTGAATACCACTTCGGCCTGCGTCGAATAGATATCCGTCAACAACTTCTCCCCGCTCCACATATACATCCACGTCGTTCCCGGCGGCACCAGATCCCGATCAGCATTAAAAAACCCGGGTCTAAACAGGGCGCTTCCAAGCGCTGAGAGATCGCCGGGGGAACCTGCTTCCGAGATATACCAAGTCAGCGTCGCGGTCACCCGTTCACCTTCGACCAACTCATCGCCGGTGAGTCTGAAGAGCCCGCTCGCAAGGAGAGCGGCGCTGCCGGGATTGCCGGGCTGGCCGGAACCGTTAACCCCCTCCACGAAAAGCCTGCGGTCTGGACTCACACCGATAAATGCGCCAGTGCCGTCAGCAATCCTAGGCACGAGAAAATACCCGGGGTTACCACCGCCCAACGCGTGCGCCCCGGTGCCTTCAAACTCAAACCCGAACTGCCGCACCGGCGGCGTCACGTTGACCGGGAGCGCCGCGGAAATCAAACGCACGCTGCGTTCGGCTTGATCGGGTTCCGCGACCAGCACCAAACTCTGTTGAGGCGCGGTGCTTTCCGCCCGGACTTCCACCTCCACCGCTTCCGTGGTCACGCCCTGGGCACCTACCTCGGCGGTCAAGACCGCCTGGGACGGCGTCAGGTGAACGCCGTCGCCCCCCAGACTCAACGACACCGGCACCTCCAACCGCGTTCCTATCGGCGGCAGCGCCACCCCTTCCACCTCCGACAGTCTCAACGACGTCGTCCGCGTCGCGCCGCCTCTCGGAACCGTCAACGGACGCGACGGATCGAACACCAGCTCGAACGTCGGTTGCGACGCCGTCACCGCCAGCTGCGCGGCACCGACTTGCAATCCCTCCACCGGGACCGCTTCCGCGGTCAGCCACAGGGAACGGTCAACGCCCGCAAAGGCGTCGGCCGCATCGACGGTCACAGTCACGTCCTCGTCCGGATCCGAGGCGCTCAGCGTCAACGTCTCGGGGACGATCGTGCCGGTGCCGCCGCGCAACCCCAACGTCACGGTGACGAGGTCCGAACCCAGCAAGGTGTCATCCGGGTCCAGCAGCGTCAGCGTCACCGTCTTGGCCTCGCCCACCAAAACCCCGAGCGGGTCGGGGTCGAACGCCAAAGCGTACTTCCGCATCGCGGGAAACTCCTGAAAGGGTCGTACGCGCACGGCGATGACCGCGGGGGTAACTTCCGCGCCGGCGACCGGTGCGAAACCTTGTCCGGCGTCAAGCAACTCCGGACTTACGGTCAGTATCCCAAGCTCTCCCTGCGCATCCTGGGGCGCGGTCAACCGAACGTCCCGCAGAAAATTAACGATCGGACCTGAGGAGTAGGACGCTGTCACGCCGTCTTGCCCCTCGTAACTGACTCTCATCCGCCAACGCCAAGAGAATAACGGTAGGGAGGGGTCGACTCTAAGCCCCAGATTCCTGCGCTGCCCTGCATTCAGCACCAACGGCGACGCATCATCGAAACTAAGCCTGAACCGCTGCAAGTCCGGCGTCGGCGCTACTACCTCGAGCGGCACCACGCCGACCGGCAACGACGCGGGAACGACGCGCAGACCTTCGTCCCCGCGCGACGACCTCGAATGTCCCGAAAGCGACGCCTCGACAAACGTCACACCGCCCGCCGTGCCGCCTCCCTCGACCCGGTTCGCCGCGCCGTCAACCCGGACCCTGATCGACCGGCTCGGTTCCGTTCGCGTGAACGTCAAACCGGACTGACCGGTACCGTCGTAACGCAAAGCGTCGTCGTCGGGGGCGTGCACCGACACGCCGGCGACGTCGCCGGGCGCCGGGTCGAACGCAACCGTGACCTCGTCGCTTGCCGGCAACCGGATCGAACCGGGCAAGGCTTCAAGGTGCAGCGTCCTCAGCGTCTGTTCGTCCTCATCCGAGCCCGCAACCGTCCTCAACGCCGCCGGGTCAAAACGCAATCGGTACTCGCGAGTCGAAATATCCAGTCCGTTCAGCGACGCCGACCCCGGATTTCCCGCAAGGTCGGTAATCGTGGTCGCCTGTGGTGCATTGTGAATTAGCAGCATGTCTTGCTCGATGCTGAAACCGCTCTCGGGGCCGGAGGCGCCGGCGGACACTCCAAACGGCGCAGAATTGAAAACCAGCTCGTGATTGTCGGCGGCGGCGCTGTCCGCGTCGTGGGCGACGCTGGTCGCATCCGCGTCGTACCCTATAGCGAAGGAAGTACCACGGGAGAGAAGCTGCAAATGCAACCCATCGCCCATATTCGTAACCCTCACCGCCTCGTCAAAAAGTACCGCGATTTTGATATCTGAATCTTCCTGATAAATCCCGTCAGCGTCAGGCGACGAATAGAACAGCAACGACGCGACCTCCGGAGCGCGTTCGTCGAGTTTGAGCTCCGGCGCCGCGTCGAAAAGCACACCGTTGGCCTCGTCTTCGATCGCGTCTTCGTCGCCGTGGGTCAACGTGAGCGGTGCGTTGCCGGCTTGGGTGGCGGTGAACGTCCCGCTGTACGTGCTGCCCACCGCAATCGTCGCGCTCTCGGTCGAAACGCTCCCGCCTTCCGCCGCCAAGCCGAGAGTGAATCGATACGGCGCGCCGAGGTCAACGCTCAGCCGGTAGGCGCGAACCTCGTCGTTCGGCGACGGGTTGGACACTTGTTCGAACCCCAGACGAAAACGAACGGGGGTACGACGCAACGTCAAAGTCGACAACGAGTCGAGACCCGCGAAGATCCCCGGCGGCAAGCTGGTCAATTCGGTATTATCCGATAGATTCAAGCGCCTCAAATCGACGAGACCCATGAACGTCCCCGGCGGCAGGCTGGTCGATCGGTCAAATCGGTTATCTGAGAGATCCAAGCTCGTCAAATTGACGAGACCCGCGAAGATCCCCGGCGGCAGGCTGGTCAATTTGTTGTCTGAGAGATCCAAGCTCCTCAAATTGACGAGGCTTTGAAACACGGTGCTCGGCAGATCTCCGCCTCCCAAGCTATTCCTTCCGAAGTCCAAGCTTTCCAAGCTGCCGAGGTCGCTGAACACCGACCCCGACAAGTCTTGCAAGTCCGCGAAACGACTGCCTTCCGAGAAATCCAAGTCCCTCAAACCGACCAAACCCGCAAGGTCACGGTCCTGCAAACTCTCGACACCGAAAGTCTCCACCGACAAGCTGGATACGCCGCTCAGGTCGGCGTCGTCAACGTCGGCGCAGCTGGCGACCCCGACCGCGCTCACGATCGCGTCCCCGACTTGCTCCGTCCGGTCGCACACGCCTTCCTTGATGGTCACCACCGCCGGAACCGGCACGATTGCGTAGCCGTCGGGGATATTGTGATCGAGCAGGCGCACTTGGAACGTTTCGCGCAACGGTTCGATGACCTCGTCGTCTTCGATCCGGATGCGGATAAAAGTGGAAGACTCGCCCGCCGGAACCGTAACCACCCCGTTGTTCAAGTCGGTGAAGTCGTCGCGGTCGGCGTTATCAGTGCCGGGGACGGAGGAAACGCCGGTGCTGTAATTGAGCGTCATCGGCAACGGCGACGGCTCGTCCA
Organism: uncultured Chromatiales bacterium; assembly: GCA_964347615.1. Classification (GTDB taxonomy): domain Bacteria; phylum Pseudomonadota; class Gammaproteobacteria; order Poriferisulfidales; family Oxydemutatoraceae; genus CAYFZO01. The sequence goes on from CAYFZO010000041.1 coordinate 8,132, forward strand.
GGGTCAGCCTAACTTCGGCCACTTCGCCTTCAGCGGCCTGCGCGTCGTGCAGCCTGATTCCAAGAGCGCCGGCTTGCACGGTCATCTCCGGGAGCGAGGGGAACACCAAGCCTCCATTCGGCACAGTCGTGACCGTGATCCGGTGCACGCCGGGGCGTGCGTTATTCAACGCCGACACCGTCACTTCCTCGGTTTGGTTGCCCACATCGAGCGTAATCCGCTGCGTTTCCTGACCATTGAACTGCACTCCCGACCCCGCGGGGGCTTGCAAGGTCACCGCCACTTCTTCCGATAGCTCCAACCGCGGGTCGGTCGTGAGCGTAATCTGCGTGGATCCGCCCGGCTCAATCCGAATCCGGGTTGAGCTGATTTCCAACGACAACTGAATCGACCCCACAACGTTCACCTGGAACAAATTCGAGGAGACTTCCGGCTCATAGCCGGGAGCATAGCTGACGCCGCGCGAGCCAATCCATTTCGCCCGCCAAAAAGACGTCCCAAGCAACGTACTTTGCGGCGACACAAGTGTTACGTCGATTGCGATAGCGACGTCTCCACCTTCTTCGATTTCAAACGTATCAATAAAAAGTTCATCATCCGCCGGACCGCTTTCCCGCACCAGACGACCCTCGAAACGCTCACCACTGGCAAGCTGCGATGGCCATCGTTCGTTGTCAGAGACCAAGGAAACATCAACGTCATCGAGTCCTTTATCCGGATGTTGCGCGACCAGGGTTAACGCCGTAGACTGAACACCAGAAAAAAGATAGGAGATATCCACGTAAAACCTGACGTCCACCGCCATGGACGTGGTCGTCGAAAACGACGTGGATGCGAGCGTACCGTCGTTGACGGGGAACACTTCGGCGGTCAATTCCGCCGGGCCGATTGCGCCGTCGGCGTCGAGCGGACCTCTCGCCTGAGGCCCCGCCGTCAGCTCAAGCTGCCGGACGTTGCTCCCGGCGCTGAGTCTGAAACTATCGGGGGTAATCGTGAGGCCGCCGCCCGGGACGTCGCTGCTCAGCCTGACCTCGACTTCGTCCAAATCGTTCCCGAGCATGACGCTGACCCTCCGGGGATCGCCGCCGGCTACCACCCTTCCAAGCCCTAAGTCGTCGGTCTCGTCAAACGATATCTCGAATTCACTCTCGATCTCGATGACCCTGTGCTCCGCGGCGTCCATGATTGCACGGATTCCCAAACGCGTACTTGCTATCCGGTTCCCGCTCAGGTCGGTTATCTCCGCGTCGGCAAGCATCAGCGCGTCATCTTCGATGCTGATACCGTTTTCGTCGACGTCGCCGGCCTGGAGCTCGTAGACGAACACCAGCATCGTAGCTTGGCTCAAACTCGGCGCGTAAGCCGCCGTGCGCGTTGTCGCTCCGATCGTGAGCGTCAACGACGGGCCGTCGGTCGTAGCCGACACTTCTACCGCCTCGTCGAAATCGACCTCGACGCGGATCACTTCACCGAAAGACGCCAAATACGCGGCACCGAAATCCGGTCTCGAAATGATCTCGACGCCCAACACCGACGGGGCGACCACGTCCACGACCAGTTCGCTTGCAGCGGTCTCGACGCCGGTGTGAAAACGACCAGCCAACGTTCCTGTAGACGCCGTCAACGTTGCCGGCGCAGCCGTGGCTTGGGTCACGGTAAAAGAATCGCTTTCGGTGCCCCCTTCGGGAATCACCGCTTCCGTGACCGACACCTCACCGCCTTCCGCCGACAAGCCTACGGTAATCGTCGTCGGCACCGTTACGTCCACAGTCAGCTTGGCCGTCGAGTCGCCGGGCTTCAAAAGTACGAGTGCCGGACGGATAAAGACAAAAGGTGCTCCGGGGTTGCCCTGTAACCGCAATTGCCTCAGATTACTGACAAGACCTGAAAATATACCTTCCGGCAAGGTGGTCAATCGGTTACTGCTGAGATGCAGC
>CAYFZO010000042.1:0-6258 GCA_964347615.1 uncultured Chromatiales bacterium
CGCGCGGGTTGAACGCGTTGCTTTTGACCGTTGCGGTGATTCGGCGGTTTTCTGAAAGCAGGCCGGATATCGTCCCTTCGCTTTCGACGCGCGCGTCGCCGACCTCGACAATTGCTTTCCTGAATCGCCCCGAGTCCTTTGCGAGGTCGATCGTCGCGTCGAGGTCAAGCTTCGCTCGCTCGGGCCAATGGTCCGCGGGAACGCCCAAGGCGCCGGCGAGTGCGCGCGGTGCCAGGTCGTCGCTTTTCAAGGCGAGCGAAATTCTGGCCTTGTCGGACAATCCGGCGACGTCGACGTCACCGTTGACGTGCATATCGGCGACGTTTGCGGACAGGCGGCGGATTTCAGCCCGTTCGGCGGCCAAGTCAATCGCGACAGCGGCGTTGGCCCGGACGTTGAGAGGTTTTTCGTTGTTGCCGCGGAAATCGGCGACGGCGGCGAACTCGTCCATGCGAACGTGCCGGTTTTGCAGGTCGACGAACACTTCGGCGTCGAGGCTCAGGTCGGCGGAAAGCCCGCGACGTCGGTCGCTGACGACGCCGCTGAGAGCGATTTCGGTCGGTCTGCCCGACGCCAGCGCGCCGGTTTTCAGGTTGAGGCGGCTGACCTGCACGTCTTCGTTTGTACGCGCGTCGCGCCAAGTTACGGTCGCATCCTCGATCGACGTGCCCGCGAGACTGAATCCCGCGATCAGGGGAGACGCAGCGGGGCCTGCGCCGACCCCGGTTTCGGAAGGCGGCTTTTTGTCCTGCACCGCCAGATCTTTCCAGTTCGTCCGCCCGTCGCTCAAGGTGTGAAGGTTGAGGCGCGGCTTGCGTAAGGTGACTTTCCCGATTTCAAGGTGTTTTTGCAGGAGCGGCAGCAAGTCCAGTTTCGCGCGAACGCGCTCGACCGACGCAAAGCGGCCTTCAAATCCCGGCGGATTGTCGAGCGAAACGCCTTGAAGGTCCAGGCTCAAGGCCGGGAAAAGCGTCAGGCCGACGTTGCCCTCTATGGTCAATTTGCGTCCGGTTGCTTGTTGCGCCGCGGCTTGTATCTTTTCCTTGTAGTCGTTCGGATCTATGTTCACCGCGACGAACAGCAACGCGGCCGTCACTATGAAGACGCCGGCGAACAACAGCAGCAGCAGTCGCTTGATAATCTTCACGAGCCGGTTGCCCGGGCGCCGGCGTCAGCCGCCGGCGTCTTTCCCGCCCGGCCTGTTCTTGTTTCTTTCCCAGTCTCCGGATCGACCGCCGGTTTTCTTCAACAGGCGAACGTTGTTGATTGTCATGCCGCGGTCCGCCGCCTTGCACATGTCGTAGACGGTCAGCAACGCGGTCTGGACCGCAACCAGGGCTTCCATTTCGACGCCGGTGGGGGCGTTTGTTTCCACCCGCGCGAGGCATTTGACGCATACCGGATCGTCGCCGGTTTCGAACTCGATCGTCGCCGACGACAACGGCAACGGATGGCACAAGGGAACGAGCTCGGCGGTTTTTTTGCACGCCATGATGCCGGCGATTCTCGCTGCCCCGAGCACGTCGCCTTTCGAATGCTCACCGCGGCGAATCAGCGACAACGTTTCGGCTTGCATCAGGATTTCACCCGCGGCGATCGCCGCCCGGCGCGTCGCCGGCTTGGCTCCGACGTCGACCATCCGAGCTTCTCCGCGCTTGTTGAAATGGGTCAATTCCGTCATCTATGCTAGAGTCTAGAGTCAAGAGAGGCGGGAAAAAGGAGCGCGAGTATATCACGCAACCCGAATTACTCCTGAAATCATTCCCCGGGCGAACCGATGATCAAGGTTAAATACTTCGCAAGCCTCAAGGAAGAGATGGGCAAAGCGGAAGACGACTTCGACGCGTCGCAGCTGTGCACCGTCGAGGACGTATGGCGCGCCGCGGCGGGAGACAGACCGTTGAGCGGCGTTTTGTGCGCGGTAAATCAGGAATACGCGCGGGTCGGTACCCGGGTTGGCGACGGTGATGAAGTTGCTTTTTTCCCGCCGGTCACCGGCGGTTGATCAGGCTTATTTCAGCGCGAGAAACAGGTTGCGTCCGCTGCGTTGCAGTCTCAGCAGGGCAGGCCCCCGGGAAGCGAGCGCCGCCCGCAGCTCGTCCAGGGTCTCGACCCTGCGTCTGTTGGCTTCGAGAATCAGATCGTTTTCACGCAGTCCGTAGCGGTAGGCCGGGCTGCCGGGACGGACGCTTTTGACCAAGACCGCGTCGCCGCCGGTCTTGCCGTCGGCTTCGACCACTTGCAATGAAGCGCCGCTCAAGCGCTTGTCAAGTTCGGCACCTTCGCCCGTCGTTCTCTTTTTCTCCTCGATGACTGCGGTGACCGCGAGTTTGTCGTCGCCGCGCAAAACCTCAAGCGTAATTTCGGAGCCGGTTCTGAGCAAGCCGATGAAGTTCCTCATGTCGGCGACGGTCTTGGTCGGATTTCCGTTGATCGACAGCACGATGTCCCCGACCTGGAGCCCGGCTTTTTCAGCCGCCGAATCGGGAGAGATCATCGAGATAACGACGCCGTAGTCGCGTTCGGTGCCGAAAGCTTTGGCGAGGTCGGGCGTGAGCGTCTGTATCGACACGCCCAGAAGACCGCGCTTGATTTCGCCGAACTCGAGCAATTGTGCGGCGACTTCCATCGCCATATTGGCCGGGATGGCAAAGCCGATGCCGATGTTTCCGCTCGGTCCGATTATCGCGGTGTTGATGCCGATCAATTCGCCTTCAAGATTTATCAACGCACCGCCGGAGTTGCCCGGGTTGATGGGCGCGTCGGTTTGGATGAAGTCTTCGTAGGATTCGATACCGAGGCCGCTTCTGCCAAGTCCGCTGACGATGCCGGAAGTGACGCTTTGCCCGAGACCGAAAGGATTGCCGATTGCGACCACGAAATCCCCGACCCGCAGTTTTTCGGAGTCGCCGATTACGATTTCGGTCAAATCGTCGGCGTCGATTTTCAGGATCGCAACGTCGGTGTCCTTGTCGCGCCCGATTACTTCCGCCTCAAAGCGCCTCCCGTCGGAGAGCGACACGATGATGCTGTCGGCTTGAGCGACGACGTGGTTGTTGGTGATGACGTGTCCTTTGTCCGCGTCAATGATCACGCCTGACCCGAAGCCTCCGCGTTTTCTCTCCTGAGGGGGAGGTGCGTCGAAGAAGCGTCGGAAGAACGGATCGTTGAAAGGCATGCGTCGGGACACCATGACCGTCGCTTCGGTTTCGACGTGCACCACGGCGGGCAGAACTTTTTCCAGCATCGGCGCGAGCGTCGGCGTTTTTCCGCCCGGCAACCCGGCCATCCCGGCATGTGCACCGTCGTTCAGGAAAGCCGAGAGCACCAGGCACGCGATCGTCGCGCCGGCCGGCCGGCGGTCGCGCTTGTGCAATGGCTTTTTTCTCGCTGGAAATCGCATTGTCGAATACATCGCGTTTGTCGGCGTGAACTTCTGCACGCCCTTAAAAAAAGCCACGGCCTGTTTCCAGGGCCTGTTTCCAGTTTTCAACCCGGAGAGCACCGTGGCTTCTTGGTTGACGCAAAAGGCGCGTTTAGTGCTCCTCGATCGCAATCCTGCGGGGTTTCACCTCGGGCTGTTTTCCGATGTGAATTTCGAGGACGCCGTTTTTGGTTTTTGCACTGATGTCACCCCGGTCCGAGGTTTCCGGCAACACGAAGCGCCTTTCGAAGTTGCCGTCCACCCTTTCGAAGTAGGTGTAACCGTCCTTTTTCTCTTCGGTCTTTTCGTGGCGGTTTCCGGAGACGACCAATTGATCGCCATCCACGTGGATGTTGATGTGGTCTTTATCAACCCCCGGCATATCCACCCGGAACACCCACTCGTCGTCTTTTTCGACGATATCGGCGAGAGGCGTCAGATATTGCTCGGCTGCGGGCCGGACTCCCGGCTCCCACAATTTGGCCAAGCTGTAAAAGGGATCGTATTTCAAGTACATCGTGTACCTCCTCCATTTTGGTGCTTTTGGTTTTTCACTTGTGTCGTATATGGGGGCGTCCGCCGGGAGTTCAATAGCCGCGGCCAAGAAACCCGGCCGGAATAGAGGCGGTTTGCGCCGCCGGCGCGTTTCGGCGGTTTCTCCCCGAGCTCTACTTGGGTTCTCCTCGGGGCGGCGCCGTGCGGAAGGCTCACTCCCTCTCAAAACGTCCGGCGTCGCGGTTTTTGACTGCTTCGCCGGGCTTGAGGATCGCCCCGTTCATTACGATATAGACGCCGGGGGGCAGCACCTGTACGGCGCCGAGCGCAAAGCCCAGGTTGAAGTCGGCGTCGGTGTTCTTGAGTCTCGCGGGTTGCATCGCACCGGTGAGGACGACGGTTTTCCCGATTGGCGTCGCCAACTCCCGCTCCAGCGCACGGGCGGTCTCGACCATGGTGTCGGTGCCGTGCGTAATCACGAAAAGCTTGTTTTTGTCGCCCGCAACCCATTCGCTGATTTGCCGTCTGTCGTCGTCGGTCATGTCCAAGCTGTCTTTTTGTATCAGCGTCTCGACGGCGTAGTCAAAGCCGACGCCGGCTTGTTCGAGGATGTTAAGCGCCTGGGGAGGGCCGATTTTGTAACCCGTCAGTGCGTCGTAGTACACCTTGTCAAAAGTGCCGCCGGTCGCAAGGATGATTATTCTATCGGTGCTCATTCTACGTTCTGAACCTGCTCGCGTATTTGTTCGACCAGCGTTTTCGCCTCGACCGCGGTGTGCGTGGTTTCGACGTCGATCGATTTCGAGGATATCGTGTTCGTTTCCCGGTTCAGTTCCTGCGCCATGAAGTCAAGGCGTCTTCCGATGGGCTCTTCGCGTTTGAAAATCGCCTTAAGCTCTTCGACGTGACTGGTGCAACGATTCAACTCCTCTTCTATGTCGGCTCCCAGATAGAGCTTCTGTGCAAGTATCGCGGCTTCCTGCGCAAGGCGTTCCGGTTCGACGTCCACGTCGATTTCATTCAGGCGATCGTTCAGTTTGTCGCGCGCCGCCGCCAGCGCCTGCGGATAGCGCCGGCGCAGTTGCGCGATGACTCTTTCCAGGTCGGTGCAGTGTCCCAGCACGAACGTTTCCAATCTTCTGCCTTCTTCACGGCGACTTTCGGCCACTTTGTCGAGTGTTTCGTCGAGCAGCTCGGTTGCGTCCTCCCGCAGCCGTTCGACGTCGAGCTCGGCGGCGACCGACACGCCCGGCCATTTCATCATCTCGATTATCGAAGCCGGGGACAAGGACAGGTCCGCTTCGCCCAGCGCGGTTGCGACCGTGCGCATTTCCTCGGCCAAAGCGGCAAGCGCTTTGACGTCCACCGTCGTTTGTTTCCCGCCGTCGGTTTGCACGTTCAGCAGGCATTCGACCCGCCCGCGCGCGAGCTTGTTGCGTATCTTGGCGGTCGCTTCGGCTTCAAGCTCCCGCAATGCCCCCGTCGCGCGCACCGAGACGTCGAGATAGCGATGGTTGACCGTCTTGATTTCACAGCTCAGGACGCCGGATTGGATCGGGCGTTCCCCCCGGGCGAACGCCGTCATGCTGTAAGTCATAATCCGCTCACTTTATCAGCTTCCGTATAATGACGGGCGTCTGAAGCACTTTGGGATGTGACGACTTCAAGCTGATGAGAGCAGGCAATCGAGCCAACGACGAGTTGCGGGCGGTCCGTTTCACCCGCGCCTACACCCGATACGCCGAAGGATCGGTTCTGGCCGAGTTCGGGCGCACCAGAGTGCTTTGCACCGCGAGCGTCGATGAACGTGCGCCGGCTTTCTTGAAGGGCAGCGGGAAAGGGTGGGTAACCGCCGAGTACGGGATGTTGCCGCGTGCCACGCACACCCGTGTGCCGCGCGAGGCGGTCAGAGGCCGTCAACAGGGGCGGGTTGTCGAGATCCAGCGCCTGATCGGGCGTTCGCTGCGGGCGGTGATGGATTTGGAAGCACTTGGTGAACGCACCATCGTGATCGACTGTGACGTGTTGCAGGCCGACGGCGGTACGCGCACCGCCGCAATCAGCGGTGCCTTTGTTGCTTTGCACGACGCCGCGGACTGCTTGGTCAAACGCTCGGTGCTGAAGAAAAGCCCGGTTCACGGCGCGGTGGCGGCGGTATCGGTCGGGATTTGCGCGGGCGAGCCGGTGCTCGACCTCGACTACCACGAAGACAGCAACGCTGAAACCGATATGAACGTCGTGATGAACGAGGCGGGCGGGCTTGTCGAAATTCAGGGCACCGCCGAAGGACATGCGTTTCGCCGCGACGAGCTCGACGTGATGCCGGCGCTTGCCCGTAA
>CAYFZO010000042.1:6358-9440 GCA_964347615.1 uncultured Chromatiales bacterium
GGGGATTCAGGAGCTCATCGGCTTGCAACGCGCGGCGCTGGAATCATGACCGCCGACGTTGTCGCCAGCTCCAGTCCGAGCCGGTTGCGTGAGACTTTCGCGCCGTTCGGTGAGGCGGGCGGGCTTGTCGAAATTCAAACCGGCGCCGAAGGGCATGCGTTTCGCCGCGACGAGCTCGACGTGATGCCGGCGCTTGCCCGTAAGGGGATTCAGGAGCTCATCGGCTTGCAACGCGCGGCGCTGGAATCATGACCGCCGTCGTTCTCGCCAGTGCCAACCCGAACAAGTTGCGTGAGATCTTCGCGCTGTTCGGTGAGTTCGGGTTCAGGGTTGTCCCTCAGAGCGACTTCGGCTTGGAAACGCCGCCTGAGACCGGCGCCGATTTCGCCGCAAACGCGGTGATTAAGGCGCGTTACGCGTGCGAGCGCACGGGATTTGCCGCAATTGCCGACGATTCGGGTCTCGAGGTCGAAGTTCTTAACGGCGAGCCGGGCGTGCGCTCGGCGCGCTACGCCGGAGAGAACGCGAGCGACGCCGACAACCTGAACAAACTGCTTGGCCGCATAGAACCGTTTGCGGAAGATCGGCTCAAAGCTTGTTTTCGTTGCGCCGCCGCTTACGCAACTCCTTCCGACGGTGTCAACGGTCGCCCGGTGGTTGTTGAAGCCGCGTGGCGGGGGCGTTTGGTCAAATCTCCCAGAGGTAAAAGCGGTTTCGGTTACGACCCGGTTTTTTTCGTCGAAGAATACGGTTGCACCGCGGCGGAGCTCCCGTTTGAAATCAAGAACGAAATCAGCCACCGGGCGCAAGCGTTTATACGTTTGCGCGACGTGATAAGCGGTCGCTCATGCGATTGACGGGGCTTTGACGATGGTGCCGCCGCCGCTTTTTCTTTACGTCCATACGCCGTGGTGCGAGAGCAAGTGCCCGTATTGCGACTTCAACTCTTATGCGGCCGGGCCGGAGCCGCCGGAGGCGCGCTACGTCCGCACCTTGCTCGCCGATCTTGAATGCGACCTGTGTTACTTGCGTGGCCGTGAAGTTGCCGGTGTCTTTATCGGCGGCGGAACGCCAAGCCTGTTCAGCGTCGAGGCGATTTCATCTCTTCTCGAAAGCGTACGCGCACGAGTTACGTTGCGTGACGACGCCGAGATTACGCTCGAAGCCAACCCGGGCAGCGCCGACCGTGAAAAGTTCGCGGGGTTCAGGAAAGCCGGTGTGAACCGCCTGTCGCTCGGTGTGCAGAGTTTCAACGACGACGTATTGCGCCGTCTCGGGCGAGTGCACGGTGCACGTGAAGCCACGGCGGCCTTTGAGGCGGCGCGTGCCGCCGGTTTCGACAACGTGAACCTCGATCTGATGTTCGCTTTACCTGGGCAGACTTTCGCGCAAGGCGTCGCCGACGTTGAGCAAGCGACGTCGCTTGCACCCGAACACGTTTCGTACTATCAGCTGACGCTTGAACCCAATACGCCGTTTTACGCTCGCCCGCCTGAATTGCCCGACGACGAATCCGCGTGGCGTTTGGAAACGCGGGGGCGGTTGCTGCTGCGGGACGCAGGCTACCTCCGTTATGAGGTGTCGGCTTACGCGCGCCCGGGTTATCGCTGCCGGCACAACCTGAACTACTGGGAGTTCGGCGACTATCTCGGCATCGGCAGCGGTGCACACGCAAAGCTGACGCTTGCAAACGGCGACGTCGTGCGGCTCGAAAAACACCGCAATCCAAACCGTTATCTCGGTGCTTACGGTAAGCGTGAGTTTTGTGCCCGCCGCCGGCGCGTCGCCGGCGACGAGGTCGCGTTCGAGTTCGTGCTGAACGCCTTGCGCCTGACGTCCGGTTTCAAGGAGTCGGCGTTTGCGGCGCGCACGGGTATCGACGTTCAATCGCTGGAGCCTCGTTTGACCGAGTTGGAGCACCGGTGTCTTCTCGAGCGCACCGGCGGCGTGGTCCGGGCGACCGATTTAGGCATGCGCTTTCTGAACGACGTTCAAAGTGCCTTCCTGCGTTCCTGAACCGCCGCGCGTATAAGCGCCGCGGCTTGATTCCCCCAAGTCGCCTTGCTTCGGCGTTGTCGAATCAAGACGTAACGAATCGAAGACGAGCGGTTCGTTCGGTGTTTGCTGCGCCGGTATTTGACCGCTGTCCAGCCGGTTCCGGTCGCAGACCATGGCTTGATTCCAGCGCTTCGACCGTGGGATGCCATGCCTGCCCAGAGCAGGCAAAACCCAAGTACTGCCGCTGTTTTTGCAGTTACAGCAAGTAGTTAATGGCCGTGGCTCCGTTCCGAATGCTTGCTGCCCGATAGCTGTAAAATCTAACCGGGACTTCCAACGTCAGGGATTTTGGGCAATGAGCGATACTCCAATATCCATGCTTTTCCCGGATTCTATCGTGTGCTCAGCAGGCACCGTTCGGTGCGTGATTTCTCGATGGGCTTTCCTTTCGTGCTTGAGTGGGATCTCGTGCGCCGCTTTGCCGGCGACGGCGTCGGTGGCGTTGGCTTTTGCAGCGACGGTGGCTCACGCGCAAGCGACGGTATCGTTCGATGCCGCCGCCGCGGTTTTCGAAGCCGAAGAAGGCGGCACGGTCAATCTGATTGTCACCGTTAATCCTGCGCCGACGGCTGGTTTGAACGTCGGTTACAGCATCGGCGCCGCCGACGATCCCGATACCGCCGACGCGGACCCCTCGGATTATTTCGACTCCGGCACCGGCAACGTCACGATTGAAGCAAACGAGACGACCGCCGCAATCACCGTCTCGATTATTGACGACGACGAGATCGAGCCGCCGAGAGAGTCGTTCATGGTGTCGCTGACGGAAGGCTCCGGCTATACATTGGTTTCTCCCGTGATGGTGCGGGTAGTGATTAAGGAAGGCACGTGCGACAGGACGCCGCAAGTTCGGGCCGCGATTTTGGAGAAAATCAGCGGTATCAACGCCTGCGCCGATGTAACGGACGACAATCTGTCCGAGGTGGTAGGAGATTTGCGTTTGGAGAATTCAGGGATTGATGCTCTCAGAGCCGATGATTTCTCAGGTTTCGGCGATTTGCGGACGTTGAGACTCAATGACAAC
>CAYFZO010000043.1:0-9320 GCA_964347615.1 uncultured Chromatiales bacterium
TCTCGTATGGCGGCTTGAACCTTTGCATCACGGACAATCATATTACACGCCGCCGCGCGGGGGGTGAGTCTGCGTGAAGCGGAGGATAAACGTTTGCTCTCATAACTATTTGACCGGGTTATTCCTTACCATTCTGCCGTTAAATAATTCACCGATTATTTGTATTCAGCAGCTGATTGCAATGTGAAACGTTAAAAACTATACAGGTAACGATTTTCTAAGTTTTTTGATTATTAATACAAAGGCTGACTTATGTTTCTCGAAAAGGCTATATGCATACTCCTCAATTTTCTCATCTGGTTTGGCAAAAATATTGTGGATGTAATCATTTCTGTCTTTCTGGAATTCTTTCAAGCTAACAAATTCTTTATCGGAAATTTCTCCCAATAAGTAAACATCGTTTATTGCATCGCGAATATCATACCGATTATTTCGTTGTCTTCGTTGTTCGTATAATTTGCTAAGATCTTCTCTTTTCTTCAACGAAGATAGTCCAAATTCTTTCAACACCCTTTCCATCAAAATAGTGAGCATTGAAAATGCCTCGAGGCTTCTTGACATTCTTTCTTCGTAAGCGTAATAAAGGTTATATTCTAGCGCTCTGTTATACAATCTTACGATTTTCTTAAATGGATCTTTTGTAGTTGTTCGGGTTTGGGTCATTCTATTTCTTCCTATTTCTTCTTGCTGCGTGGCGGTATGTGTTTTATGATTTCCTCATCTTCTAAACGGTCAGCGGCATCCTTGTCTTTGGTTGTGCGGTATTGAAATTGTGTGCCGATCTGGAAGCGACCTCTATGTTCCCAAATACGGTCATCCAATCGCCCCCCCCTTGCTTTTCCGATGTACAGAATCTCACCCTCTGCGTCTTTAATACGGTACACGCCAGGCTTGTTGTCCGGCACTCCACGAAGGTTGCTTTTGGTGATTGGCTTGGTTTTGCTGAACTGTTTCATGCGTTCTCTCAATAATGAAATCGGTTAATTAATGTTTACGCCGCTCACTATAAAGCAATGCAGGAATTTCCGTCAACGCCTTGTATCGGTTCAGCAGCGGCAAGATGCGCCACCGTCACCGACCAAGCCGTTTTCCACAGGCGGGATTTTCCCGCGCAACGTCGGCCTCGCTCGCAACTTCGTCGCCGCCGGCGCGTGTCTTCCGCGGGTTTGCGCCGTGCGCGCCGGGGTCGTCGCAACGGCAAGCGTTCTCCTCCGATGCCGTCCGATAAAACCGGCTTCGGTCGGCTTGACAATCGGCGGCGGGTCGCTAATGTAAGCCTTGAATACCGACTTGGATTCCGAGTGACCGACTCAACCGCTAACAAGGATTTATGGAACGCGCGCGCGCAGATCATCCTGCGTGCGTTGATCGAGAACTACATCGAGACCGGTCAGCCGGTGAGTTCGCGCACTCTGGTAGCTAACACCGATCTCAACCTGAGCGCGGCGACGGTGCGCAACGTGATGGCGGGTCTTGAGAGCCTCGGCTACATCGAGGCGCCGCACGTTTCGGCGGGGCGGGTGCCGACGGTGCACGGCTACCGCAAGTTCGTGGACACGCTGCGCAAGACGCGCCCGCTCGGGAAGCGCGAGTTGGAACGGCTGCGCGCGCATCTCGGTCCCGACAAGGAAAGCCGCGAGTTGTACGAGGAGGCGGGCGGGCTGCTGTCCGAGATCGCGCACATGGCGGGGATAGTGACGGTCCAGCGCCGCACCGCCGAGCGTCTCAAGCGCGTCGAATTCCTGAGCCTCGACGCGCGCCGCGTACTCGCGGTGCTGGTTCTGCAGAACGGCGAGATCGAGAACCTGATCCTGAAGGTCAACCGCGAGTACGCCGGCCATGAGTTGCAAAGTTACGCCAACTACCTCAACGCGCATTTCGCCGACAGCGATCTTGAGGAGGTGCGCGAGAGGGTGATGCAGGAGTTGCACGAGATGCACGAGCACGTTAACCGCGTGATGATCGAGGCGGTCAGGCTTGCGGGCCAGGCGCTCGACGGCCTGTCGCAGAAGAACGACTGCGTGGTGGCGGGGCAGACCAACCTGATGCAGTTCGAGGAGTTGGCCGACGTGGATTACCTGTACCGGCTGTTCGGCGCGCTCAACGAGAAGCGCGAGATCCTGAACCTGCTGAACAAATGCGCCGAGGAGGCGCAAGGCGTGAAGATCTTCATCGGGCAGGAGTCGGGTTACCGCGCGTTGCGCGGGTGCAGCATCGTCTCGGCGCCCTACACCGTGGACAATCGCGTCGTCGGCGTACTCGCGGTCATCGGCCCGACCCGCATGGCGTACGAGCGCATCATCCCGCTGGTGGACGTGACCTCCAAACTGCTGGGGCAAGCCTTGAAACACAGCGCCTAGTACATATATATATGTACATCCGGCGTCCCCCCGCCTCACCACCGCGCGGGTGGCGCCGTTTGTGTCGATTTCGCCATTAATTTCGCATGAATAACGCAATGAGCGACCAGAAGAAATCAGGCCCCGAGGCAACTCCCGGGGCAACTTCCGAAGCAGCTTCCGAGGCAACCCCCGGAGCGGCTCCCGAGGCAACTCCCGGGGCAACTTCCGGGGCGGCCTCCGAGGACACCGCCGACGCCAACGGGCGGTGCAGCGAGCAAGCTTCGGGCGAGCCGTCCGCCGCCCAAATACAAGACGAGGCACAAGACGAAACACAAGACGTCGCTGCTGAGGACCGAGACGCCGTTGTCGAGGACCTGCCGATCGAAGCGCGTCTCGCCGAGGCTGAGCGCCGTGCCGAGGAGTCCCACAACGATATGCTGCGTGCGTACGCCGACCGCGAGAACATGCGCAAGCGCACCGACAAGGAGGTCGCAAAGGTCAGGAAATACGCGATCGAGAGGTTTGCGCTCGAGCTGCTCGAGATCAAGGACAATCTCGAGCGCAGCCTGAGCGATGATGAGGGTGCGGACGAAGACGTGCTTGAAGGCGTGCGGCTGACGTTGAAGTCGTTCGAACAGGTGTTCGAGCGGTTCGACATCACGGAAGTTCCGGCGGCGGGTCAGCCGTTCGACCCGGAGCGGCATCAGGCGATGTCCACGCTGAAGACCGCCGAGCACGCGCCGAACACCGTGATCGAGGTCGTGCAGAAAGGGTATCTGTTGAGCGACCGTCTTCTGCGCCCGGCGATGGTCGTGGTCGCTGCCGCTGAAGATGCCCCCGAAGATACGCCTGGGGACGCGCCCGAAGATGCCCCCGCGGAGCGGTAGGAGGGCACCGGGCACGGACGCCGTCAGGAAAAGGCGATCAGCGAAGATTTCCCGCCCTGGCGAGGCTTGGGGCGATGCTTGGGGCAAGGCCGCGGCGCGGTGCGCCGTTTCTGCGTCCGGGCGTTGGAATCGCCGCCGATCGCGCTTGAAAAGCGGAAACCGACCCCCACTTTTTCACTTATGAAAGCGCCCGGGGGGTGAGGCTTTCCCCTGCCGAAGGGATAGGGGAGCGGGGCGCTTGTAAATAAAAGGAGACATTCTAAGAACATGGAGAAAATCATCGGCATTGACCTCGGCACGACCAACTCGTGCGTTGCCATCTTGGACGGCGACACGCCGCGCGTGATCGAGAACAGCGAGGGCGGGCGCACGACGCCGTCGGTGGTTGCGTTCACCGACGACGAGGTGCTTGTCGGCCAGTCGGCACGGCGCCAGGCGGTAACCAATCCGGCCAACACCTTGTTTGCGGTCAAGCGTCTGATCGGGCGGCGTTTCGAAGAGGAAGCGGTCGCTAAGGACATGAAGTTGGTGCCGTACAAGATCGTCAAGGCCGACAACGGCGACGCGTGGGTCGAGGCCAAGGACAAGAAGATGGCGCCGCCGGAGGTGTCGGCCCGGGTGCTGATGAAGATGAAGAAGACCGCCGAGGAATATCTCGGCGAGGAGGTCAAGAGCGCGGTGATCACGGTGCCGGCTTATTTCAATGATTCCCAGCGTCAGGCGACCAAGGACGCGGGGCGCATCGCGGGTCTCGAGGTCAAGCGCATCATCAACGAGCCGACCGCGGCGGCGCTCGCCTACGGTCTCGACAAGAGGAAAGGCGACCAGAAGATCGCGGTCTACGACCTCGGCGGCGGGACGTTCGACATCTCGATCATCGAGATCGCCGAGGTGGACGGCGAGCATCAGTTCGAAGTGCTCGCGACCAACGGCGACACTTTCCTCGGCGGCGAGGATTTCGACATGCGGATCATCAATTACCTGGCCGACGAGTTCAAGCGCGATCAGGGCGTCAACCTCCACGAGGACCCGCTTGCGTTGCAGCGGCTCAAGGAAGGTGCCGAGAAAGCCAAGATCGAGTTGTCTTCGAGCCAGCAGACCGAGGTCAACCTGCCGTACATCACGGCCGACCAGTCGGGGCCGAAGCATCTGAACATGAAGCTGACCCGTGCCAAGCTCGAGTCGCTGGTCGAGGATCTGATCGACCAGACGATTGACCCGTGCAAGCAGGCGTTGTCCGACGCGGGGCTCAGCGCCGCCGACGTCACCGACGTGATTCTGGTCGGCGGGCAGACGCGCATGCCCAAGGTTCAGGAGAAGGTCGGCGCCTTTTTCGGCAAGGAGGCGCGCAAGGACGTCAACCCCGACGAGGCGGTTGCGGTCGGCGCCGCGGTGCAGGCCGGGGTGCTCGGCGGCGGCGTCAAGGACGTCCTGTTGCTCGACGTGACGCCGCTGTCGCTTGGCATCGAGACGCTCGGCGGGGTGATGACCAAGCTGATCGAGAAGAACACGACGATCCCGACCCACAAGGACCAGGTGTTTTCCACCGCCGAGGACAACCAGCCGGCGGTGACGGTGCACGTGTTGCAGGGGGAACGCGAGAAGGCGGTGGCCAACAAGTCGCTCGGGCGCTTCGACCTGACCGGGATTCCTCCGGCGCCGCGCGGCATGCCGCAGATCGAGGTGTCTTTCGACATAGACGCCAACGGCATCCTCAACGTCTCGGCCAAGGACAAGGCGAGCGGCAAGGAGCAATCCATCGAGATCAAGGCGTCGAGCGGGTTGTCCGAGGACGAGATCAAGAACATGGTTGACGATGCCGAGAGGCACGCCGAGGAGGATCGTGAGTTCCAGGAGTTGGTCACCGTGCGCAACCAGGCCGACCAGCTGGTTCATGCCGCCGAGAAATCCCTGCAGGAGATGGGCGACAAGGTCGAGGCCGACGAGAAGACGCGCATCGAGACCGCCGTTTCGGAGTTGAAGGAAGCATTGAAAGGCGACGACAAGGCGGCGATAGAGGGCAAGACCACGGCGCTTGCCGAGGCTTCGGCCAAGCTCGCCGAGCGGGCGTACAGGGAAGCCGCCGAAGCCAAGGACGCCGCAGGCAGCGGTGCCCCCGGTGCCGGGCAGGGCGAGGCTCGAAGTGAGGGCCAGGGTCAAGGGCAGGGCAATGGCCAGGGTGATGGCCAAGACGCCGGCTCGGCCGGCGGCAACGGCGGCAAGGACAATGTCGTGGATGCAGAATTCGAGGAAGTGGACGACGCGAAGAAGTAACGCGCCGTCGCGCGGTGCCTCGGGCGGCATCCCGCGTCTCAATGCTAAACTCGTGGCTCTTTCCATCTTCGGGCGTCCGCGTTCGGTGCCCGGCGATTTATTTCAAGGACGGCCTGCCTCCGCGGTACGGGTCGGCGTCGCGGCCGATGTGCCGGTCGGCACGTTGACAAGGGCGGCGGCTTGAGACGCCGGCTCGAAGGAGCGAAGCAGTGGCCAAAGACTATTACGAAGCGTTGGGTGTCTCCCGTCAGGCCAACGCCGATGAGATCAAGAAAGCCTACCGTCGCCTTGCGATGAAGCTCCACCCCGACCGCAATCCCGGCAACGCCAAGACCGAGCGGCGTTTCAAGGAGGTCAAGGAGGCCTACGAGGTGCTGTCGGACGAGCAGAAGCGGGCCGCTTACGACCGCTTCGGCCACGCCGGGGTCGAGGCGGGCGCGGGCTTCGGCGGTGCCGGCGCCGGGGGGTTCGGCGCCGGGGGGTTCGGCGGCGGCGGGGGCTTTGGTGGTTTCTCCGACCTCAACGACATCTTCGGCAACATCTTCGGCGGCGGGTTCGACCACCCAGGCGGTCGGCGTACGTCGAACGTCTACGCCGGCAGGGACGTCGAGTACGGCATCACGTTGACGCTTGAGGAAGCGGCGCTGGGTGCCGAGAAACACATTCGCGTTGCAACGCCGAAAGCATGCGCTCCCTGCAACGGCTCGGGTGCCAAACCCGGCTCGGGGGTCAAGGAATGTGCGACTTGTCGCGGCACCGGCGAGTTGCGCATGCAGCAGGGGTTCTTTTCGGTGCGTCAGACCTGCCCGCAGTGCCGCGGACAGGGGCGCGTCGTCTCCGAGGTGTGCACCGATTGCGGCGGCGAAGGCCGCGTGAACAAGGCGCGCGAGTTGTCGCTCAAGATTCCGGCGGGCGTTGACGAAGGCGACAGCATCCGGCTTGCGGGCGAGGGCGAGGCCGGCGGTCGCGGCGGCCCGGCGGGGGATTTATACGTCAAGGTGCGGATCAAGCCGCACAAGCTGTTCAAGCGCAACGGCGCGAACCTGTTGATCGAGGTGCCGGTGCCTTTGGTGACCGCGGCGCTCGGCGGTGAAATCGAGGTGCCGGGGCTCGACGAGCGGTTCAGGCTCAAGGTGCCCGCGGGCACCCAGAGCGGACAGCAGTTGCGCATCCGCGGCAAAGGCGTGAAGTCGGTGCGCGGCGGCGGACGGGGCGACGTCGTCTGCCGGGTGCAGGTCGAGGTGCCGGTCAACCTGACCGGCGAGCAGAAAGAACTGTTGCGCAGATTGGATGCAACGTTCGTCGGCAGCGGCGGCAGGCACACGCCGAAAGCCGAGAATTGGTTCAAGGGCGTGAAGGATTTTTTCACGGGCTGGAATCGGTTTTAATGTATAGTGGCGGCGAATCGGACTGCTTGAGCAAGGAAAGTATCGAATGACGGTCAAGATTGCGGTCAACGGTGCCGCCGGACGCATGGGTCGCGCGGTGATGGAGACGGTGACGCTGTCGGACGCCGTGACGCTGGTCGCCGCGTACGACTTGGAAGCCGCGTCCGACGACGCGGCGCCGGTCGGCATCCGGCAAGCCGACGCGATGGACCCCGCCGGGTTCGACGTGCTGATTGATTTCTCATCGCCCGACGGCGTGCTGGCGGCACTTGAGCGTTGCGCCTCGCAGGGCAAAGCGGCGGTGGTCGGGGCCACCGGGTTTGACGCTGCACAGCGCGCGCGGATAAGGGCGTTCGCCGACTCGATTCCCCTGGTGGTTGCGCCGAACATGAGCCTCGGCATGAACCTGTGCTTTCAGTTGTTGCGGTCTGCGACCGAGGCGCTCGGCGAGGAAGCCGACGTCGAGATCGTCGAAGCGCACCACCGCTACAAGGTGGACGCGCCGTCGGGGACCGCGCTGCGCATGGGCGAGATCGTCGCCGACACTTTGGGTCTCGATCTTGCACGTTGCGCGGTCTACGGTCGTCAAGGCAAGACCGGCGTGCGTTCGGACAAGGCGATCGGGTTCCATTCGATCCGTGCGGGCGACGTCTTCGGCGAGCACACCGTGTCGTTCTCATTCGCCGGCGAGGAGATCGAGATCAAGCACCGGGCGTCGAGTCGCTTGGCGTTCGCCCGCGGCGCGGTACGTGCGGCGGTGTGGTTGTCGGGGCGTGCACCCGGTCGCTACGGCATGGACAGCGTGCTCGGCCTCTAGCCCGAGCTTTCCTTCTTGCGGGCGACCCGCCCGCGTGCCGTCTTTTCACGTTCGGCGTGCACGTCGAGTCGTTCCCGTTCGCCCGCGATGCGGTGCGTGCAGCGACGTGGTTGTCGGGGTGCGCGGCATGGACAGCGTACTCGGCCTTGAGCTTTCCTCTTGCGGGCGACCCGCCCGCGTACCGTCTTTTCACGTTCGGCGGGCACGTTGGGTCGTTTCCGTTCGCCCGCGGCGCGGTGCGTACGGCGACGTGGTTGTCGGGGCGCTAAGGCATGGACAGCGTGCTCGGCCTTGAGCCTCTTGTTGCGGATGACCTGCCCGCGTGCCGTCTTTTCACGTTCGCGCTGCCCGCGCGGCGTCAATACTGGCGTCTGGCCTCGAACGCTTGGGCGAGCGTCGTCGCGTCTATGAACTCCAAATCGCCGCCCGCCGGCACGCCTTGCGCAAGCCGTGACGAGGCGACGTTGTACTTGGCCGCGAGTTCGCTGATCAGGTGCGCGGTGACGTCACCTTCGATCGTGGTGCCGGTAGCCAGGATCAATTCCTTGATTTCGCCGTCGCCGAGTCTCTTTTCGAGCAGGTCCATGCCGATTTCCTCGGGGCCGATGCCGTCGAGCGGCGACAGCTTGCCGTGCAGAACGAAGTATCTTCCCTTGAAACCGGTGGTGGCCTCGAGCGCGATGAATCCGGCGGGGTTTTCGACGACGCACAGAAGCGACGGGTCGCGGCTTTCGTCGCGGCATATCGAGCACAGCGTCTCCTCGGTGAACATCCGGCATCTGTCGCAGCGGCGGATGCGTTCGAGCGACTCCTGCAGGGTTTCCCACAGGAAAGCCGCGCCGTCGCGGTCTCTCTCGAGCAGGTAGCAGGAAAAACGTTGCGCGGTTTTCTGACCGACGCCGGGCAGGCAAGTGAACGCGGCAATCAGGCGTTGCAGCAGGGGTTGTTCCATCCGCGGGCGTCGGGATTATTCCCCGGAACTCGGGTCTTCGGCGGGCTTGGTCGAGCCGGGGACGATGCTTGCCTCGAAGTTGCTTTGCAGTGAGCGCACCACGGCGTCCTCGGCGATTGATTGCTCGGCGGCGCGCTGGCGCTCGAGCTGTTTTCTTTGTTTCGCCTGTTCCGGGGTCTCTTCTCCGGGCGACGCCAGCTTGAAGTTGACTTTGACGTCGCCGCCCGCGACCTTTGACAGCGCATCCTGAATCTTCTTCTCGCGTTCCGGGGTCTTGATTTGTTCTAAGTGCTTGTCCAGCGCGAGTGTTACTTCTTGGTTCGACTGTACGCTGAACACCGAGTTGAGGCAGATTTCGCGTTGCGCGCCGGCGAGCCGCAGGCGATTGATCAACTCGGGCCAGCCTTCGGGTGTTGCGAAGTCGGCCAGATTCAGCGCCGGTGCGCCGCCGTTGCCCGCGGTCGGCTGCATTTCGTCGCCGGTGTTCTCTTCAAACGGCGGCGGCGGATTGTCTGCGTCGCCCGCGTTGCCCACGTCGTTTTTTTGGGGAGGAGGTATCTCCGGTGTTTGTATCGTCTCGGGAGAGGGCGAGGGCGGCGGCGAGGCTTGCGTCGGGGCTGAGGCTTGTGTCGGGGGTTGTGCCGGGGCTGGGGTTTGCGT
>CAYFZO010000044.1:0-8584 GCA_964347615.1 uncultured Chromatiales bacterium
CGACGGAATGGCGCCTCGGGTGGCAACGATCCGGTTCACCTCGACCCCGCAAGACCCACAAGACCCACAAGACCCACAAGACCCGGGGGGCTACGTCGAGGGGGAGGTAATCAAGGTTGACGTGGTTTTCGACCGGGGGCTGGCAATCTCACCGATCACGGAGGGATCTTCCTCACCGACGCTGGCGTTGCAGATCGGAAACAGCCGACGCACCGCGACTTACGTGGTGGGAAGCAACGCTGCCGCCGGCATCCTGAGTTTCGTCTACGCGGTCACAGTAGGCGACATTGATGAAAACGGCGTCAGCGTCGTGCGGGACGGCTTGGAGCTGAACGGCGCGACCCTCACCGAGCCTGTAAACGACAACCCTGCGAACCTGAGCGTGGATGATTTTCTTGCCGATTTTCCGGAACAACAGGTTCGGGCTTTCCCTACCATATCGTTTGAAGAAAGCGAAATTCAACCTGATGAGGGGGCAACGGTGAACGCGGTCTTCAACTTCAGCGCCGCCGTGGCGATGCCGACCACCGTCTATTACACCCTTACGCCCGGTACGGCCGACGCTGCCGACTACGTGGACGTGGCCGGCAACGGCGAGGTCGTCGTGGCCGAAGGCGCGACCAGCGGAACCATCCGGATCTTCATCGTGGACGATGACATCATCGAGCGTATGCGCGATAGATTCAGCCTGACCTTGGTTGGTTCCGACGGCTATGCACTGGGTTCACCGACCGAGATTGAAATCATTATCAGAGAGGGCGTCTGCGACAGGACAAGTGACATACGTAATATATTCTTACGCTTTCTCCCCGGAGCAAATCATTGTTCCGACGCAGACCGTACACCCGGATTTTCAACGATGACGTTTCCGGGAAGTTCAGTTCCAGCGTACAAAAGGGATGACTTCACCGACCAAAATTTGAATAAACTCCGCTTAATTGCATTGACAATAAGCGGACATTTCAGATTGACTACGCTGCCGGCGGGCCTGTTCGGCAATCGCCTTGAACGTTTATTGCTGCAAAACAACGCATTGGCCGCGTTGCCGGAAGATCTGTTTGCCGGTCTCGATCGCCTTGGACGGTTATGGCTGTCCGGCAACCGCTTGACCACGTTGCCGGAGAATCTGTTCGCCGGTCTCGGTAGGCTTCAGCGGTTGCGGCTGGACGGCAACGATTTGACCACGTTGCCGGAGAAGCTGTTCGCCGATCTCGAGCCCCTTGAACAGTTATGGCTGCACGGCAACCGCTTGACCGCGTTGCCGGAGGGCACGTTCTCGGGACTTTCGAGCCTGAGATCGCTTTGGCTGCACGACAATCCCGGTGCTCCTTTCAGATTGGCGTTGGGCTTGGAACCGGCCAACGAAGCGGCCAACGTCAATCTGACAAGGCTGGCGGACTTGCTTTCGGCAGACGCCCCCGCGACGGTCAAACTCACGCTGCGCGAAGGCGCGCCGTATCGGTTGGCGTTTGATCTGACGGCATCCGGCGTTGGACTATCCACCGATTCGGTGACGATTCCCGCGGGCGGCACGCGGAGCGAAACGTTCGCCATGACCCGAATCACGAGTGAAGGTCGAGTCAGGATAGCCCTTTCCGAGCCGTCGTCGCCGCCGAACGACTGCCCGAGTGATTGGAAACATCAAGGGCAATGCTTCACCGGTTTCGAAATCGTGGGAGGGCCGATAATCGATTTTGTCTATGATGGAATGGTGCCGCCTCAGGCGACAACGATCCGGTTCACCTCGACCCCGCAAGACCCGGAGGGCTACGTCGAGGGAGAGGTAATCCAGGTTGACGTGGTTTTCGACAAAGGGCTGGCAATCTCACCGATCATGGAGGGATCTTCCCCACCGACGCTGGCGTTGCAGATCGGAAACAGCCGACGCACCGCGACTTACGTGGTGGGAAGCAACGCCGCCGCTGGCATCCTGAGTTTCGTCTACGCGGTCAAACTAGGCGACTTCGATGGAAACGGCGTCAGCGTCGTGCAAGACGGCTTGGAGCTGAACGGCACGATCGTCACCGACGCTGTATTCAACAACCCTGCGAACCTGAACGTGAATAATTTTCTTGCCGATTTCCCGGAACAAAAGGTCCGGGCTCTCCCTTTCATATCGTTTACGGATAGTGACAATCGGATTTGGGGCGATGAGGGGGGAACGGCCGAGGCGGTCTTCAGTCTTGACCCGGCGCCGGCGATGCCGACCACCGTCTATTACACTTTCGACCACGACACGGCCGACGCTGCCGATTACGAGGCCGGCAGCGGCGAGATCGTCGTACCCGCCAACGCGACCGGCGGAACCATCGAGATCCCTATCGTGGACGATGAGGATATCGAACCGGTGCGCGACCGCTTCTACGTGAACTTGGTTGATTCCGCTGGTTATACGCTGGGGAGCTTAACAAGGCTGGAGGTTCTTATCGCGGAAGGGGTTTGCGACAGGACGCGGCAGGTTCGTGACCGTATAAGAGGAAGCAGGTCTTGCAGAGATATAAGTACCGGCACCATAAATGGTATAGGTGGACTGACTCTTAGCGCCCGAGGCATAGAGGAACTTAAAGAGAAAGACTTCCTGCAATTGACGAGTCTTGAGAAATTGTACCTGCGCGACAACGAATTGACCACGTTGCCGGATGGGGTGTTTGCCGGTCTCGGCACCCTTGAAGTGCTGACCCTGCACGGCAACGGATTGACCACGTTGCCGGAGGGCGTGTTTGCCGGTCTCGGCGCCCTTGAAATACTGACCCTGAACGGCAACGAATTGACCACGTTGCCGCCGGGCGTGTTTGCCGGACTCGGTTCCCTTGGACTGCTGACCCTGTACGGCAACCGCTTGATCACGTTGCCGCCGGGCGTGTTCTCGGGACTTTCGAGCCTGAGATCGCTTCGGCTGCACGACAATCCCGGCGCTCCTTTCAGATTGACGCTGGGCTTGGAACCGGCAGACGAAGCGGTCAACGTCAATCCGACAAGGCTGGCGAACTTGCTTTCGGCAAACACTCCCACGACGGTCAAACTTACGCTGCACGAAGGGGCGCCGTATCCGTTGGCGCTCGCGCTGACGGCATCCGGCGTTGAATTATCCACCGATCAGGTGACGATTCCCGCGGGCAGCACGCGGAGCGTGGCGTTCACCGCGACCCGAATCACGGGTGGAAATCGGGTCACGATCGCCCTTTCCGAGCCGCCGACCCCGCCTGACGGTTGCCCGACCGGGGGTGACTGGAGCCATGAGGGGCCATGCTTCAGCGGTTTCGAGATTGCGGGTGCACCGATAATCGATTTTGTCTACGACCATAATGCGCCTCAGGTGACAACGATCCGGTTCACCTCGACCCCGCAAGATCCGGAGGGCTACGTCGAGGGGGAGGCAATCAAGGTTGACGTGGTTTTCGACCGAGGGATGATCATCTCACCGATCACGGAGGGGTCTTCCTCACCGACGCTGGCGTTGCAGGTCGGAGCCGACCGACGCACCGCGACTTACGTGGTGGGAAGCGCCGCCGCCGGCATCCTGAGTTTCGTCTACGCGGTCAGAACAGGCGACCTTGATGACAACGGCGTCAGCGTCGTGCGAGACGGCTTGGAGTTGAACGGCGCGATCGTCACCGACGCTGTATTCAACGAACCTGCGAACCTGGCGAACCTGGGAGTGGATGATTTTCTTGCCGATTTTCCGGGACAAAAGGTCCGAGCTTTCCCTACCATCTCGTTTGAAGAAAGCGACATCCGACCTGCTGAGGGGGCAACGGTGAACGCGGTCTTCAACCTCAACGCTGCTGTGCCGTGGCCGACCACCGTCCGTTACGCCCTTGATCCCGGCACGGCCGACGCTGCCGACTACGTGGCCGGCAGCGGTGAGGTCGTCGTGCCCGAAGGCGCGACCAGCGGAACCATCCGGATTCCCATCGTGAACGATGACATTATCGAGCGCCCACGCGATAGATTCGACCTGAGCTTGGTTGATTCCGACGGCTATCTACTGGGTTCACCGACTTCGATTGCAGTCCGTATCAGAGAAGGCGTCTGCGACAGAACGCTGCCGGTCGCTGAGGCGATAAGAAAAGCTCGCGGCCAATCTCATTGTTCCGGCGTAAGCAACGTGAACCCAATTACGACGCTGGCACTTCAGGGAGAGTCCGTTTCAATGTATAGAAAGGATGACTTCGCCAACAACGATTTGAATATACTCTCCTTACGTTCATTGGCAATAAGCGGACATCCTAGATTGACTGCATTGCCGGTGGGCGTGTACAGAAATACCCTTCGACAGTTGCAGCTGTACGACAACGCATTGGTCGCGTTGCCGGAGAATCTGTTCGCCGGTCTCAATAATCTTTTGCGGTTGCGGCTGCACGGCAACCAGTTGACCGCGTTGCCGCCGGGCGTGTTCTCGGGACTTTCGAGCCTGACGTCGCTTCAGTTGCACGGCAATCCCGGTGCTCCTTTCAGATTGGCGTTGAGCTTGGAACCGGCCGACGAAGCACCCGACGCCAATCCGGAAAGGCTGACGGACTTGCTTTCAGCAAACACCCCCGCGATGGTCAAACTCACGCTGCGCGAAGGCGCGCCGTATCCGTTGACGCTCACGCTGACGGCATCCGGTGTTCAACTATCCATCAATTCGGTGACGATTCCCGCGGGCAGTACGCAGAGCGGAACGTTCACCATGACCCGAATCACGGGTCAAACCCGAGCCAGGATTGACTTTTCCGCGCCGCCGTCGCCGCCGAACGACTGCGACGAGGATTGGAAACATGAAGGGCAATGCTTCACCGGTTTCGAGATTGTGGGCGCGCCGATGATTGATTTTGTTTACAGATCTTCCATATCGTTTGAAGAGAGCGAAATTCAAGCTGATGAGGGAGAAACGATCAACGCGGTCTTCAACATTCAGCCCCCTGTGGCGATGCCGACCACCGTCCGTTACCGCCTTACGCCCGGCACGGCCGACGCTGCCGACTACGAGGTCGGCAGCGACGAGGTCGTCGTGCCCGAAGGCGAGACCAGCGGAACCATTCGGATCACCATCGTGGACGATGACATTATCGAGAGGACGCGCGATAGATTCGATCTGAGATTGGATGCTTCCGACGACTTTACATATTCACTGGGTTCACAGACCAGGATTGAAGTCACTATCAAAGAAGGCGTCTGCGACAGGACAAGTTCCGTACGTGATTTTTTTGTCCAAAGAGATTCCTCGGCAAATGATTGTTCCGACGTAAGCTCTGTGCCTAGACTTGAAAGGGTATTTATTTCGGAAAAGAACTCAGTTACAACGTATAAAAGGGATGACTTCACCGACGAAAATTTGAATAAACTCCCCTTAAGTTGGTTGGAATTGAGCAAACATCCTATGTTGACTACGCTGCCGACGGGCCTGTTCGGCGATCTCCTTGAACAGTTGCGGCTGCACGAAAACGGTTTGAATCTGTTGCCAGCGGATCTGTTCGCCGGTCTCACCGGTCTTCGGCAGTTGCGGCTGGACCGCAACAGCTTGACCACGTTGCCGGAGGAGCCCTCGCTGCTCCCCGGCGATTTCGTTAGGCTTTTCGCCGGTCTCACTAGTCTTCAGGAGTTGTGGCTGAGAGGCAACGAATTGGCCACGCTGTCGGAGAACCAGCCGTTCACCGATCTCGTTAATCTTCAGCGGTTGCGGCTGGACGGCAACGAATTGAACACGTTGCCGGAGGGCGCGTTCTGGGGGCTTTCGAGCCTGAGTTCGCTTCAGCTGCACGACAATCCCGGCGCGCCTTTCAGATTGACGTCGGGTTTGGAGCCGTTTGACAAAACGCAAGAACTGGCAAAATTGCTTGAGGGGACCGGAGCCGTGATGGTCGAACTCAAGCTGCGTGAAGGGGCACCGTATCCGCTGGAATTTGATCTGACGGCATCCGGCGTTCAACTATCCCCCAATTCGGTGACGATTCCCGCGGGCAGCACGCGGAGCGAAACGATCACGGCGACCCGAGACACGGGTGAAAACCGAGTCAGGATTGACTTTTCCGCGCCGCCTCCGCCGCCGAACAGCTGTATGTCTTCTTGGAGACATCAAGGGCAATGCTTCACCGGTTTCGAGATTGTGGGCGCACCGACAATCGATTTTGTCTACGACGGAATGGGGCCTCAGGTGGCAGCGATCCGGTTCACCTCGACCCCGCAAGACCCGGACGGCTACGTCAAGGGGGAGATAATCAAGGTTGACGTGGTTTTCGACCGAGGGCTGGTAATAGACCCACCGATCACGGAGGGGGCTTCCTCCTCGCCGACGCTGGCGTTGCAGATCGGAGCCGACCGACGCACCGCGACTTACGTGGTGGGAAGCAACGTCGGTGCCGGCATCCTGAGCTTCGTCTACACGGTCACAGTAGGCGACTTTGATGAAAACGGCGTCAGCGTCGTGCAAGGCGGCTTGGAGCTGAACGGCGCGACCGTCACCGAGCCTGTAAACGACAACCCTGCGAACCTGAGCGTGGATGATTTTCTTGCCGATTTTCCGGGACAAAAGGTCCGGGCTCTCCCTATCATATCGTTTGAAGAGAGCGAAATTGAGGCCGCTGAGGGGGAAACGGCGAACGCGGTCTTCAACTTCAACGTCGCCGTGGCGATGCAGACCATCGTCCGTTACACCATTGAGTCCGGCACGGCCGACGCCAACGACTACATGGCTGGCAGCGGCGAGGTCGTCGTGCCCGAAGGCGCAACGGAAGGAACCATCGAGATCCCTATCGTGGACGATAATATTGTCGAGCGGGCGCGCGAGACATTCAGCCTGAACTTGGATCCTTCCAACGGCTATGTACTGGGTTCATCGACCAGGATTGAAATCTCTATCAGAGAAGGCGTCTGCGACAGGACGCCGCAAGTTCGAGACAAGATTTTGGAGTTAATCTCCGGCGTCAGCAACTGCGCCGATGTGACGGATGACCACTTATCCGAGGTGACGGGGGTTTTGGATCTGAGTTCCACCGACATCGATACGATCAGCGCCGATGATTTTTCAGGTCTTGACGGCTTGAACGGGCTGGACCTCAGCAGCAACCGGCTGACCACCTTATCGTCAGGTGCATTTATAGGTCTCGGCAATTTGGAGAACTTGCGCCTCTCCGGAAACCGATTGGAGGACTTGCCGGAACGCGTATTTTCAATCCTCGGCAGCTTGGAGACGCTGGACCTCAGCAGCAACCGGCTGACCACCTTACCGCCGGATGTATTTTCAGATCTCGGCAGCTTGGAGGCCTTGTACCTCGGTAACAACCGATTGGCCGGGGTTTCCTTGCCCAGCACGATATTTTCAGCCCTCGCCAACTTGGAGACCTTGGATCTCAGTGACAACCGACTGGACGACTTACCGCCAGATGTATTTTCAGATCTCGGCAGCTTGGAGACCTTGTACCTCGGTAACAACCGACTGGCCGAGGGTTCCTTGTCTGGAACGACATTTTCAGCCTTCGCTAACTTGGAGACCTTGGACCTCAGTAACAACCAACTGGTCGCGTCGTCTTTGCCGACGGATGTATTTTCAGCTCTCGTTAACTTGGAGAGATTGGACCTCAGCAGCAACCAGCTGAGCTCCCTGCCGGCCGACGTGTTTTCGGGTCTCGTCGAGCTGGAGGCCGTCTGGTTAAGTTCCAACGTGCTGACCACGTTGCCGGACGACGTGTTTTCAGGTCTCGGCAATTTGAGGTCGCTGTACCTCAATCAGAACCGACTGGCTTCCTTGCCGCGGGACGTGTTTTCAGGCCTCGTCAACCTGGAGGAGCTCTGGCTGAACGCCAACGAATTGAGCGTCTTGCCGGCCACCGTATTTTCAGGCCTCGACCGCTTGAGGTGGTTGTTCCTCGATCAAAACGAATTGGGCGCCTTACCGCCAACCGTATTTTCAGGTCTCGACAACTTGAGATGGTTGTTCCTCAGTCACAACCAACTGAGCACCTTACCGCCCACCGTATTTTCAGGTGCGGACGATTCAGGTCTCCCCAATCTGGAACGGTTGTACCTCGGTGGAAATCAACTGAGCGCCTTGACGGGGACTGTATTCTCAAGCCTCGGCAGCTTGAGGGAATTGTCCCTGAGGTCCAACCGACTGAGCGCTTTGCCGGCCACCGTATTTTCAGGTCTCGACCGCTTGGGGGTTCTGTGGTTGAGTTCCAACGTGCTGACCGTCTTGCCGGACGACGTGTTTTCAGGTCTCAGCGGTTTGGGGCAGTTGTATCTCTTCGGCAATCAACTGAGCGCCTTGCCGGACGACGTGTTTTCGGGTCTCGGCAATTTGAGGTGGTTGGACCTTCATGGCAACGAACTGAGCGCCTTACCGGCAAATACATTTTCAGATCTCCTCAATCTGAACATCCTGAACTTGGCGGGCAATCCCGGCGCGCCTTTTGTTCTCGCCCGCTCGCGGCTCGTTTACGTCGGCAGGACCGACCCGCCCATGCCCCGCACCGGCACGTTCAAACTGGTCTTGGATCAAGTCGCGCCGGCGATGACAACCGTGAACTTGTCGGCGGAAGGCGGCGAATTATCGGTCGCGGAAACGGTGATTTCCGCAGGGAACACCGAAAGCGATCCTTTC
>CAYFZO010000045.1:0-8199 GCA_964347615.1 uncultured Chromatiales bacterium
CAATCACCTGAGCACCTTACCGGCAACCGTGTTTTCAGGTCTCGGCAACTTGAACAAGTTGGTTCTCAACCGCAACCAACTGACCGCCCTGCCGACGACTATATTTTCAGGTCTCGTCAACTTGCAGGACTTGCGCCTCCAGGCTAATCAACTGACCGCGTTGCCGCCGGGTGTATTTTCAGATCTCGCCAACTTGGAGAGGTTGCTTCTCCATGACAACCAACTGACCACGTTGCCGGAGGGCGTGTTCTCGGGACTTTCGAGCCTGAGAGCACTTCAGCTGCACGACAATCCCGGCACTACTTTCAGATTGACGTTGCGTTTGGAACCGGCCGACGAAGCGGCCAACGTCAATAGGGTCAAACTCACGCTGCGCGAAGGCGCGCCTTATCCATTGACGCTCGCGCTGACGGCATCCGGCGTTCAACTATCCGCCAATTCGGTGACGATTCCCGCGGGCAGTACGCAGAGCGAAACGTTCACCATGACCCCAAGCATGGATCGAATCAGGATTGACTTTTCCGAGCCGCCGGCACCGCCTAACAACTGCTTGTCTAATTGGAAATATCAAGGGCAATGCTTCACCGGTTTCGAAATCGTCCACGACCGAACGGGCCCCAGGGCGACAACGATCCAGTTCACCTCGGCCCCGCAACGCCCGGAGGGCTACGTCGCAGGGGAGGTAATCAGGGTTGACGTGGTTTTCGACAAAGGGCTGGTAATAGACCCACCGATCATGGAAGGCTCACCCTCCTCACCGACGCTGGAGTTGCAGATCGGAGCCGACCGACGCACCGCAACGTACGTGGCGGAAAGCAACGCCCTCACCGGCATACTGAGCTTCGTCTACACGGTCAGAATAGGTGACCTTGATGAAAACGGCGTCAGCGTCGCGCCAAACGGCTTGCAGCTGAACGGCTCGACCATCACCGACGTATTCAACAACCCTGCGAACCTGGCAAACCTGGGAGT
This sequence comes from uncultured Chromatiales bacterium, assembly GCA_964347615.1. GTDB lineage: Bacteria > Pseudomonadota > Gammaproteobacteria > Poriferisulfidales > Oxydemutatoraceae > CAYFZO01. The sequence goes on from CAYFZO010000045.1 coordinate 973, forward strand.
GGATGATTTTCTTGCCGATTTCCCGGAGCAAAAGGCCCAGGCTTTCCTTTCCATCTCGTTTGAACGGACCAGCATTGAAGCTCTTGAGGGGGAAACGATCAACGCGGTCTTCAACTTCAACCCCGCTGTAGCGACGCCGACCACCACTGTCCATTACTCCATTATTGACGTGACGACCAGCGGCGGAGACTACACCGCCTTCAGCGGCACCGGCGAGGTCGTCGTGCCCGAAGGCGCGACCAGCGGAACCATTCAGATTGCCATCGAGGACGATGAAATTATCGAGAGGACGCGCGATAGATTCGATCTGAGATTGGATGCTTCCAACGACTTTACATATTCACTGGGTTCACAGACCAGGATTGAAGTCACTATCAAAGAAGGCGTCTGCGACAGGACAAGTTCCGTACGTGCTTTTTTTACCCGAGAAGATGCCCAGGCAAGTCATTGTTCCGACGTAAGCCAAGTCCCTGTGCCTAGCCCTCCAAGGCTATCACTTACGAGCTGGAACTCAGTTACAACGTATAAAAGGGATGACTTCACCGACGAAATTTTGAATAAACTCCCCTTAAGTTCGTTGGAATTGAGCAGACATGCTCAATTGGCTACGCTGCCGGCGGGCCTGTTCGGCGATTCCCTTGAAGAGTTGCGGCTGAACAACAACCGTTTGAATCAGTTGCCAGCGGATCTGTTCGCCGGTCTCACCAATCTTCGGGTGTTGCGGCTGGACCGCAACAGCTTGACCACGTTGCCGGAGGAGCCCTCGCCGCCCCCCGGCGATTTCGTTAGGCTTTTCACCGGTCTCGATAATCTTGAGGAGTTGCGGCTGGACGGCAACGAATTGGCCACGCTGTCGGAGAACCGGCCGTTCACCGATCTCGGGAGCCTTCAACGGTTAGATCTGGACGGCAACCGCTTGAACACGTTGCCGGAGGACGTGTTCTGGGGGCTTTCGAGCCTGCGTTCGCTTCATCTGCACAACAATCCCGGCGCGCCTTTCAGATTGACGTCGGGTTTGGAACCGTTTGACAAAACGCAAGAACTGGCAAAATTGCTTGACGGGACCGGAGCCGTGATGGTCGAACTCAAGCTGCGTGAAGGGGCGCCGTATCCGCTGGAATTTAATCTGACGGCAGAAGGCGTTCAACTATCCGCCAATTCGGTGACGATTCCCGCGGGCAGTACGCGGAGCGAAACGATCACGGCGACCCGAGACACGGGTGAAGACCGAGTCAGGATTGACTTTTCCGCACCGCCGCCGCCGCCGAACAACTGTACGTCTTCTTGGAGACATGGAGGGCAATGCTTCACCGGTTTCGAGATTGTGGGTGCACCGACAATCGATTTTGTCTACGACGGAATGGGGCCTCGGGTGGCAACGATCCGGTTCACCTCGACCCCGCAAGACCCGGGCGGCTACGCCGAGGGGGAGACAATCAACGTTGACGTGGTTTTCGACCGAAAGCTGGTCATCTCACCGATCACGGAGGGGTCTTCCTCACCGACGCTGGCGTTGCAGATCGGAGCCGACCGACGCACCGCGACTTACGTGGTGGGAAGCAACGTCGTCGCCGGCATCCTGAGCTTCGTCTACACGGTCAGAACAGGCGACTTCGATGGAAACGGCGTCAGCGTCGCACAAGACGGCTTGCAGCTGAACGGCGCGTCCGTCACAGAACCTGTACGCGACCTCGACGCGAACGTGAACGTGGATGATTTTCTTGCCGATTTCCCGGAACAACAGGTCCGGACTTTCCCTTCCATATCGTTTGAGGATAGCGAAATTCAACCTCTTGAGGGGGAAACGATCAACGCGGTCTTCAACTTCAGCGCCCCTGTGGCGATGCCGACCACCGTCCGTTACGCCCTTATGCCCGGCACGGCCAACGCTGACGACTACGTGGACGTGGCCGGCAACGGCGAGATCATCGTGTCCGAAGGCGCGACCAGCGGAACCATTCAGATCTTCATCCGAGACGATGATATTGCCGAGCACGTGCGCGACACATTCAGCCTGATCTTGGTTGATTCCGACGGCTATGTACTGGGTTCATCGACCAGGATTGAAGTCTCCATCAGAGAAGGCGTCTGCGACAGAACCCCGCAGGTCGCCGAGGCGATAAGACAACTTGGCAGCCAATCTCATTGTTCCGACGTAGATAATATCAGCGGCATTACACGGCTATCGATAGTCAACAACCCAAGTCTTACAACCCTGAAAGGAGGGGACTTCCTCGAACTCGACGGCCTGCAGCGCTTGGATCTGAACAACAACGGTTTGACCACGCTGCCGGCGGACGTATTCGACGGCCTCGGCAACCTTACGGAGTTGCGGCTGAACAACAACGGTTTGACCACGCTGCCGGAAGGCGTATTCGACGGTCTCGGTCGCCTTACGGGGTTGTGGCTGAACGACAACTCTTTGACCACGTTGTCGGCCACTGTCTTTTCAGATTTGGGGAGTTTGAGGAGTTTGCAAGTCCAGCGCAACCAACTGTCCGCGTGGCCGGCGAGTATTTTCAACGGGTTGAGCAATTTGCAAACGATAGACTTCGGAAGCAACGGGATAACGCAACTGCCGGACGATATCTTTGCGGACAACGGTAATTTGCGCAACTTGCGTCTGGACGTCAACCAGCTCCGGGAATTGCCGGAACAAGTGTTTTTCGGGCTGACACGGTTGCAGAACCTGATTGTCGACCGCAACCGGTTGACCGAATTGCCGGCGGGGGCTTTTTCCGGCTACGAGTCTTTGGTGGTGTTGCGTTTTGCCGATAATCTATTGGAATCCCTGCCGCCGGGTCTGTTCTCGGATCTTGAAAGAATAGATTGGGTGCGATTTCACAGCAATCGCCTGACCGCGTTGCCGCCGGGCGTGTTCTCGGGACCGCTCTCCAACCTCAGGGCACTTACCCTGGACGGAAACCCCGGCGAGCCTTTCCAACTGAAGCTGAGACTTGAATTCGCCGGCGAGGAACAAGCACCGACGTTGACGGACGACCCGGTGGTTCTCCGGGCAACGCTGCGTGAAGGCGCGCCGTACGCTTTGGAAATCGGCCTTCAGGCGCTTTCCGGAACGTTGTCCACCACTGAAGTAACGATCGAGGCCGGCAGCACGTGGAGCAGCACGTTCACGGTGACCCGCCTTCAAGGGGAAAGTTCGGTGGCGACGTCGTTTGCCGACGTATCTCCACCTCCACCGCCTAGCAGCTGCACCAGTTCGCAACAACGTCGCGGGCAGTGCTTCTCCGGCTTTGAAATCGTTTCCGACGCCGAGTTCGTCTTGGACGACCAGCCTCTTTCCGCCGTGTCAGGCGTCGCAATCACTTCGGCTCCGCTCGCAGGCGATACCTATGCGGCGGGCGGCCCCAACGAGGAAATCGTCGTCGAACTTCAATTCAGCGGGGAAATCGACGTGGTCCAGGCGAACGACGGAAGCTGGCCGTCGCTGGCGTTGGAGGTGGGGGACGAAACGCGGTTTGCAGCCTACGACGAGGGCGCGAGTTCCAACGACAAAATGGTGTTCCGCTACAAGCCGCAAGACGACGACGTCGACGATGACGGCATCAGCGTTCCTGATGGGGCGTTGCATCTCAACGCTGCGCGCATCCTCGATGACGGCGTCCCCGTGTCTCTGGACTTGGGCGGCCATGCGATCCGGAACGCCCCGAACCATAAAGTGAAGGCCCAGGCTTTATCGTTTGAAGAAAGCCAACTTCGACCTGATGAGGGGACAACGGAGAACGCGGTCTTCAACTTCAACGTCGCCGTGGCGATGCCGACTACCGTCCGTTACCGCCTTACGCCCGGCACGGCCAACGCCGACGACTATGAGGCCGGCAGCGGCGAGGTCGTCGTGCCCGCAGGCGCGACCAGCGGAACCATTCAGATCTTCATCGTGGACGATGATCTTGTCGAGCGGGCGCGCGATACGTTCAGCCTGAGATTGGTTGATTCCGACGACTATGAACTGGGGTCACAAACCGAGATCAGATTCTTTATCAGAGAAGGCGTCTGCGACAGAACGCCGCAGGTCAGGGACGCGATAACAAAAATTCGCAACCGAGCTCATTGTGCCGAGGTAAATAATCCCAGATTCATCAGACAGATAGAGATAGTCGACAACCCAGGCCTTACAACCCTGAAAAGAGGGGAATTCTTCGAACTCGAACGCCTGGAGCGTTTATATCTAAGCAACAACGGTTTGACCACGCTGCCGGAGGACGTGTTCGACGATATCAAGAATACCCTTCAGCGGTTGCGGCTGAACGGCAACGATCTGACCACGCTGCCGGAGGGCGTGTTCGACGGTCTCGGTCGCCTGACGGAGTTGCGGCTGGACGACAACGATCTGACCACGCTGCCTGAGGGCGTATTCGACAATCTCGGCAGCCTGACGGAGTTGCGGCTGGACGACAACGATCTGACCACGTTGCCTGAGGGCGTATTCGACAATCTCGGCAGCCTGACGGAGTTGCGGCTGGACGGCAACGATCTGACCACGTTGCCTGAGGGCGTATTCGACAATCTCGGCTCGGTTCTGCGGTTGGCACTGAGCAGCAACCGTCTGACCGCGCTGCCGGAGGGCACGTTCACGGGACTTCCGAGCCTGAGATCGCTTCAGCTGCACGACAATCCCGACACCCCTTTCAGCTTGACGTTGGGGTTGGAACCGGCCGACGAAGCAGAAGAACCGGCGGACTTGCTTTCAGTAAACATCCCCGCGATGGTCAAACTCACGCTGCGCGAAGGCGCACCGTATCCGTTGACGCTCGCGCTGACGGCATCCGGCGTTCAACTATCCGCCAATCAGGTGACGATTCCCGCGGGCAGCACGCAGAGCGAAACAATCACCATGACCCGAAACGCGGGTGAAGATCAAGTCAGGATAACCCTTTCCGAACCGCTGTCGCCGCCGAACGACTGCCCGGAGGAAGAGAAACATCAAGGGCAATGCTTCACCGGTTTCGAAATCGTCTACGCTGGGACTGAAATCTCCATCAAAAGAAGCTTCTGCGACAGGACGCCGCAAGTTCAAGACGGGATTTTGGGGAGAATCCCCGGCGTCAGCGCCTGCGCCGAGGTGACGGATGATCACTTATCCGAGGTGACGGGGGTTTTGGATCTGAGTTCCACCGGCATCGATACGCTCAACGCCGATGATTTTTCAGGTCTTGACGGCTTGAACGGGCTGGACCTCAGCAGCAACCGGCTGACCACCTTACCGCCGGATGTATTTTCAGATCTCGGCAGCTTGGAGGCCTTGTACCTCGGTAACAACCGACTGGCCGGAGTTTCCTTGCCCAGCACGATATTTTCAGCCCTCGCTGACTTGGAGACCTTGGACCTCAGTAACAACCAACTGACCGCGTCGTCTTTGCCGACGGATGTATTTTCAGCTCTCGCTAAGTTGGAGAGATTGGACCTCAGCAGCAACCAGCTGAGCTCCCTGCCGCCCGACGTGTTTTCGGGTCTCGTCGAGCTGGAGGCCGTCTGGTTAAGTTCCAACGTGCTGACCACGTTGCCGGACAATGTATTTTCAGGTCTCGGCAATTTGAAGTCGCTGTACCTCAATCAGAACCAACTGGCTTCCTTGCCGCCGGACGTGTTTTCAGGCCTCGACAACCTGGAGGCGCTCTGGCTGAACGCCAACGAATTGAGTGCCTTGCCGGCCACCGTATTTTCAGGTCTCGACCGCTTGAGGTGGTTGTTCCTCGATCAAAACGAATTGAGTGCCTTACTGCCCACCGTATTTTCAGGTCTCGACAACTTGAGATGGCTGTTCCTCAGTCACAACCAACTGAGCACCTTACCGCCAACCGTATTTTCAGGTCCGGACGATACAGGTCTCCCCAATCTGGAACGGTTGTACCTCGGTGGAAATCAACTGAGCGCCTTGACGGGGACTGTATTCTCAAGCCTCGGCAGCTTGAGGGAATTGTCCCTGAGGTCCAACCGACTGAGCGCTTTGCCGGCCACCGTATTTTCAGGTCTCGACCGCTTGGGGGTTCTGTGGTTGAGTTCCAACGTGCTGACCGTCTTGCCGGACGACGTGTTTTCAGGTCTCAGCGGTTTGGGGCAGTTGTATCTCTTCGGCAATCAACTGAGCGCCTTGCCGGACGGCGTGTTTTCAGGTCTCGACAATTTGAGGTGGTTGGATCTTCACAGCAACGAACTGAGCGCCTTGCCGGCAAATACATTTTCAGATCTCCTCAAGCTGAACGTCCTGAACTTGGCGGACAATCCCGGCGCGCCTTTTGTTTTCGCCCGCTCGCGGCTCGTTCGCGTCGGTCGGACCGACCCGCCCATGCCCCGCACCGGCACGTTCAAACTGGTCCTGGATCGAGTCGCGCCGGCGATGATTACCGTGAACTTATCGGTGGAAGGCGGCGAATTATCGGGCGGATTATCGGGCAGGGAAACGGTGATTTCCGCAGGGAACACCGAAAGCGATCCTTTCACCGTGACCCAAGCCTCGGATGCACCGGTGGTGACCTTGAGCGCGTCCACTGGTGCGTTGACCGGTCATTATTCCGGCGTCGAGACCGCCGCGAGCCAATTGGTCGTGGATTTGGTCGGTCCGTCGGTGTCGGGTGTCACGATTATTTCGAGACCGTCTTTCGGCGACGCATATCAAGCGTCTTCAGGTGAAGAAATCCAGGTTGCGATAACTTTCGACCAGGCGGTCAGCGTGTCAGGCGCCCCGACGCTGACGCTCACGATCGGGGAAACGACGCGAGCGGCGACTTACGACCCGAGCTTGACCGAAGCTGCGACGCTGGTGTTCACCTACGTGCTCCAAGCCGGCGACGTCGACGAGGACGGTATCAGCGTCGAGTCGGATGCACTGATGCTTGACGGCGCGACGATAACCCTGATGAGCGCCCCCTTGACCCCGCTGCAGATTACGAGTTTGGGGAGTTACGAGATCTTGAACGCCGCGGGGCACCGGGTCATCCCGAATTCAGGGCTGTCGTTCGACGCTTCCGCCGGCTTGATTTTCGAAATTGAAGAAGGCGGCACGATCGATCTGACCGTCACCCTCAGTTCACCGACGAACACGCCCGTGGCCGTCGGTTACGCGATCACCGACGACGACGACCCCGGCACCGCCGACGCGGACGCCTCGGATTACTCCGTCCCAAGCCCCGGCAGCGTTACGATTGAAGCAGGCGAGACGACCGCCGCACTCAGCGTCCCGATAAATGACGACGCCGAGGCCGAGCC
>CAYFZO010000046.1:0-7717 GCA_964347615.1 uncultured Chromatiales bacterium
CGCCGCGCACGACCTCAACCGTCAGAGGCATGAACGACACCATCGCGTTTCCGATCTCAGTGCCCATCCCCTCAAGAGCCACGACTTCCGTCGAAACCGTCTTGGGGGTCACGGTCGCGGTCACCGTCACGTCCACTGCCCTCACTTCCGAAGTCAACGTCGCCTCATCGGGATTTACGCCAAGGTTGCCGTCGCCTGAAGTCAACTCCAGCACCAGCTGTTCGGCGCCTTCCAATTCAGGCGCAACACTCACCTGGACTTCCGTCGAGGCCGTCTCAGCCGCCGCGCCGCCGCGAACCAGCCTCACCATGCTCGGCTCGAACGAAACCGCCAGTTGACGCGGCAACACCACCACCGGCAACTGCGTCTCGCCGACCAACGCCGCACCACTAACCGCCGTCACCACCAAGGTCCCGGATTCCACGTCGCGCGACGCGGTCACCTTCACCATCGTCGACTGCACCATCTCGGTCAAGATCACACTCTGCTCGGTCAAGATCACATTCTGCGGGAATACTTCCAGCCCCTCACCCTCCGCCGAAACACGGAGCTCTATCGCCTGGTCTCCGGTCAACGAATAATCCGCCAAACTCAACGTCACCGGCGTGGTGCCGCCTGACGGCAACCGCAATTCATCGGCGGGAGAGAACGCCACCGAAACCTCCGGCGTCACAGACACCAACTCCAAGGGCTCCGTCAACGCCAAATCAACGCCCGAGGTCACCATCACGTTCGTCGACACCTGCACCATCGAACCCTCTGCCGCCGTCGTTGACACCGGCACCGTCTCGCTCGACTTATCCGCATCGAACCTGATGGTTTCATACTGCGTACTCCCGGCGTCGAAACTGAAGCCCTGCTCTGAAATCGTCAGCGTCACCGACACCATTCGATCGGCAACCAAAGGCTCGCTCATCCTCACCTCGAACTCCGTACTGCGACCTCGCTGAATCTCCACCCTATCCGCCGGAACGAAACTCAACGACACCTCTTGCAACACCCTGATCGGCAGCGTCACCGCTTGCACTTTGTCTGCCAACTCGACACCGCTCAACGCCCTCACGCTCAACTCTCCGGCGGAAACCGCGCTACCCGAAGCCATCACCGTCACTTCCGTCGTCACGTTGTCTTCTGCGTCCAACGTCACTTGCAGGATTTGCCGGTTTGGCGCGGCACCTGCCAGACTCAATCCTTCGCCGGAGACCGACACCTCGAACTCCGCCATCTGGTTCCTCGACAGCGTGAAGTCGGTCAGGCTCAGCTCCACCGTCTTGCTTGTGTCCAGATCATCCAGCTTCAAAACGTCGGCAGGCGTCAATCCGAGGGTCACCTGAGGCGTCGTCACTTCAAGCGTCGCCACGGAAAACTCGTCAATGGTCACCCTCAATCCCACGGAGGGATCACCCAGCACCATCGAGGTGACACGGGCACTGCTTCCGATTTCCGCTTCCGACGACGCAAACACCTCGACGTCAACGCTTTGCTGGGTTCCTGTCAGGCTCACGTCCGTGGTCGGTAAATCGCCGGCGAAACTCAATCCCAAGTTGTCCGGTTCTATCACTAGCCGCACCATCACCCACTGCCCCGTGCCCAACAGCGGGTCGGTCTTCACGCGGAGCATCGTGCTGCTGCCTTGCTGAACTTCGACCAGCTGCGGAGAAAGCACCACCGCGACTTCACCCGAAAACTCGGTTACAACTCGAAGCGACGGCGACTCGCCGACAACGGCGACGTTTTCGCCCACGCCCAACGCCGAAACCCCGTTGACCAGATTCAGTTCCGGTATATCCGTGGCGACGTTAACCGTGGCACTCGGGTTCGTCGCGCTCAAAACCAGCGTGTTGCCGTCGATCAACGCGGCGCTCGACAAACTCAGGCGTGAGTCAACGCTCAACGTCACCGTTACCCGTTCGCCCCCTAGAAGCGCCGGAGACGTCGCTACCGTGACGTCGGTTGACCTTCCCGCCACGATCGTAACCATCTCCACCGCTTGACCCGCGTGGTCAGAAAGCGACAACTCCACGCCGCGCACGACCTCGACCGTCAGAGGCGTGAACGACACCTCTGCGTTTCCGATCGACGAGCCTGCATCATCCATCGACGCCATGACCGCCCCCGAAACCGTCGTGCGGCCCGCGGTCACCGTCACCGACACCGCGCTCACCATCGAACTCAACTTCGCCTCATCGGGATCTACGCCAAGATTGCCGGGAGCATTGCCTGAGGTCAACTCCAGCACCAACTCTTCGTCGCCTTCCAACTCAGGCGCAACACTCACCAAGACTTCCGTCGAGGCCATATCAGGCTCTACGCCGCCGCGAACCAGCCTCACCATGTTCGGCTCAAACGCAACCACCAATGGACGTGGTGTCACCATCACCCGCAACTGCGTCTCGCCGACCAACACTGCGCCGCTAAACGCCGACACCGTCAGGTTTCCGGATACCACGTCGCGCGACGCGCTCACCTGCACCGTCGTCGTCGGCATCGCCGCGGTCAAGGTCACTCTCATCGGGGCTACCGTCAGCCCCCCGTCCGCCGAAACGTCAAGCACTATCTCCTGATCTCCGGTCAACATATAACCACCCGCCAGACTCAACGTCACCGACGCTTCACCGCCCGACGTCAATGGGTCGGGATCAAACACCACCGAAACCTCCGGCGTTACAGACTCCAGCTCCAAAGGCTCCGGCACCGGCGCCAAATCAACGCCCGGCGTCACCTCCGTCACCATTGACACCTGCGCCGTCGAACCCTCTACCGCCGTCGTTTCCACCGTCACCATCTCGCGCGACTTGCTCGCGTCGAACACGATGTCATGCTGCGTATTTCCGTCGCCGAAACTGAAGCCTGGGCCTGAAATCGCCAGCGTCACCGGCGTCCTGCGATCCGCAACCAACGGCGGGGTAATCGCTACTACAAACTGCGCGCTGCGACCCCGCTCAATCACCACCACCACGTCCGCCGGATCGAAACTCAACGACACCGATTGCAACACCTCGATCGGCAACGTCACCGCTTCCGCCTCGACGCCGCTCAACGCCCTCACGCTCAACTCGCCGACGGAAACCGCGCTATCCGAAGCCTCTACCGTTACTCCTGCCGTCACGTTGTTTTCTGCGTCCAACGTCACTTGCAGGATTTGCAGATCGTCTGGCGCGGCACCTGCCAGACTCAATCCTTCGCCGGAGACCGACACCTCGAACTTCGCCGTCTGGGGCACCGACAGCGTGAAGTCGGTCAGGCTCAACTCCACTGCCTTGTCATCCTCAAGATTCAGCGACAAGGGTTCCCCGATCTCACCGTCCTCAGGCGTCAATCCGAGCATCACCTCAGGCGTCGTCACCACGAGCGTCGACTCGGAGCGAGCGTCGGTAATCACGTCCAATCCAAAGGAGGGATCGTCCACCACCATCGAGGTGACACGGGCACTGCTTCCGATTTCCGCTTCCGCCAACGCAAACACCTCGACGTCAACGCTTGGCTGGGTCTCTCCCAAGTTCACGTTCGTGGACGGTGAACCGTCGGCAAAACTCAAACCTGCGCCCGGTTCTATCGTCAAACGCAACGTCACCGCTTCATCCATCCTCAGCGGCTCGTCGGTCGCCACGCGGAGCCTCGTGCTGCTGCCTTGCTGAACTTCGACCAGCTGCAGAGGAAGCACCACCGCGACCCTGCCCGAAAATTCGGTTACAACTTGAAGCGACGGCGGATCGCCGACAACGCCGACGTTTTCACCCACGCCCGACGCGGATATCCCCATTCCCAAATCCAAGCCCGGAGTCAACACCTTCACTCTGACCCGGGCACTTGTTGAATTCTCCGCCGAAGTCAAAACCAGCGTGTTCCCCCCGATCAAATCTGAATCAACGCCCTCTACAGACAAACCCTCGGCAACGCTCAATGGCACCATCACCTGCTCGGCCCCTTCAAGCTCCGGCTCCGTCGTCACCGTGATTTCGGCTGATTCTCCCGCCACGATCGTAACCATCTCCTCGGAAAGCGACAACTTCACGCCGCGCACGACCTCAACCGTCAGAGGCATGAACGACACCATCGCGTTTCCGATATCAGTGCCTATCCCCTCAGAAGCCACGACTTTCGTTGTATCTGTCGCGAGGCTTGCGGTCACCCTCACCGGCGTCGTGCTATCCATCGAGTCCAACGTCGCCCTATCAGGACTCACGCCAAGATTGCCGGCAACGCCTGAAGTCAACTCCAGCACCAACTCTTCGTCGCCTTCCAACGCAGGCGCAACACCCACCCGGACTTCCATCGAAGCCGTCTCAGCCGCCGCGCCGCCGCGAACCAGCGTCACCATGTTCGGCTCGAACGAAACCGCCAATTGACGCGGCTCCACCACCACCGGCAACTGCGTCTCGCCGACCAACGCCGCACCGCGAACCGCCGTCACCACCAGGGTCCCGGATACCGCGGCGCGCGACGCACTTACCTGCACCGTCGCCGTCGGCGCCGTCGCGGTCCAGGTCACACTCGGCGGGGATACTGCCAGCCCCTCGCCATCCACCGAAACGTCGAGCACTATCGCCTGATTTCGGACACCGCTCAGCTGATAACCCGCCAGACTCAACGTCACCGACGCCTCACCGCCCGACGGCAACCGCAATTCACCGGCGGGAGAGAACGCCACCGAAACCACCGGCGTCACGGACCGCAGCGTCAACGTCGGCGGCGGCGCCAAATCAACGCCCGGCGTTCCGTCCGCCATCACCGACACCTGTGCCATCGAACCTTCTGTCGCCACCGTTGATACTGTCACCGTCTCGCGCGACTTGCCCGCATCCAACGTGACTTCGATCTGTGTGCTCCCGGTGGTGCTGCCAGGGCCGACCGGCACCACGAAAACGAAACCTCGAAAGCCGGGGGGCAAGTCGCGCGAGAGGGTGATATCCGAAATCACCAGTGTCACCGTCGCCTGGCGATCCGCAACCAACGACGGATTGATCACCACCTCGAACTGCGCACGGCGGCCATGCTGAATCTCCACCACGTCCGGATCGAAAACCAGCTCCACCGGTTGCAATACACTAATCGGCAACGTCGCCACTTCCGCGCCGCCTGCCAACTCGACACCGCTCAACGCCCTCACGCTCAACTCGCCGACGGAAACCGCGCTATTCGAAGCCACCACCGTCACTTCCGCCGTCACGTTGACTGTGCTCAAACTCACTTCCAGGCTCGGCGTACCGCCTTGCAGAGTCAATCCGCCGCCGGAGACCGACACCTCGAACACCGCCATCTGGTTCCCCGACAGCGTGAAGTCGGTCAGGCTCAACCCCACTGCCTTGCTTTCGCCCAGATTCAGTTCCAAAACGTCGGCGGGCGTGAAGCCGAGGGTCACCTCAGGCGTCGTCACCTCAAGCCTCACCTCGGAGCGAGCGTCGGTAATCACGTCCAATCCAAAGGAGGGATCGCCCACCACCATCGAGGTGACACGGGCACTGCTTCCGATTTCCGCTTCCGACGACGCAAACACCTCGACGTCAACGCTTGGCTGGGTCTCTCCCAAGTTCACGTTCGTGGACGGTGAACCGTCGGCAAAACTCAAACCTGCGCCCGGTTCTATCGTCAAACGCAACGTCACCGCTTCATCCATCCTCAGCGGCTCGTCGGTCGCCACGCGGAGCCTCGTGCTGCTGCCTTGCTGAACTTCGACCAGCTGCAGAGGAAGCACCACCGCGACCCTGCCCGAAAATTCGGTTACAACTTGAAGCGACGGCGGATCGCCGACAACGCCGACGTTTTCACCCACGCCCGACGCGGATATCCCCATTCCCAAATCCAAGCCCGGAGTCAACACCTTCACTCTGACCCGGGCACTTGTTGAATTCTCCGCCGAAGTCAAAACCAGCGTGTTCCCCCCGATCAAATCTGAATCAACGCCCTCTACAGACAAACCCTCGGCAACGCTCAATGGCACCATCACCTGCTCGGCCCCTTCAAGCTCCGGCTCCGTCGTCACCGTGATTTCGGCTGATTCTCCCGCCACGATCGTAACCATCTCCTCGGAAAGCGACAACTTCACGCCGCGCACGACCTCAACCGTCAGAGGCATGAACGACACCATCGCGTTTCCGATATCAGTGCCTATCCCCTCAGAAGCCACGACTTTCGTTGTATCTGTCGCGAGGCTTGCGGTCACCCTCACCGGCGTCGTGCTATCCATCGAGTCCAACGTCGCCCTATCAGGACTCACGCCAAGATTGCCGGCAACGCCTGAAGTCAACTCCAGCACCAACTCTTCGTCGCCTTCCAACGCAGGCGCAACACCCACCCGGACTTCCATCGAAGCCGTCTCAGCCGCCGCGCCGCCGCGAACCAGCGTCACCATGTTCGGCTCGAACGAAACCGCCAATTGACGCGGCTCCACCACCACCGGCAACTGCGTCTCGCCGACCAACTCCGCACCGCGAACCGCCGTCACCACCAAGGTCCCGGATTCCACGTCGCGCGACGCGGTCACCTGCACCGTCGTCGACCGCATCGCCTCGGTCAAGGTCACTCTCGGCGGGTCTACTTCCAGCCCCTCGCCGACCATTAAATCGAACACTATCTTCTGGTCTCCGGTCAACGAATAATCCGCCAAACTCAACGTCACCGGCGTGGTGCCGCCTGACGGCAACCGCAATTCATCGGCGGGAGAGAACGCCACCGACACCACCGGCGTCACAGACACCAACTCCAAGGGCTCCGGCAACATCAAATCAACGCCCGAGGTCACCATCACGTTCGTCGACACCCGCACCGCCGAGCTCTCTGCCGCCGTCGTTTCCACTCTCACCGTCTTGCGTGACGTGCTCGCGTCGAACGTGATTTCAGTCTCCGTCTCTCCGTTGCCGAAAGTGAAGCCGCCGTCCCCTGAAATCATCAGCGTCACCGACACCATTCGGTCGGCAACCAAAGGCTCGCTCGTCCTTACTTCGAACTCCGTACTGCGACCCCGCTGAATCTCCACCCTACCCATCGGAACGAAACTCAACGACACCTTTTGCAACACCACGATCGGCAACGTCGTCGCTTCCGCGCCGTCTGCCAACTCGACACCGCTCAACGCCCTCACGCTCAACTCTCCGGCGGAAACCGCGCTACCCGAAGCCATCACCGTCACCGCCCTCGTCACGTTGTCTTCTGCGTCCAACGTCACTTGCAGGATTTGCGGATTGTCCGGCGCGGCACCTGCCAGACTCAATCCGTCACCGGAGACCGACACCTCGAACTCCGCCATCTGGTTCCCCGACAGCGTGAAGTCGGTCAGGCTCAACTCCACTGCCTTGTCATCCCCAAGATTCAGCGACAAGGGTTCCCCGATCTCACCGTCCTCAGGCGTCAATCCGAGAACCACCCGAGGCGTCGTCGCCTTCAGTATCACTCGAGATCCGCCGTCAACGCCGGCTTCCACCCGGGAACTCTCCACCACCGTCGAGGTGACTTGAACGGTACTGCCGATCACCGCGTCCGAACTCGCCGCCACCTCGACGTCAAGGAACGGGCGGCCTTGTCCCAGTCCCACCGTGGTGTTCGATGAGACGCCGGCACCGGTGACAAAACTCAATCCCGCGTCGTCCGGTTCGATCACCAGATACACCGTCGTTATCTGATCCATATCCAATTGCGGGTCGGTCGTCACGCGAAACGTCGTGTCGCCGCCTTGTTCAACCTCGACCACCGGCGACGGCAAAAGCGCCACCGCCACCCT
>CAYFZO010000047.1:0-6605 GCA_964347615.1 uncultured Chromatiales bacterium
GAAAAGACGTCCGCCGGCAAGGTGCTCAGTCGGTTCTCCCCGAGTAGCAATCTCGTCAAGTTGCCGAGACTTGAAAAGACACCCGCCGGCAAGGTGCTCAGTTGATTGCGCCAGAGGTCCAACTCCCGCAAGTTGCCGAGACCTGAAAAATCATCGGCGTTGAGAGTCGCAATGTCCCTGGAACTTAGAGACAAAACCCTCGATACCCCGGACAGATCGTCATCCGTCACCTCGGCGCAGTCGCCGACACCGCTGATTTGCCGCAAAATCTCATCCCGGACTTGCGGCGTCCTGTCGCACACGCCTTCCTTGATGACCACGATCGCCGTGGCTTGCTCGGGTGAAGCCAGTACGTAGGCTGCGTCTCCAGGGGGAGCGGTCAGGGACACCCTGAAAAATTCCCGGGGCGCTTCGATTGCCGCGTCGTCGGTGATTCGAACCTCGATGACCGCACTCCCTTCGCCCGCCCCGATCGTGACCGTGCCCGTGACCGTGCTGCCGGCGACGTCAGCGTAGTCGTCCCCGTCGGCGTCGGCCGTGGCGTCGTCGCCGTCCGTGCCGATCGCATAGCCGATCGTCAGCGCCTCCAACGGTGCCGGGGTTGCCCGGACGGTAATCATCGCAGTCTCCCCTTCCCTGACCGACACCATCGCGGATTCGTTGCTGACCATCACCACGACCGGCGGCGGCTCGCTCACCGTCACTTCCAACGTGGTGCTCGACACCAGCGCTTGGATCGAATTCTGCACGCTTAGATCCACGCTCGCCCTCAGACTTGAATCCCCGGGGGTCGCGTCGAGGGCCGCGGACACCCTGAACCGCGTGCTGGCGTCGCCGGCTTTCAACGTCACTTCCGACGGCGCGGAGAGACCTGAACCCGGAATTGAACTCAGGGTCAAAGATACCCGCACCGAAGTCTCCTCAGCTAACAACTCCGCGCCCTCAAGCGTCAAGGTCGCCGTCGCGAACGAACCCACCGTCACGCTTGACGGCTCCAGACTCAACGACAAGGACAACCGCCGTTCCGCGATCCGATGACGACCGGCGTCCATGATGGCATGATCCCTCAGACTGGTATCCTCTATCGGGTTCTTGCGCGCCGAAACGTCGGTTATCCCTGCACCCGCAAGCACCAGCGCGTCCTCTTCGATGCTGATGCCGTCCACGTCGACGTCGCCGGCTCGGAGTGCGTAGGCGAACACCAGCGTCGAGGCTTCGCTCAAACCCGGCACGTAACTCGCCGCCCGCGCCGTCTCCCAAATCGTGAGCGTCAACCGCGGCCCGGCGGTGGGAGTCGACACCTCGACCGCCTCGTCGAAACCGACCGCGACGCGGATGACCTCGCCGGAAGACGCCGAATACGCATCACCGGAAGCCGGGCGCGAAATAATCTCGACGCCCGACACCGACGGGCCGATCACGTCCAGAACCAGTTCACTCGGCGCGGTCTCGACGCCGAAATAACCGGTCAGAACACCTGTGGACGCCCTCAACGACACCGGCGCACCCGCGGTTTGAGTCACAGAGAAAACAGCGCTTTCGCTGCCTCCTTCGGGAATCACCGCCTCATCAACCAATAAGTCGCCGCCCTCCGCAGACAAGGCCGCGGTCATCGTCGTCGGCCACGTTTCATCCATCACCAGTTTGACCTCGACGACGCCGGGCACCGACGGAACCGACGTGCCTGTCTGCTCAAGTCGTGGGCGGGCAAAAACAAAAGGCGCGCCGGGGTTTTCCCTTAAATCCAAGGATTCCAAGTTGCCGAGGCCTGAAAATACGGTCGCCGGCAAGGCGCTCAGGGCGTTGACACTGAGAACCAACGTGCTCAAGTTTTCGAGACCTGAAAAGACACCCGTCGGCAAGGCGGTCAGTCGGTTGCCAGCGAGATTCAACCACCCCAAGTTGCCGAGACCTGAAAATACGGTCGCCGGCAAGGCGCTCAGTTGATTGCTCTCGAGGTCCAACTCCAGCAAGTTGCCGAGACCTGAAAATACGGTCGCCGGCAAGGTGGTCAGCTGATCATTGAGAGAGAGCCATAACACCTCCAAGCTGCCGAGGCCTGAAAACACGTCCGCAGGCAAGGCGGTCAGGTCGTTCTCCTGGAGCCGTAACTGTCCCAAGTTGCCGAGACCTGAAAAGTCACCTGCCCTGAGAACGGCGATGCCCATGGAGCTCAAATCCAAAACCCCTCTTACCCCGGATAAATCGTCGCCCGTCACGTCGGCGCAGTCGCTGACGCCGCCGGCTCTCGCCAAAATCCCGTCTCGAACTTGCTCCGTCCTGTCGCACACGCCTTCCTTGATGACCACAATCGCCGTGGTTCGGTCGGGTGAGGCCAGTACGTAGGCCGCGTCCTCAGAGGGAGCGGTCAGCGACACCCTGAAAAATTCCCGGGGCACTTCGATTGCCGCGTCGTCGGTGATTCGAACCCCGATGGTCGCGCTCTCTTCACCCGCTCCAATCGTGACCGTGCCGACGCCGGCGTCAGCGTAGTCGTTCCCGTCGGCGTCGACCGTGGCGACGTCGCCGTCCGTGCCGATCACATAGCCGATCGTCAACGCCTCCGACGGCGCCGGGGCTGCCCGGACGGTAATCATCGCAGTCTCCCCTTCCCTCACCGACACCATCGAAGACTCGTTTCCGATCATCACGACAGCCGGCGGCGGCAGCACTTGCAAACTCAAACCCGGCAGCACGTCCAACCCGTCAATGCCCGGCGTCGGGTCTACCGACACCGACACCGGCGCTATCGAGCCGATGGCCGCCGTCGTTGCCACCGTCACCGTCTCCATCGCCTTGTCCGCGTCCAGCACGACCTCATGCCGCATGCTTCCGGTGCCGGCGAAACTGAAACCCTCTGCTGAAATGACCAGTGCCACCGCCACCGAGCGGTCTGCAACCAAAGGCTCATTCATCCTCACCTCAAACCTCGTGCTGCGACCTTGCCGAATCAACACCAAATCCGGGTCGAAAATCAACGACACCTCCTGCAACACCTCGACCGGCAACGTCGCCGCTTGCGCGCCACCTGCCAACTCGACCCCGCTCAAAGTCCTCACGCTCAACTCCCCGACGGAAGCCGCATCGGTCGAAGCAGCCACCGTCACTTCCATCGTCATATTCGAAGCGGCGTCCAAACTCACTCGCAGGTTCGGCGCACCGCCTTGCAGACTCAACCCGGCACCCGAAACCGACACCTCGAACTCCGCCGTCTGCCTCCCGGACAGCATGAACTCGGTCAGACTCAACTCCACTGCCTTGCTATCCCCAAGACCCAGCACCAAAGCCTCTCCGATCTCGCCGCCCGCGGGCCTCAACCCGAGGGTCACCTGAGGCGTCGTCACCTCAAGCGTCGCCTGAGAACGACCGTCAATGACCACCCCCAATCCCACGGAAGCATCCATCTCCATCGAGGTGACCCGAACGCTGCTTCCGATTGCCGCATCCGGCGACGCAATCACCTCGACGTCAACACTTCGCTGGGTTTCTTCCAGTCTCACGTCCGTGATGAATAAACCGCCGGCAAAACTCAAACCCGCGTCATCCGGCGCTATCGTCAATCGCAACGCCACCGATTGCCCCATATCCAACAGCGGGTCGGTTCCTACGCGAAGCATCGTGCTGCTGCCCCCTTGCTGAACCGCGATCGGCAGTGAAGGAAGCACCACCGCGACTTCATCCGCAACTTCGGTTATGACCCCAAGCGACGGTGCCTCACCGACAACCTCGACGTTTTCTCCCACGCCCGACGCCGATACCCCGACCCTCAAATTCAAATCCGGGGTCGACGTGCCCACCCTGACCGTGGCGCTCGTCGAGTCCGCCTCCGAAGTCAGAACCAGCGCGTTCCCGCCAATCAGCGCCGAACCGACGCCCTCCAAAGTCAAGCCGGAAGCAACGCTCAATGTCACCGTCACCCGCTCGTTCCCTTCAAGCACCGGAACCGTCGCCACCGTGATTTCGGTCGACTCTCCCGCCACGATCGTAACCGTCTCCACCGCTTGACCCGCATGGTCCGAAAGCGACAATTCCACGCCGCGCACCACCTCGACCGTCAAAGACTCAAACGTCACCGACGCGTCGCCGACCCGCACGTCGGCGTTGGGCACCGCCGTGACTTCGCCGCTGAATGAGTTCGGACCCGCGGTCACGGTCACCGTCGCCGTCCGGCTCATCGAACTCAGTCTCACGCTCCGCGGCTCGACTTCAAAAGACCCGCCGGACAAATCAACCCCCAAATCAACCCCAATCTCCTCGTCGCCGAGCAATTCAGGGTCAACCCTCAACGTCACCTGCACCGAAGACGCCGTCGCCGCGGCACCCCCGCGAACCAAACTCACCTCGGCGGGGACGAACGACACCACCAGTTCACGACGCAGCACCTCGAACGCCAAAGGCTGAACCTCGACCAATTCAACCCCGCTTAGCGCCGACACCGTGATCTCACCGGACAACGCCTGGTCCGCCGTCACCGAGACCGTCGTCGTCAATGCGCCCGGGCTCAGCGTGACCTCGCTCGGGGTTATCCGCAGCCTCGGATCCGAAGCGGTCAACCGCAACACCGCTTGCTGGGGAGACCGCAAAGCGTCGCCCCCGAGACTCACGTTCACCATCCCTCGATCGCGGGCGACGAAACTCAGCACGTCTTCGCCGGAAACCGGCGTCAAAACCGCGGACACTCTCGGCAAGACCACGTTCACCTGCACTTCGGGGAGCAGATCGGCAAGCGTAAGCCCGTCTCCTCCCTGCGCGGTGACGGTCACGTCGACCGGCGGACCGAACGGCGGCCCGGGCAACGCGTCGAATGAAGCCGCAACGATCAACTCGGCTGCGGTCAAGTTCGAGCCGCGCAACAGCACGGTGACCTGAGTGTTCCCGTCGAAGCGGATACCGGACTCGGCCGGCACCGACAAGCTCACCATTGCCGACTGCCCTGCTTTCAGCGGCGGATCGGTCGTGACCCGTATCGGCGTGCTGCCGCCCTGCCGGACTTCGATGGTTTGCGGGGAGACCACGACCGATACAAACGCCAATACGTTGACCTCCAACGTCGGCCGGTTCAGCGGTTCAACGTCGTCTCCGACGCCGGCCGCATCAACTCGAGCGGTCAACCCCGGCACGTCCGAACTCAACGCAACGTTGATCTCGGTGCTTAGATGGTCGAGCGTTATCGTCCTCGAACTCAAAATCAATTCCGAATCGCTCACGCTCAAGGACACCGTCACACGCTCACCCATCTGCAGGATCGGATTTGTGGATATCGGCAAGGTGGCGCTGGTGCCAGCGGAAAAACTCAACGCCGGCGGAGAAACCGAGCCGCCAATCAGCAACTCCACGCCGCGTACCACCTCGACCGCCAAAGATTCCATCGTCACACGCGAGTTTCCAAGCGACGACGCGCCCGCGTCCAACGTCGCCGACAACTTCGCCTTGCCGAGGTCCGCCGTCGATTCCGCCGCCACGGTTACGTCCACCTCATTGCTCGCCGGAGTCAGCCTTACTCGAACCGGATTCACCGTCAAACCCCCCGTTAAATCCCCCGTTAAACCCCGGGGATCGCCCAAGTTAACCACCACCTCTTCTGAATCTTGCAACGCAGGCTCGATCTTCAGAACCACCATCGCTGCACCGCCACGCACCAACCTTATCTCCGCCGGCTCGAAAAACACCCTGAACGTGCGCTCGACGACTTGGTGACCCGCAACGTTCGAGACGGCGTGACTTCCCAGACTCGTACTCTCTATCGGGTTCCCGAACAGGTCGGCTATCTCCGCACCCGCAAGCACCAGCGCGTCCTCCTCGATACTGATACCGTCGGCGTCGGCGTCGCCGGTCTGGAGCGCGTAGGCGAACACCAGCGTCGTGGCTCCGCTCAAATCCGGGATGTAAGTCGTCGCTCGCGTCGTCTCCCCGATCGTGAGCGCCAGCGACGGCCCGGCGATGGAAGTCAACACCTCGACCGCCTCGTCGAAACCGACCTCGACGCGGATGACTTCATTGTCCGCCGCCTGATATGCATCGCCGGAAGCCGGGATCGAAACAATCGCAACGCCCGACACCGACGGGCCGACCACGTCCAGAACCAGTTCGCTCGGCGCGGTCTCGCCGCCGAAATAACCGGTCAGCACACCTGTGGACGCCCTCAACGTCACCGGCGCACCCGCGATTTGAGTCACGGAGAAAACAGCGCCTTCGGTGCTCCCTCTGGGAATTACTGCTTGCGAGTCTGACAACATGCCGCCTTCGGCTGATAAGTCCGCGGTCATCCTCGTCGGCAACGGTTCATCCACGACCAGTCTGACCTCGACGACGCCAGGGCCGGGCGACGTGCCCGTCGGCTCAAGTCGCGGGCGAGCAAAAACAAAAGGCGCGCCGAGGTTGTTCGATAAACGCAAGGTTTGCAAGCTGCCGAGACCTGAAAAAACACCCGACGGCAAGATGCTCAGTTGATTGAAAGAAAGATCCAAGTTCTCCAAGCTGCCGAGATCTGAAAAAACACCCGACGGCAAGTCACTCAGCTGGTTCTCAAAGAGGGCCAATATCCGCAATTTGCCGAGACCTGAAAAGACACCCGCCGGCAAGGTGCTCAGTTGGTTATAAAAGAG
>CAYFZO010000048.1:0-6517 GCA_964347615.1 uncultured Chromatiales bacterium
CCCGGGGCCCTATGCCGGTTCGCGGGCCCGCGCCCCCCCCCCCCCCCCCCCCTCTCCCTGAGGTTTGCCCCGCGGTTTATCTTCTTGGGGTTTGTCTCCCATTGTCTTCTTGGGATTTATCCCCCCGGTTTGTCCCTCGGTTTATCCCTCGGGGAGAGACACGGAGAATACGGGGAGACGTGGGGAGACATGCTATATGCTCCTTGCATTCGCCCGCACCAAAATTGACCCCAAAATTGACACCGATTAGCCGGCTGGAGTAACTTGAACACTCCATGGAACAGCTGCCAGCCAATACGGTTCCGGGTGCCCGACGCACAGCTGACTTGATGAAAGCGCTTCCTCGAGAGGCCAGCTTTCTGATTTGCCGTTTGCGTGCCGCCGTCGTGATTCCACGTACTCTCCTCTTCCTTGACGATCGGAGCCCACGCGCCGGCGGAACGACGGTCCTGGGCATACTCGCCGGCGTCCTGGCGGTCGCACTGACGGCGACGACTTTTTGCGCACAAGCTCAAGAACCGGAGATGCCGGTGATAGGGTTTGGAGACAGCATTGAAGCTGTTGAGGGGGAAACGATAAACGTGGTCTTCAACATTCGGCCCCCTGTGACGACGGAGACCACCGTCCATTACACCATTGAGGAAGAAACCGCCGACTTCAACGACTACGAGATAATCGGCGGCAGCGTGGTCGGCAACTTCCGCGCAGTCGCCGTACCCGCAGGCGCGAACAGCGGAACCATTCAGTTCCTCATCGTAGACGATAATATTATCGAGCGGACGCGCGATAGATTCTCTCCGTTCCTTCGGCCTGGCGACGGCTATACACTGGATCTGCTTAATCGCGCCCTTGGAGTCGATATCAAAGAAGGCGTCTGCGACAGGACAAGTTCCGTACGGACTAAGATCCAAGAAGCTGCCGGGGTAAGTGATTGTTCCGACGTACGCGAAATACCCAGATTGACAACGATGTCACTTCAGGGAGTTACAGATGTTCGAAGTTATAAAAAGGACGACTTCACCAACTCGATTTTGAATCTACTCCCCTTACGTACATTGGAAATAAGCGGACATCCTATCTTGACTGATCTGGAGGTGGGCGTGTTCGGCGTGTTCGGCAATTTCCGTAGCCTTACGGAGTTGCAGCTGACCAACAACCCCAGCTTGCGCCAGTTGGAGGCGAGGCTGTTCGACGGTACCAGCGGCCTTCGACGGTTATGGCTGTACGACAACGGCTTGACCTCCGTAGACTCGCCCGGCAACCGGTGGTTGTTGCAGAACCGGCTGTTCACCCGGCTCACTAATCTTGAACGGTTGCGGCTGGACGGCAACGATTTGACCACGCTGCCGGGCGTCGGCGACGCGGGACACCGTCCGTTCACCGGTCTCGGGCGCCTTCAACAGTTATGGCTGTACGACAACCAGCTCCGGGAATTGCCGGAGGACGTGTTCTTTGATCTTTCGAGCCTGAGGTCGCTTCAGCTGCATGACAATCCCGGCGCTCCTTTCAGATTCACGCCGGGTTTGGAACCGGTGGTTGACAAAACGCAAGAACTGACAAGCTTGCTTTCAGCAAACACCGCGATGGTCGAACTCAAGCTGCGTGAAGGGGCGCCGTATCCGCTGGAGTTCGATCTGACGGCGGACGGCGTCCGACTATCCGCCAATTCGATGACGATTCCCGCGGGCAGTACGCGGAGCGAAACGGTCACCGTGACCCGAAACACGGGTCAAGACCAAGTCAAGATTGCCTTTTCCGCGCTGCCGCCGCCGCCGAACAACTGCGATAATGATTGGAAACATCAAGGGCAGTGCTTCACCGGTTTCGAAATTGCGGACCTGCCGACAATCTTTTTTGTCTACGACGGAGGGCCGCCTCGGGCGACAACGATCCGGTTCGCCTCGGCCCCGCAAGACCCGGGCGGCTACGCCGAGGGAGAGGAAATCAAGGTTGACGTGCTTTTCGACCGAGGGCTGGTAATAGACCCACCAATCATGGAGGGAGATCCCTCACCGACGCTGGCGTTGCAGATCGGAGCCGACCGACGCACCGCGAGGTACGTGGTGGGAAGCAACGTCGCCGCCGGTATCCTGAGCTTCGTCTACACGGTCAGAATAGGCGAATTCGATGACAACGGCGTCAGCGTCGCACGAGACGGCTTGCAGCTGAACGGCGTGGCCATCACCGAACCTGTAGGCGACCGCGCCGTGAACCAGGCGGACACGGGAGTGAATAGTCTTCTTGCCGATTTTCCGGACCAAAAGGCCCGGGCTTTCCTTACCATCTCGTTTGAACGGACCAGCATTGAAACTCTTGAGGGGGAAACGATCAACGCGGTCTTCAACTTCTACCCCGCTGTAGCGACGCCGACCACCACTGTCCGTTACTCCATTGTTGACGGGACGACCAGCGGCGGAGACTACACTCCCGGCAGCGGCAGCGGCGAGGTCGTCGTGCCCGAAGGCGCGACCAGCGGAACCATTCAGATCTTCATCGTGGACGATGACATTATCGAGAGGACGCGCGATAGATTTACGCTGAGATTGGTGGATTCCAACGACTTTACATATTTACTGGGTTCACCGGCCAGGACTGAAGTCTCTATCAAAGAAGGCGTCTGCGACAGGACAAGTTCCGTACGTGATTTTTTTGTCCAAAGAGATTCCTCGGCAAATGATTGTTCCGACGTAAGCTCTGTGCCTAGACTTGAAAGGGTATTTATTTCGGAAAAGAACTCAGTTACAACGTATAAAAGGGATGACTTCACCGACGAAAATTTGAATAAACTCCCCTTAAGTTGGTTGGAATTGAGCAAACATCCTATGTTGACTACGCTGCCGACGGGCCTGTTCGGCGATCTCCTTGAACAGTTGCGGCTGCACGAAAACGGTTTGAATCTGTTGCCAGCGGATCTGTTCGCCGGTCTCACCGGTCTTCGGCAGTTGCGGCTGGACCGCAACAGCTTGACCACGTTGCCGGAGGAGCCCTCGCTGCTCCCCGGCGATTTCGTTAGGCTTTTCGCCGGTCTCACTAGTCTTCAGGAGTTGTGGCTGAGAGGCAACGAATTGGCCACGCTGTCGGAGAACCAGCCGTTCACCGATCTCGTTAATCTTCAGCGGTTGCGGCTGGACGGCAACGAATTGAACACGTTGCCGGAGAACGTGTTCTCGGGACTTTCGAGCCTGAGTTCGCTTCATCTGCACGACAATCCCGGCGCACCTTTCAGATTGACGCTGGGTTTGGAAGCGTTTGACAAAACGCAAGAACTGGCAAAATTGCTTGACGGGACCGGAGCCGTCGTGATGGTCGAACTCACGCTGCGCGAAAGGGCACCGTATCCGCTGGAATTTGATCTGACGCCATCCGGCGTTCAACTATCCGCCAATTCGGTGACGATTCCCGCGGGCAGCTCGCGGAGCGAAACGATCACCGCGACCCGAAACACGGGTCAAGACCGAGTCAGGATTGACTTTTCCGCGCCGCCGCCGGCGCCGAACACCTGTAGGTCTTCTTGGAAACATCAAGGGCAATGCTTCACCGGTTTCGAGATTGTGGGCGCACCGACAATCGATTTCGTCTACGACGGAATGGGGCCTCAGGTGGCAACGATCCGGTTCACCTCGGCCCCGCAAGACCCGGGCGGCTACGCCGAGGGGGAGCCAATCAACGTTGACGTGGTTTTCGACCGAAGGCTGGTAATAGACCCACCGATCACGGAGGGGTCTTCCTCGCCGACGCTGGCGTTGCAGATCGGAAACAACCGACGCACCGCGACTTACGTGGTGGAAAGCAACGTCGGTGCCGGCATCCTGAGTTTCGTCTACACGGTCAGAGCAGGCGACTTCGATGGAAACGGCGTCAGCGTCGCACAAGACGGCTTGCAGCTGAACGGCGCGTCCGTCACAGAACCTGTACGCGACCTCGACGCGAACGTGAACGTGGATGATTTTCTTGCCGATTTCCCGGAACAACAGGTCCGGACTTTCCCTTCCATATCGTTTGAGGATAGCGAAATTCAACCTCTTGAGGGGGAAACGATCAACGCGGTCTTCAACTTCAGCGCCCCTGTGGCGATGCCGACCACCGTCCGTTACGCCCTTATGCCCGGCACGGCCAACGCTGACGACTACGTGGACGTGGCCGGCAACGGCGAGATCATCGTGTCCGAAGGCGCGACCAGCGGAACCATTCAGATCTTCATCCGAGACGATGATATTGCCGAGCACGTGCGCGATACATTCAGCCTGAGCTTGGTTGATTCCGACGGCTATGTACTGGGTTCACCGACCAGGATTGAAGTCTCCATCAGAGAAGGTATCTGCGACAGAACCCCGCAGGTCGCCGAGGCGATAAGCCAACTTGGCGGCCAATCTCATTGTTCCGACGTAAGTGACCCCAGCGCCATTACACGGCTATCGATAGTCAACAACCCAGGCCTTACAACCCTGAAAGGAGGGGACTTCCTCGAACTCGACGGCCTGCAGCGCTTGGATCTGAACAACAACGGTTTGACCACGCTGCCGGCGGACGTATTCGACGGCCTCGGCAACCTTACGGAGTTGCGGCTGAACAACAACGGTTTGACCACGCTGCCGGAAGGCGTATTCGACGGTCTCGGTCGCCTTACGGGGTTGTGGCTGAACGACAACTCTTTGACCACGTTGTCGGCCACTGTCTTTTCAGATTTGGGGAGTTTGAGGAGTTTGCAAGTCCAGCGCAACCAACTGTCCGCGTGGCCGGCGAGTATTTTCAACGGGTTGAGCAATTTGCAAACGATAGACTTCGGAAGCAACGGGATAACGCAACTGCCGGACGATATCTTTGCGGACAACGGTAATTTGCGCAACTTGCGTCTGGACGTCAACCAGCTCCGGGAATTGCCGGAACAAGTGTTTTTCGGGCTAACACGGTTGGAGAACTTGATTGCCGACCGCAACCGGTTGATCGAAGTACCGGCGGGGGCTTTTTCCGGCTACGAGTCTTTGGTGGCGTTGCGTTTTGCCGATAATCGATTGAAATCCCTGCCGCCGGGTGTGTTCTCGGATCTTAAAAGAGTGAATTGGTTGCGATTTCACAACAATCGCTTGACCGCGTTGCCGTCGGGCGTGTTCAAGGGAGTACCTTCCAATCTCGCGGCGCTTACCCTGGACGGAAACCCCGGTGAGCCTTTCCAACTGAAGCTGAGACTTGAATTCGCCGGCGAGGAACAAGCGCCGACGTTGACGTCCGAGCCCGTGGTTCTCCGGGCAACGCTGCGTGAAGGCGCGCCGTACGCTTTGGAGATCGGCCTTCAGGCGCTTTCCGGAACCTTGTCCACCACTGAAGTGACGATCGAGGCCGGCAGCACGTGGAGCGGCACGTTCACGGTGACTCGCCTTCAAGGGGAGAATTCGGTGGGGGTGTCGTTTGCCGACGTATCTCCACCGCCACCGCCTAGCAGCTGCGCCAGTGGGCAACGACGTGGCGGGCAGTGCTTCTCCGGTCTTGAAATCGTTTCCGACGCCGAGTTCGCCCTGGACGACCAACCTCCTTCCACCGTGTCGGGCGTCGCAATCACTTCGGCTCCGCTCGCAGGCGATACTTACGCGGCGGGCGACCCCAACGAGGAAATCGTCGTCGAACTTGAATTCAGCGGGGAAATCGACGTGGTCCAGGCGAACGACGGAAGCTGGCCGTCGCTGGCGTTGGAGGTGGGGGACGAAACGCGGTTTGCAGCCTACGACGAGGGCGCGAGTTCCAACGACAAAATGGTGTTCCGCTACAAGCCGCAAGACGACGACGTCGACGATGACGGCATCAGCGTTCCTGATGGAGCGTTGCATCTCAACGCTGCGCGCATCCTCGATGGCGGCGTCCCCGTGTCTCTGGACTTGGGCGGCCATGCGATCCGGAATGCCCCGAACCATAAAGTGAAAGCCCGGGCTTTATCGTTTGAAGAGAGCCAAATTCGACCTCCTGAGGGGGCAACGGTGAACGCGGTCTTCAACTTCAACGTCGCCGTGACGATGCCGACCACCGTCCGTTACGCCCTTACGCCCAACACGGCCAACGCCGACGACTACGTGGCCGGCAGCGGCGAGGTCATCGTGCCCGCAGGCGAGTCCAGCGGAACTATTCAGATCTTCATCGTGGACGATGATCTTGTCGAGCGGTCGCGCGATACATTCCGCCTGAACCTGGTTGATTCCGACGACTATGAACTGGGGTCACAAACCGAGATCGGATTCTTTATCACAGAAGGCGTCTGCGACAGAACCCCGCAGATCGCTGAGGCGATAACAAAAATTCGCAATAGGAATCATTGTGCCGAGGTAAATAATCCCAGATTCATCAGACAGCTGGAGATAGTCGACAACCCAGGCCTTACAACCCTGAAAAGAGGGGAATTCTTCGAGCTCGAACGCCTGGAGCGTTTATATCTGAGCAACAACGGTTTGACCACGCTGCCGGAGGACGTGTTCAACGATATCAAGAATACCCTTCAGCGGTTGCGGCTGAACGGCAACGATCTGACCAC
>CAYFZO010000049.1:0-6426 GCA_964347615.1 uncultured Chromatiales bacterium
GCAAGTTGCCGAGACCTGAAAATACAGTCGCCGGCAAGGTGCTTAGCTCGTTTCTCCCGAGGTCCAATTCCGTCAAGTCACCGAGGTCTGAAAATACATCCGCCGTCAAGGTAATCAGGACGTTGAAATGAAGATGCAACCCTTTCAAGTTGCCGAGACCCGAAAATACACCCGTCGATAAGATGCTCAGATCGTTGTCATCGAGATCTAATTCCTGCAAATTGCCGAGACCTGAAAATACATCCATCGGCAAGGTGGTCAAGGCGTTGGCATCGAGCAATAACCGTTCCAACTCGCCGAGACCTGAAAAATCACCGGCGTTGAGAGTCTCAATGCCTCTCCCGCCTAGATCCAAAGTCCCTCTTACCCCGGATAAATCGCCATCCGTCACATCGGCGCAGTCGCTGACGCCGCTGATTAAACTTAAAATCCCGGCTTGAACTTGCTCCGTCCTGTCGCACGTGCCTTCCTTGATGATCACGATTGCCGCGGTTCGGTCGGGTGAAGCCAAACTGTAGGCCGCATCTTCAGAGGGGGAGGTCAGGGACACCCTGAAAAATTCCCGTGGCGCTTCGATTGCCTCGTCGTCGGCGATTCGAACCTCAATGGTCGTGCTCTCTTCGCCCGCCCCAATCGTGACCGTGCCGCCGGCAACGTCAGCGTAGTCGTTCCCGTCGGCGTCGGCCGTGGCATCGTCGCCGTCCGCACCTATCTCATAGCCGATTGTCAGCGCCTCCGACGGTGCCGAGGCTGCCCGGACGGTAATCATCGCAGCCGCACCTTCCCTCACCGACACCACCGAAGATTCGTTGCCGATCATCACAACAATCTTCGGCGGCGGCTCACTAACCACCACCGCCAACTCAGCACTGAGATCCAAACCAACGTTGTCGCCCAGCACCGTCGCCGTACCACGGCTCAGGGAAACCGACGTCCGCATTGCAGCCGCAGACCCAGCGACAGCGATCGTCATCACGTTGCTCGAAAGAGTGGACACGTCCAGGATTACGCCTTGCGATGTGCCAGCCCCGATCCCGGTACCGGCTGAATCAAAAAAGCTTAGATCCGCGCTCTGAGACGCAGGTATCAAAACGATGGACTCGTTCGCCTGCAAGGCGGGAACCGCCCTCACCTTCACCTGAGCGGAACCGCCGCGCATCAGCGTAATTTCATCAGGCTCCCAGATTACCTCGATCATTCGCCGCTCTATACGAACCTCCAACGTGGTGCTCGACACCAGCGCTTGGATCGAGTTCTGTACGCCTTGCTCCACGCTCGCCCTCAGACTTGATGCCCCGGGGGACGCGTCGAAATCCGCGAACACCCTGAAATCCGAACTGGCGTTGTCGCGGGTCAACGTCACCTCGTCCGGCGCGGCAAGACCCGAACCCGGTGCCAAAAACACCCGCACCGAAGTCTCCTCAGCCAATGAATCCGCGTTTCCAAGCGTCAAGGTCGCCGTCGCAAACGAACCCGCCATCACACTTGGCGACTCCAAACTCAACGACAAGGATAATCTCCGAACTACGACTTTATGGTTGCTTTCGTCCATGATGACATGCTCGCTTAAACATTCGTCCATGACTGGATCCCTTTCGCCTAAACACAGGTCCAAATCCCCAGAAGTAAGGGGGCTTAGAACGTCTCCCGGATCCTCCAATGCGTCGCCGGCAATGCTGATGCCATCGAGGTCGTAGTCCTGATTTGTCACCGTGTACGCGAAAGACAACACCGTGGTGCCGCCGCTCTCAGTTGTGGTGGGACCCTCATAATCCGCAGTGCGCTCTTGGCCGCCAATGTCCAATTTCAACGTTGGCCGCGCTAAGCCGAGGGTGTTTACGCTGATCGCAGAGTTAAAGGTCACTTCAACCCTGATTACCTCACCCGCCTGGTAGCCGATATCATCATCAGGGCTGGAAGTGATGCTCACCCTCGACGGCTTAGAAATGTCGATCGGATCCTCCCCCATCAACCGGAATTCGGCGGTCTGGTCAAAATGGATTAGCGAACCTGATCTGCAGACATTTCTAATGCCTGACAATAAGATAGTCTCGTTCCCGCAATCGGGGGCAGGGATCTCCGACACGCCAGATATCCTCACGAAGGCATCATGAATCTGGTTGATCCGCCTCACACTGAAAGCCATGCTTGCGGTGGTTCCCGCTGGAATTGCCACTGAGTTGGCGGATAAGTCGGCGTTTTCAGTGGAGAGGTTTACGGTCATTTCATACGGCGCACCTTGCACCGATATCAACCTGAGTTGCGCGGAACCTTGATCATCCGACCCGTCCACGCGTTCAAAGCGGAAAGAGAGCCGCGCGTCGTCGTCGTCCGGTAGTCTCAGCTGTTTCAAGTTGGCCAAGCCTTCAAATATCCCCTCCGGTAAGGGCGCCAAGTTGGCGCCTTCCAAAGACAGCCACTCGAGGGCGCTCAAATCCGAAAACAGATTCGGCGCCAGCGTGATCTCTTCTCCCATCCTCCCACCCAGCAGGTAAAGGTCGAGCTCCCTTAGATTGACCAAACCTGAAAATGCATTTGGATCCAGCGTCCGTAAGTCCGTATTCTCGTCAAGCCCCAATGCCTCCAACTCGTCGAGACCGGAAAACGCATTCGCCGGCAAGGTGGTCAGTGAATTCATCCCGAGGTACAACGCCTGCAAGTTGCCGAGACCTGAAAAATCACCAGCTCTGAGAGCAGCGATGTTGTCATTGCTCAGATCCAAAACCCCCGTTATCCCGGATAGATGCTCATCCGTCACATCGGCGCAGTCGCTGACGCCGCTGATTAAACTTAAAATCCCGGCTTGAACTTGCTCCGTCCTGTCGCACGTGCCTTCCTTGATGATCACGATTGCCGCGGTTCGGTCGGGTGAAGCCAAACTGTAGGCCGCATCTTCAGAGGGGGAGGTCAGGGACACCCTGAAAAATTCCCGTGGCGCTTCGATTGCCTCGTCGTCGGCGATTCGAACCTCAATGGTCGTGCTCTCTTCGCCCGCCCCAATCGTGACCGTGCCGCCGGCAACGTCAGCGTAGTCGTTCCCGTCGGCGTCGACCGTGGCATCGTCGCCGTCCGCACCTATCTCATAGCCGATTGTCAGCGCCTCCGACGGTGCCGAGGCTGCCCGGACGGTAATCATCGCAGCCGCACCTTCCCTCACCGACACCACCGAAGATTCGTTGCCGATCATCACAACAATCTCCGGCGGCGGCTCACTAACCACCACCGCCAACTCAGCCTCGAGATCCAAATCAACGTTGTTGCCCAGCATCGTTGCCGGGCCACTGCTCAGAGAAACCGACGTCCGCATTGCAGCCGCAGACCCAGCGACGGCGATCGTCATCACGTTGCTCGAAAGAGTGGACACGTCCAGGATTACGCCTTGCGATGTGCCAGCCCCGATCCCGGTACCGGCTGAATCAAAAAAGCTTAGATCCGCGCTCTGAGACGCAGGTATCAAAACGATGGACTCGTTCGCCTGCAAGGCGGGGACCGCCCTCACCTTTACCTGAACGGAACCGCCGCGCATCAGCGTAATTTCATCAGGCTCCCAGATTACCCCGATCAAACGCCGGTCTATCCGAACCTCCAACGAGGTGCTCGACACCAGCGCTTGGATCGAGTCCTGAACGCCTTGCTCCACGCTCGCCGTCAGGGTTGATTCCCCGGGGGGCGCGTCGAAATCCGCGAACACCCTGAAATCCGAACTGGCGTTGTCGCGGGTCAACGTCACCTCGTCCGGCGCGGCAAGACCCGAACCCGGTGCCAAAAACACCCGCACCGAAGTCTCCTCAGCCAATGAATCCGCGTTTCCAAGCGTCAAGGTCGCCGTCGCAAACGAACCCGCCGCCACACTTGGCGACTCCAAACTCAACGACAGGGACAACCGCCGACCCGCTACCCGATGATTGCCGTCGTTCACGATCGCATGATTGCCCAAATTCGAATCCACAAAAGCCCCACTGTCAGCCTCGACGGCGGCGCCTCCAAAACTCAACCCGTCGGACGCAACGCTGATACCGTCGACGTCGTAGTCTTCCTCAACCACCACGTATTCGAAAATCAGCGCGTTGGAAAGGGTGCCGGAAAAATTCGCCTCGCGGGTGCGATCGCCGATATCCAACGCCAAACTCGGACTGTCGGTCGCGGTGGATACGTTGACGTCCTCGCCGAATGTCACTGCAATACTGACCGTCTCGCCTGCCGCGTAAATGCCGCCGGCGAACGGGGTGGAAGTAATCTCCACGTCCGACGGCCCGATTCCGCCCATCATGAACTCGTGCGAAACGTTGAATGTGACGACCATATTGCCCGGTGTGTCCGGGACACCGGCGAAACCCACGACGGCCACTTGAGAGGAATCTACCCGATCCATCGTGAAAACCTCGCTTTGGGTCGCACCTCGTGGAATCAATACCAAATTGACCGACAACGTGGCGTTGACCGGGGACAAGGCAACCGACACCTCAAACGGAGCGCCCGGCGCCAATCCCACCTTCACTCGCGCGGAAGCCGGGCTTCCCGATTCGTCCACCGGAATGAACCGCAAAGGTAGCTCAGCACTTGGCGGCAAGGTCAATTCATCCAGCGCCAAGCCGACGAATATCCCCGCCGGCAAGTCCGTCAGACCCGTGTCGCCCAAATCCAGGCGGGTCAGGCTATTCAAACCGGAAAACACGTCCGCGTCGAGAACGGTCAGTCGTTGGTTATAATTGAGAAGCAACTGCTGCAAGTTGCCGAGACCCGAAAATACCCTCGCCGGCAAGGTGCTCAGCTGATTGCCATAGAGGTACAACTGCTGCAAGTCACCGAGACCCGAAAATACCCCCGCCGGCAAAGTGGATAGTAGATTGTGTTGGAGATATAGATTCCTCAAGCTGACGAGATCTGAAAAAACATTTTCCGGCAAGACGGTCAGTTGATTGAAAAAGAGGTTCAAGGTGCTCAAGTTTTCGAGACCTGAAAAATCACCGGCGTTAAGAGTAGAAATTCCTCTAAATCCCAGATTCAAAGTCCCTTCTACCCCGGATAAATGGCCGTCCGTCACATCGGCGCAGTCGCTGACGCCGCTGATTAACCCCAAAATCCCGGCTTGAACTTGCGGTGTTCTGTCGCACACGCCCTCCTTGATCATGCGCCGGTCTATCCGAACCTCCAACGTGGTGCTCGACACCAGCGCTTGGATCGAGTCTTGAACGCCTTGCTCCACGCTCGCCGTCAGGGTTGATTCCCCGGGGAGCACGTCAAAATCCGCAAACACCCTGAAATCCGAACTGGCGTTGTCGCGGGTCAATGTCACCTCGTCCGGCGCGGAGAGACCCGAACCCGGTGCCAAAAACACCCGCACCGAAGTCTCCTCAGCCAATGAATCCGCGTTTCCAAGCGTCAAGGTCGCCGTCGCAAACGAACCCGCCGCCACACTTGACGGCTCCAAACTCAACGACAGGGACAACTGCCGACCCGCCACCCGATGATTGCCGTCGTTCACGATTGCATGATTGCCCAAATTCGAACCCACCAAAGCCTCACTGTCAGCCTCGACGGCGGCGTCTCCAAAACTCAACCCGTCGGACGCAACGCTGATACCGTCGACGTCGTAGTCTTCCTCAACCACCACGTATTCGAAAATCAGCGCGTTGGAAAGGGTGCCGGAAAAATTTGCCTCGTGGGTGCGATCGCCGATACCCAACGCCAAACTCGGACTGCCGGTCGCGGTGGATACGTTGACGTCCTCGGCATACGTCACTGTGATACTGACCGTCTCGCCCGCCGCGTAAATGCCGCCGGCGAACGGGGTGGAAGTAATCTCCACGCCCGACGGCCCGATTCCGCCCATCATGAACTCGTGCGAAACGTTGAATGTGACGACCATATTGGGCGGGACGTCCGGAACATCGGCGAAACCCACGACGGCCACTTGAGAAGGATCTACCCGATCCACCGTGAAAACCTCGCTTTGGGTCGCACCCCGTGGAATCAATACCGAATTGACCGACAACGTGGCGTTGACCGGGGACAAGGCAACCGACACTTCAAACGGAGCGCCCTGCGCCAATCCCACCCTCACTTGCGCGGAAGCCGGGCTTCTCGATTCGTCCACCGGGATGAACCGCAAAGGCAGTTCGGCACTTGACGGCAAGGTCAATTCATCCAGCGCCAAGCCGACGAATATCCCCGCCGGCAAGCCCGTCAAACCCGTGCCGGCCAAATACAGATGGGTCAGGCGATTCAAACCGGAAAACACGTCCGCATCGAGGGCGGCCAGTTGTTGGTTATCATCAAGACGCAACTGCTGCAAGTTGCCAAGACCCGAAAACACTCTCGCCGGCAAGGTGCTCAGCTGATTGCCATAGAGGTACAACTGCTGCAAGTCACCGAGACCTGAAAACACGGTCGCCGTCAAGGTACTCAGTCGATTGTTATGGAGGT
>CAYFZO010000050.1:0-6357 GCA_964347615.1 uncultured Chromatiales bacterium
GTTGGACGCGGGCGCGTCGGTGCTTGGAAACTCGCGTGTGACGACGGAATCTTTGGTGGTCGGGGTGGTGCGCGGCGTGGAGTTGTCGCTTTCGGACCACGCGGGTCAAGCGGTGGAGATGGTTACGATCGTGGCGGGAGAGTCGACCGAGATCACGGTGGCGACGGTTCCGGTGCTGGAAGGGAACGAGCGGGTGACGGTGACATTGAGCGTTGCTTCCGGCTTGACTTTGGAGGGCGTCGGTTCGGCGCTGATTGGCGGGAACGCGCTGGTTCTGACTTCGGAGGCGGACTCGACGAGCGCCACGGTCAGGGTGGGCACGTCGACCCCGGATTTGAATTTGAGGGTCGGGGTATCGGCGTCGGGCGTGGGAGAAAACGTCGAGGTTGTCGGTGAGGCACCGTCGCTTGGGGTCATAACCGAAGTTGCGGATGAAGTCGCGGTGGTGCTTCCTTCACTGCCGATCGCGGTTCAGCAAGGGGGCAGCAGCACGATGCTTCGCGTAGGAACCGACCCGCTGTTGAGCGTGGGACAGGTGGCGACGGTGCAGTTGACGATAGCCCCGGATGACGTGGGTTTGAGTTTTGCCGACGGTTCTTTCATCACGGACGTGAGACTGGGAGAAATCCGGCGAAGCGTTGACGTCGAGGTGATCGCGTCGCCGGATGCGGTCATCGGAAGCAGCGTTCGGGTCACCTCGATGGCGGTGGATACTTCCGTGGGATTGGGGGTGGTCATTGACGGTCGTTCTCAGGCGACGCTTGGGGTGACGACGCCTCGGGTGACCATCGGGTTGAGGCCCGCGGGCGGCGAGATCGGAGAGGCTTTGGTGCTGGGTCTTGGGGATAGCAAGGCAGTGGAGTTGAGTCTGACCGAGTTCATGCTGTCCGGGAGGCAGACGGCGGAGTTCGAGGTGTCGGTTTCGGGTGCCGGGTTGAGTCTGCAAGGCGGTGCGCCGAACCTGCGAGTGAGTTTGGACGCCGCTTCGAATATGACGATGGAAGTGACGGTGGCTGCTTCGACCGATGCGGCTTCCGTCGGGGAGTTGAGCGTGAGGACTTTGAGCGGGGTCGAGTTGGCAGGTGGCGCGCAAGCGGCGACGTTGCCGGTCGAGGTGTTGCAGGAGGTGTCGTTGATTTTCGACCCGGATTTGGTGTTGATTCGGCAAGGTCGCAGCACGAGGTTTGAGGTGAGGATGAATGAGCCTTTGGTTGCAGACCGCTCGGTGGCGGTGGCACTGGTCATTTCAGCAGAGGGCTTCAGTTTCGCCGACACCGGAAGCATGCGGCATGAGGTCGTGCTCGACGCGGACAAGGCGATGGAGACGGTGACGGTGGCAACGACGGCGGACGTCGACTCGATAGCGCTGGTGTCGGTGTCGGTAGACCCGACGCCGGGCATCGATGGGTTGGACGTGCTGCCGGGTTTGAGTTTGCAGGTGCTGCCGCCGCCGGCTGTCGTGATGATCGGAAACGAATCTTCGATGGTGTCGGTGAGGGAGGGTGCGACTGCGATGATTACCGTCCGGGCAGCCCCGGTGCCGTCGGAGGCGCTGACGATCGGCTACGTGATCGGCACGGACGGCGACGTCGCCACGGTCGACGCCGACGGGAGCGACTACGCTGACGCCGGCGGCGGCGTGGTCACGATTGGAGCGGGCGAAGAGAGCGCGATCATCGAGGTTCGGATCACCGACGACGAGGCGATCGAAGCACTCCGGGAATTTTTCAGGGTGTCGCTGACCGCTCCCTCTGAAGACGCGGCCTACGTACTGGCTTCACCCGACCGAACCACGGCGATTGTGACGATCAAGGAAGGCGTGTGCGACAGGACGCCGCAAGTTCAAGACGGGATTTTGGCGAAAGCCGGCGGCGTCAGCGACTGCGCCGACGTGACGGGCGACGATTTATCCGGGGTAAGAGGGGTTTTGGATTTGAGCTCCATGGGCATCGCCGTTCTCAGGGCAGGTGACTTTTCAGGTCTCGGCAACTTGGGACAGTTACGGCTCCAGGAGAACGACCTGACCGCCTTGCCTGCGGACGTGTTTTCAGGCCTCGGCAGCTTGGAGGTGTTATGGCTCTCTCTCAATGATCAGCTGACCACCTTGCCGGCGACCGTATTTTCAGGTCTCGGCAACTTGCTGGAGTTGGACCTCGAGAGCAATCAACTGAGCGCCTTGCCGGCGACCGTATTTTCAGGTCTCGGCAACTTGGGGTGGTTGAATCTCGCTGGCAACCGACTGACCGCCTTGCCGACGGGTGTCTTTTCAGGTCTCGAAAACTTGAGCACGTTGGTTCTCAGTGTCAACGCCCTGAGCGCCTTGCCGGCAACTGTATTTTCAGGCCTCGGCAACTTGGAATCCCTGGACTTAAGGGAAAACCCCGGTGCGCCTTTTGTTTTTGCCCGCCCACGACTTGAGCAGACAAGCGTATTGGTTCCGTTGGCGCTTGGGGTCGTCGTGGTCAAACTGGTGGTGGATGAAACGTGGCCGACGACGATGACCGCGGCCTTATCCGTGGAGGGTGGCGACTTATTGGTTGATGAGGCAGTGATTCCCGAAGGAAACAGCGAAAGCGCTATTTTCTCCGTGACTCAAACCGCGGGTGCGCCGGTGTCGTTGAGGGCGTCCACAGGTATGCTGACCGGTTATTTCGGCGTCGAGACCGCGCCGAGTGAACTGGTTCTGGACGTGATCGGCCCGTCGGTGTCGGGCGTCGAGATTATTTCGCGCCCGGCTTCCGGTGATGCGTATTCGGCGTCTTCCGGCGAGGTCATCCGCGTCGCGGTCGGTTTCGACGAGGCGGTCGAGGTATCGACTTCCACCGCCGGGCCGTGGTTGACGCTCACGATTTGGGAGGCGACGCGAGCGGCGAGTTACGTGCCGGGTTTGAGCGAAGCCTCGACGCTGGTGTTCGCCTACGCACTCCGAGCCGGCGACGTCGACGTGGACGGCATCAGCATCGAAGAGGACGCGCTGGTGCTTGCCGGTGCAGGGATAACCGACGTTTCGGCGCGCAAGAACCCGATAGAGGATACAAGTCTGGGGGATCATGCCGTCATGGATGCCGGTCGTCATCGGATCGCGGAACGGCGGTTGTCCTTGTCGTTGAGTCTGGAGCCGTCAAGCGTGACGGTGGGTTCGTTCGCGACGGCGACCTTGACGCTCGGGGGCGAGTTGTTGGCTGAGGAGCTTTCGGTGCGGGTATCTTTGACCCCGAGTTCAATCCCGGGTTCAGGTCTCTCCGCGCCATCGGAAGTGACGTTGAAAGCCGGCGAAGCCAGCACGCGGTTCAGGGTGTCCGCGGCCCTCGATGCGACCCCCGGGGATTCAAGTCTGATGGCGAGCGTGGATCTAAGCGTGCAGAACTCGGTCCGAGCGCTGGTGTCGAGCACCACGTTGGAAGTGACGGTGAGCGAGCTGCCGCCGGTCGTAGTGATGATTGACGACGAATCTTCGGTGGTGTCGGTCAAGGAAGGGGAGATTGCGATGATTATCGTCCGGGCAGCCCCGGCACCGTTGGAGGCACTGACGATCGGCTATGCGATCGGCACGGATGGCGACGACGCCACGGCCGACGCCGACGGGGGCGACTACGCTGACGTCACCGGCGGCACGGTCACGATCGGGGCGAGCGAAGAGAGTGCGGTCATCGAGGTTCGAATCACCGACGACGCGGCAATCGAAGCGCCCCGGGAATTTTTCAGGGTGTCCCTGACCGCTCCCCCTGGAGACGCAGCCTACGTACTGGCTTCACCCGAGCAAGCCACGGCGATCGTGGTCATCAAGGAAGGCGTGTGCGACAGGACGCCGCAAGTCCGGGATGAGATTTTGCGGCAAATCAGCGGTGTCGGCGACTGCGCCGAGGTGACGGATGACGATCTGTTCGGGGTATCGAGGATTTTGTCTCTAAGTTCCAGAGACATCGCGACCCTCAACGCCGATGATTTTTCAGGTCTCGGCAACTTGCGTGAGTTGGACCTCTGGCGCAATCAACTGAGCACCTTGCCGGCGGGTATCTTTTCAGATCTCGGCAACTTGACGAGATTGGTACTCGGGGAGAACCAACTGAGCACCTTGCCGGCGGACGTCTTTTCAGGTCTCGGCAACTTGGAATACTTGTCTCTCTGGAACAATCGGCTGACCGCTTTGCCGGCGGACGTCTTTTCAGGTCTCGGCAACTTGGAGGC
This sequence comes from uncultured Chromatiales bacterium, assembly GCA_964347615.1. Classification (GTDB taxonomy): domain Bacteria; phylum Pseudomonadota; class Gammaproteobacteria; order Poriferisulfidales; family Oxydemutatoraceae; genus CAYFZO01. Next base: position 4,189 of record CAYFZO010000050.1, read on the forward strand.
GTTATGGCTCCTTGCCAACCCCGGCGTACCTTTTGTTTTCGCCCGCCCGCGACTTGAGCCGACAGGCACGTCGCTTGGCCCCGGCGTCGTCGAGGTCAGACTGGTCGTGGATGAAACGGCGCCGACGACGATGACCGCGGCCTTGTCGGTGGCGGATGGCGAATTGTCGGCTGAGGAGGCGGTGATTCCCGAAGGAAGCAGCGAAAGCGCCGTTTTCTTCGTGACTCAAACCGTGAGTGCGCCGGTGACGTTGAAGGCGTCCACGGGTGTGCTGAGTGGTTCTTTCTTCGGTGTCGAGACCGCGCCGAGCGAGCTGACTCTGGACGTGATCGGTCCGTCGGTGTCGGGCGTCGAGATTGTTTCGAGGCCGGCTTCCGGTAACGCGTATCGGGCGTCTTCCGGCGAGATAATCCGCGTCGCGGTCGGTTTCGACGAGGCGGTCGAGGTGTCGAATCCCACCGCCGGGCTGTGGTTGACGCTCACGATTTGGAAGACGGCGCGGGCGGCGAGTTACATGCCGGATTTGAGCGAAGCCACGACGCTGGTGTTCGCCTACACACTCCGAGCCGGCGACGTCGACGTGGACGGCATCAGCATCGAAGAGGACGCGCTGGTGCTTGCGGGTGCAGGGATAACCGACGTTTCGGCGCGCAAGAACCCGATAGAGGATACCAGTCTGAGGGATCATGCCATCATGGACGCCGGTCGTCATCGGATCGCGGAACGGCGGTTGTCCTTGTCGTTGAGTCTGGAGCCGTCAAGCGTGGCGGCGGGTTCGTTCGCGACGGCGACCTTGACGCTCGGGGGTGCGGAGTTGTTGGTTGAAGAGCCTTCGGTGCGGGTATCTTTGACCCCGGGTTCAACCCCGGGTCCGGGTCTTTCCGCGCCGTCGGAAGTAACGTTGAAAGCCGGCGACGCCGGTACGCGATTCAGGGTATCCGCGGATCTCGACGCGCCCCCCGGGGATTCAAGTTTGATGGCGAGCGTGGATCTAAGCGTGCAGAACTCGATCCAAGCGCTGGTGTCGAGCACCACGTTGGAGGTGCGGATAGACCGGCGTTTGATCGGGGTAGTGTGGGAGCCTGATGAAATTACGCTGATGCGCAGCGATTCCGTTCAGGTAAAGGTGACAGCGGTTCCCGCCTTGCAGGCGAACGAGTCCATCGTTTTGATACCTGCGTCTCAGAGCGCGGATCTAAGCTTTTCGGACTCAGAGGGTAACGATATTGGAGCCGTTTTCTCGCAAGGTGTACTCCTGGACGTGTCCACCTTTTCGAGCAACGTGATGACGATCACCGTCGCTGGGTCTGCGGCTGCAACGCGGACGTCGGTTTCCCTGAGCCGTGGTACGGCGACGGCGCTGGGCGACAACGTTGATTTGGATCTCAGGGCCGAGTTGGCGGTGACGGTGAGCGAGCCGCCGCCGGTCGTAGTGACGATCGGCAACGAATCTTCGGTGGTGTCGGTCGAGGAGGGGGAGACTGCGATGATTACCGTCCGGTCAACCCCGGTACCGTTGGAGGCGCTGACGATCGGCTATGGGATTGATGCGGACGGCGACGACGCCACGGCCGACGCCGACGGGAACGACTACACCGATGCCGCCGGCGGCACGGTCACGATTGGGCCGGGCGAGGAGAGTGCGACCATCGAGGTTCGGATCACCGACGACGAGGCGATCGAAGCGCCCCGGGAATTTTTCAGGGTGTCCCTGACCGCCCCTCCTGAAGACGCAGCCTACGTACTGGCTTCAGCCGGGCAAACCGCGGCGATCGTGGTCATCAAGGAAGGCGTGTGCGACAGGACGGAGCAAGTTCGCGACGGGATTTTGCGGCAAATCAGCGACGTCAGCGACTGCGCCGACGTGACGGATGCCGGTTTATCCGGGGTGACGGGGGTTTTGTCCCTAAGTTCCAGAGACATCGCTGCTCTCAACGCCGATGATTTTTCAGGTCTCGGCAACTTGGAGTGGTTGGATCTCTCCAGCAATCAACTGAGCACCTTGCCGGCGGGTGTCTTTTCGGATCTCGGCAACTTGACGAGATTGGTACTCGAGGAGAACCAACTGAGTACCTTGCCGGTGGGTGTCTTTTCAGGTCTCGGCAACTTGGAAAGGTTGGATCTCTCCAGCAATCAACTGAGCACCTTGCCGGCGGGTATCTTTTCAGA
>CAYFZO010000051.1:0-1693 GCA_964347615.1 uncultured Chromatiales bacterium
TGATAGTGTAGAGAAGTTGAAACAGACGTTTCAGAAAAAAATCATCCCCTTGCTGCAGGAATACTTTTACGACAATTGGGAAAAGATCGCCCTAGTGCTGAATAACAACGGATTCATTGAAAGCAGAAAGCTGGATGCGGATTTGTTCCTACCCACGCCCTTGGTAGATGGAGGAAGCTCAGTTTATGAGTTGCTGCCTTTTGTTGATTCCAAATGGGGCAAAGTCGAGCGCTATAAAAGTATCTACGAAAAGCAGTCGAAACCGAAGGATGACGAGAACGCTCAAGAACCATGACCCTTGTCACCGTAAAGGAATACGAAGAGATAACGGAAACGCCGGGCGGTCTCAGTAAAAAAGATCTGGATAGCCTGAAAGAGCTCGCCGGGACGGCAGCTGGCGACGAGAGCCTAGATACGATTTTGCAATTACGCAAAGGAAGATTGTACGCTCATAACTACGTCGGCGTCATCACCGTCAATAAAGGGACGGTACTCGAAATTCTGCCTAAAATTGATCTGGTCGCCACCACTGACATCAGAAAAGTCTTTTTGGACATGTTGCGTTATTGGCGCGGCTCCAAATTCGCGCAATTCCGCCACAGCAACGTCCAGGCGTTAAAACACTTCAACATGCTGGAAGTGTTCTTCCGTCTGTTCCTCGAGAACCTGGTTCTGCTGACCCAACGCGGGCTCGCGAGGCATTACCACGCTGCGCAGGACAACCTGCCCTACCTGAAGGGCCGTATTCTTTTCCCCCAGCATATTTACGCCAACCTGATCACCCGCACCCGCTTTTACGTCGAGTACGACGAGTTCAGCGCCGACCGCCCGGCCAATCGCCTGATTCACAGCACCATCACCCGACTGATGTCGCTGGCGCGTGAGCCGGTCAACCAGCAGTTGCTGCACGAGTTGAAGATTTTTTTCAGCGACGTCCCGTTGTCCGCGCACCTCGAAAGCGATTGGTGCAAACATCAGGTTGACCGCTCGATGCAGCATTACGAAGCGGTAATGCAATGGGTGGGGCTGTTCTTGTTCGGTTCCGGGTTGTCCACTTTCGCGGGCGACTACGAGAGCAATCATGCGTTGCTGTTTCCGATGGAAAAAATCTATGAGGATTTCGTAACTCATAGTTTTCGGGCGCACCAAAGCGAATTTTCAGTGCAGGCACAAGCACCGCGTCGCCCGTTGGCGAGAATTGACGGCAAAGGAGCGTTCCATCTAAGGCCCGACATCAGTCTGATGGATCCGGGGGGAGTGAAATACATACTCGACGCCAAGTGGAAGAGAATCAACTGGAATGGACTTAAAACGGGCGACCACGGTATCAGCCAGTCCGACGTGTACCAGCTATACACCTACGGAAAGAGATACGGTTGCGGAACGGTAGCACTGATTTATCCGCGCACGAAAGCTTTCAAGGAACCTATACATTATGAATTTGAAGGCGACGCCTTGAAGTTGTTGTGCTGGCCTTTTGACTTAGACGACCCGAAACAAAGCGTCGCCGACGCAATGGCCGAGATAAAGAAGCTGTAATTGTGCTTGCCTTTTAGCTTAACTGCCCCGAAACAAAGCGTCGCCGACGCAATGGATGAGATAAGGAAGCTGGGTTGTGCTGGCCTTTTGACTTAAACAACCCGAAACAAAGCGTCGCCGACGCAATGGCCGAGATAAAGAAGATGGGTTGTGC
>CAYFZO010000051.1:1793-5793 GCA_964347615.1 uncultured Chromatiales bacterium
ACCCGAAACAAAGCGTCGCCGACGCAATGGCCGAGATAAAGAAGATGGGTTGTGCTGGCCTTTTGACTTAACCGACCCAAAACAAAGCGTCGCCGATGCAATGGATGAGATAAAGAAGATGAATGGTGCTGGTCTTTTGACGTACCACCCCGAAACAAAGCGTCGCCGCCGCAATGGATAAGATAAGCAAGCTAAATTACGACCCGCCGCTGAGAGTACGAACGGGAAAATCAAAACCAAGGTCGTCGCCGGCTTAGCTGCCAGCTTAGTCTTGGAGCCTCGTCCCCAGCATCCGTCTCAGCACGTTGTCCCTGCGCGCGAAGTGGTGGTACAAAGCCGCGCCGGCGTGCACCGCAATCAACACCCAAACGAGGTAAGCGCCGCTTTGCTTGTGGACGAAGTCAACCGGCGGCTCGAACTCTTCCCACGAAAGCCCCAGTTGATTGGTTACCACGGCGTCGTAGAGCGCCGTGTCCGAGAACTTGGGTATCTCAAAGGCGAAGAAGTATTCGGTCGCAACCCCGGTGCCCATGTATCCGGTTATCGGCATCACGATCATGATCGCGTACAAAACCCAATGCACGGCGCGCGCCGCGACGCGCTCGAACTGCGTTCTTCCCAGCTCGTCGGGCGGGTTGTTCATCGCTCTCCAGATTACGCGCAACAACACGAAAGCGGCGATGGTTACGCCGACGGAAAGGTGCAGCTGCAAAGCGGTCCAGTTCTCCGGCGTTTTCTCCTCGGTGAACCACCGCCGGTAATAGACCGCGACGTAAGCCGCGAGAAACCCGACGGCGATAATCCAATGCAGCAGGATGGCGATCGAGCCGTAAGTGTCTTTCGTGTTCTTGATTTGCACGGGGCTTTCTCCGCGGTCGGTTTTCGCTATTCTACGGATTTGAATCGCAGTCCGGCAAAAACACCTCGTCAGTCGCGCTTCAGCGTTCCCATCGCTTCCGTCGCGGCGTCCGTGGTCGCGGCGACGTCTTCCGTCACGTGCGCCGCCGACGTGAATCCCGCCTCGAACGGCGACGGGGCAAGGTAAACGCCGCGTTCGAGCATCGCGCGGTGAAACCGCGAGAAGCGTTCGCCGTCGGCGGCCTTGACCTGCTTGAACGTTTGCACCGGCCCTTTCGCAAAGAACAGGCCGAACATCCCGCCTCGGTGGTCGCTGTAGAAAGCGACGTCGTTTTCTTCGGCGGCGCGAGACAAGCCGGCGCACAGTGCGGCGGTCTTCTCCGACAACGAGTCGTAGAAGCCGGGCGCCTCGACGGCTTCCAACGTCTTCAGCCCGACGTGCATCGCCACCGGGTTGCCTGACAGGGTGCCGGCCTGATACACCGGCCCCGCCGGCGCGAGCGCCGACATGACTTCGCGAGCGCCGCCGAACGCGCCGATGGGCATGCCGCCGCCGATGACCTTGCCGAGTGTCGTCAGGTCGGGGCGGATGCCGTACAGCGACTGCGCGCCGCCGAGCGCGACGCGAAAGCCGGTCATCACTTCGTCGAAGATCAGCAGACTGCCGGCGTCGTCGCATAACTTGCGCAAAGCCTGCAGGAAACCGGCGTCGCCGGGCACGAAGTTCATGTTGCCCGCAATCGGTTCGACAATCACGCAGGCGATTTCCCGGCCCCAGCGCTCGAACGCCCGTTCAACCTGCTCGGTGTCGTTGTAGTCGAGCACCAGCGTATCGGCGGCGGTCGCCGCGGGCACGCCGGGCGAGCCGGGAATGGCGCAGGTAAGCACGCCCGACCCCGCGCCGGCGAGCAGGCTGTCGGCGTGGCCGTGGTAGCAGCCGTCAAACTTGATGACCTTGTCGCGCCGGGTGTATCCGCGCGCAAGGCGGATGGCGCTCATCGTCGCCTCGGTGCCCGAGTTGACCATGCGCACCATCTCGAGAGCAGGCATCAGCGAACGGATCTTTTCGGCGACGCGGACCTCGACCTCGGTCGGCGCACCGAAGCTCAGACCGTCCTCGAGCGCGGCGGTCGCCGCGGCGACGACCTCGGCGGGAGCATGACCGAGAATCAGCGGCCCCCAGGAACCGACGTAATCTATGTAGGCGTTGCCGTCGGCGTCGTACAGCCGTGCACCCTGTCCTTTGACGATGAACGGCGGCGTGCCGCCGACGCCTTTGAAGGCGCGCACCGGCGAGTTCACGCCGCCCGGTATCACCTCGCAGGCTCGGGCGTAAAGGTCGTGCGATTTTCCGGTTTTCATCTTGGGACGTTGGGCGGTGTGCGGGCATTTTAGCCGCAGAGCAGGCAAAAACGTACCGTTCGTCGCAATCCTTCGCCATAGAAATACCCTCCGCTGAAAATTGACCTATCCGGCTAACCCGCCTTATAGTGCCGTCCTATGGTCAATTCGACGTCTTCCCGGAACGAAACCGAAAACGTGCAGCCGGCTCCTGAAGCAGGGGAAAAGTTCAGCCGGCTGAAGGCGCTGCTGCGTGAAATGTTTCAGCTCGACCGCGGTGATTTGGATTTCGGCTTGTACCGGATTATGAACATGAAGGCGAAAGAGATTACGGCGTTTCTCGATAACGATTTGTTGCCGCAGGTAAAAACACATATAAACCTCACTTCTGACGAAGACCGGAAAGCGTTGGAGGCAGGAATACAGAATGCCGTCAAGCAAGCAAGGGAGTTAGAGATTGATCCCGAGTCCTCGCCGAAAGTAAAGAAACTGCGCGACCGACTGGCTGAGGCAAAGAAAGACGCGCACGTTGAAGCGGACGTCTACAACCATCTCGCCAATTTTTTCGCCCGTTATTACACCGAGGGGGATTTCCTATCCTTGCGCCGTTATTCCGGCGGCGGCGAGTCGGCTTATCTCATCCCCTACGACGGCGAGGAAGTGAAGTTGCACTGGGCCAACGCGGACCAGTACTACATCAAGACGACGGAAAACTACGCTTCCTATATCTTTACCGTCGATGAAGGTGCAACGGCTAAGCGGGTGCGTTTTGAAATTGCAGCTGCCGACAACGAGAAAGACAACGTCAAAGAGGCGAGAGCCAACCAGCGTCGCTTTGTGCTTGCTAAGGGCAAGAACGCCGTAGGGGTTGAAGGAGAAGAGCTTGTCGTTTCCTTTGAACATCGGCCTCTGACCCAATCCGAAAAGAAAGTCTGGCCGGGTAACGGCAACGGTCAGCAAAATAAGATTAACGAAGAGACGGCAGAGAAGATTTTGAATTCAGGAGCGCTGGATCCAAGTTGGAAGAATCTTTTGGCCGCGGCGGCACCGACGGAAGCCAACGGCGAACGTACGGTGTTGGAGAAGCACGTCGAGCGTTATACGGCGAAAAACAGCTTTGACTACTTCATCCACAAGGATTTGAAGCGATTCCTGCGGAGTGAATTAGACCTGTACCTCAATACGGAAGTGTTGAACCCGGACGATTTGGAGCAAGGCAATGCCGCTAATCTCGACAGGGCACTGGCGCGGGTGCGCGCGATCCGCCATATCGGGAAGAAAATCATTGACTTTCTCGCGCAGTTGGAGAATTTCCAGAAGCAGCTTTGGCTCAAGAAGAAGTTTGTTCTGGAGAGTCACTGGTGTGTGACGCTCGACCGGGTGCCGGAGGATTTTTATCCTGAAATCGCGGCCAATGAGGCGCAGCGTGAAGAATGGGTGGAACTGTTTGCGATCAATAATATTGAGGGGGACTTGGGAAACGGCGGCGCCGGTTATGCCGAGCCGTTGAGTGTCGAGTTTCTCAAAGCCAATCCTTTCTTGGTGGTTGATACGCGGTATTTTGATAAAGATTTTACGGACCGCTTGTTGGAGGCGCTTTCTGAAGGTGGTTCATTGGATGAGCAGACGGATGGATTGTTGATTCACGGGGAAAATTTTCAGGCGCTGAGTTTGCTGCAAGCGCGATATCAGGAGCAGATAGAGTGTGTGTATATTGATCCTCCCTATAACTCTAAGACAACGGCAATTGCTTATAAAAACATGTACAAGCATTCATCATGGATTACTCTTATGGATGGGC
>CAYFZO010000052.1:0-5589 GCA_964347615.1 uncultured Chromatiales bacterium
GTGATTCGAGCGAAAGTGACCGGTGAGCAAACCCCAAGGAGACAAACCAAGGGCAGACCCCACCGCGGGTCGGGAAGCTACTCCAGTGCGCCTTCCAGGAACACCCTGATTCTCAACCTCGTGCCGTCCGACGGCGGGCTCACCGTACCCTCAGGCGTCGTCACTTCAAGCGTCGCCTCAGAACGGTCGTCAATAGTCACCCTCAACCCAACGGAGGCATTTACCACTGTCGAGGTGACTTTAAATTCGCTTCCGATTATCACGTCCTCCGCCGCGACCACCGCAACGTCAACGCCTTGCCGGGTTTCTCCCAGCCTCACGTCCGTAACCGACGAGCCGTCGGCAAAACTCAAACCCGCGTCAGCCGGTGCTATCGTCAAACGCAAGGTCGCCGCCTGCCCCGCGTCCAACGACGGGGAGGTTTCCACGCGGAACGTCATGCTGCTGCCTTGCGGAACTTCGATCGGCGGCGAGGGAAGCACCACCGCGACTTCACCCGTAACTTCGGTTGCGACGCCAAGCGACGGCAACTCGCCGACAACGCCGACGTTTTCACCCTCGCCCGAAGCGGATATCCCACCCTCCAAGTCCGGGGTCGACGTGCTCACTCTGACCCGGGCGCTTGAGTTCGCCGACGAAGCCAAAACCAGCACGTTCCCCCCGATCAACTCTGAGCCAGCGCCCTCCAGAGTCAAACCTGCGGCCACGCTCAACGTCACCGTCACCCGCTCGTCCCCTGCAAGCGTCGGAGACGTCGCCACCGTGATTTCGGTTGACTCTCCCGCCACGATTGTAACCATCTCCACCGCTTGACCCGCGTGGTCGGAAAGCAACAGCTCCACGCCGCGTACCACCTCAACCGTCAAGGGCATGAGCGATACCTCCGCGTTCCCGATCGAAGTGTCCGCATCATCCATCGACGTCGTGACCTCCGTCGAAACCGTCGTGAGGCTTGCGGTCACCCTCACCGGCACCGCTCTCACCATCGAGCTCAACGTCGCGACAACGGGATTCACCTCAAGGTTGCCGGCGACGCCCGAAGTCAATTCCAGCACCAGCCGCTCGTTTCCTTCCAACTCGGGTGCCACGCTCAGCGAGACTTCCGTCGAGGCCGTCTCAGCCGCCGCGCCGCCGCGAACCAGCCTCACCATGCTCGGCTCGAACGAAACCGTCAGTTCGCGCGCCGACACCGTCACCCGCAAGGAACGCGGCCCGCCGACCAACTCCGCGCCGCTCAACGCCGACACCACCAGGTTCCCGGATTCCGCGCGGCGCGCCGCCCTCACCCGCACCGTCGCCGACTGCATCGTCTCGGTCAGCGTCACGCGCGACGGGGTCACTTCCAGCTCCTCGTCGTCCACCGAGACCTCGAGCACTATCGCCTGATCTGCGGTCAGCGAATAATCCGCCAGACTCAACTCCACCGGCGCTTCGCCGCCCGACGTCAACCGCAATTCATTGGCGGGAGAGAACGCCACCACCACCTGCGGGGTCGTCGCTTGCAAACTTAAACTCGGCAACGGCCTCAAAGCCCGAACGCCCGAGGTCGGGATCACGTCCACCTCCACCGACACCATCGAGCCAATCGTCGCCGTCGCTGCCACCGCTACCGTCTGTGACGACTTGCCCGCGTTGAACGCGACTTCGTGCCGTGTGCTTCCGTCACCGAAACTGAAACCCTGATCAAAACCTTGGTCTGAAATCACCAGCGTCACCGTCGTCCTGCGATCCGCAACCAACGACGGGGTGGTCGCTACTTCGAACTGCGTGCTGCGACCCCGCTCAATTTCCACCACTGGCGGATCGAAAACCAGCTCCACCGATTGCAATACCTCTATCGGCAACGTCGCCGCTTCCGCGTCGCCTGCCAACTCGACACCGCTCAACGCCTTCACGCTCAACTCGCCGACGGAAACCGCACTATCCGAAGCCGACACCATTACTTCCGCCGTCACGTCGACCGCGTCCAAACTCACTTGCAGGACTTGCGGGTTCGGCGTACCGCCTTGCAGGCTCAACCCGTCACCGAAGACCGACACCTCGAACACCGCCGCCTGACTCCCCGACAAAGTGAAGTCGGTCAGGCTCAACTCCACTGCCTTGCTCTCCCCAAGATTCAGCGTCAAAGCCTCTCCGATCTCACCGCCGGCAGGCCTCAATCCGAGCACTACCCGAGGCGTCGTCACCTCGAGCGTCGCCGCAGAATCGGCGTCAATCATCACCTCCAATCCCTCGGAGACGTCCACCTCCATCACGGTGACCCGAGCGCTGCTTCCGATGATCGCCTCCGACGACGCGATCACCTCGACGTCAACGCTTTGCTGAGTTCCCCTCAGCCCCACGACCGTAACCGACGCACCGGCGGCAAAACTCAAACCCGCGTCAGCCGGTTCTATCGTCAACCGCAACGTCGCCGCCTGCTCCGTGCCCAACAGCGGGTCGGTTCCTACGCGAAGCATCGCGCTGCGACCTTGCTGGACTTCGACTTGCACCGAGGGAAATACCGCCGTGACTTCGCCCGAGGCTTCGGTTATGACGCCAAGCGACGGCGACGTGCCGACAACGACGACGTTTTCACCCTCGCCCGACGCGGATATCCCCATTCCCAAATCCAACTCCGGGATCGACGTGCTCACTCTGACCTTGGTGCTTGCTGACTTCGCCGCCGAAGTCAGAACCAGCACGTTCCCCCCGATCAATTCCGAATCGATGCCCTCCAGAGTCAAATCCGGATTAACGCTCAACGTCACCACCACCCGCTCGTCCCCTACAAGCAACGGGGACGTCGCCACCGTGATTTCGGTTGAATCTCCCGCCACGATCGTAATCATCTCCACCGCTTGACCCGCGTGGTCGGAAAGCGACAACTCCACGCCGCGCACCACCTCAACCGTCAAAGGCATGAACGACACCTCCGCGTTCCCGATCGACGTTTCCGGACTCTCCAGCGCCACAACCTCCGTCGAAACCGCACCGGGGGTCGCGGTCACCGTCACCGACACCGCCCTCGTCGCCGAACTCAACGTCACCTCAGAGGGAGTCACAACAGGGTTGCCGGCGACGCCCGAAGTCAACTCCAGCACCAACCGCTCGTCTCCTTCCAGCGCAGGCACCACGCTCAACGAGACTTCCGCCGAGGCCGTCTCAGTCGCCGCGCCGCCGCGAACCAGCCTCACCATGCTCGGCTCGAACGAAACCGTCAGTTCGCGCGCCGACACCGTCACCCGCAAGGAACGCGGCCCGCCGACCAACTCCGCGCCGCTCAACGCCGACACCACCAGGTTCCCGGATTCCGCGCGGGGCGACGCGCTCACCCGCAGCGTCGCCGACTGCATCGTCTCGGTCAGCGTCACGCGCGACGGGCTCACTTCCAGCTCCTCGTCGTCCACCGAGACCTCGAGCACTATCTCCTGGTCTTCAATCAAGGAATATCCGTCGAGGCGCAACCCCACCGGTGCCTCGCCGCCCGACGTCAGCCGCAATTCATCGGCGGGAGAGAGCACCACCGCCACCTGCGGGATCGTCGCTTGCAAACTTAAACTCGGCAACGGCCCCAAAGCAACGCCCGGCGTCGGGTCTACCGACACCGACACCGGCACCGTCGAGCCGATGGCCGCCGTCGTTGCCACCGTCACCGTCTCGCGCGACTTGTCCGCGTCGAACCTGATTTCATGCTGCGTGCGGCCGGTGCCGAAAGCGAAACCCTGGTCTGAAATCGCCAGCGTCACCGTCGTCCGGCGATCGGCAACCAACGACGGGTTGATTGCCACCTCGAACTGCGCACTGCGACCTCGCTGAATCAATACCGAATCCGGATCGAAACTCAACGACACCAATTGCAACACGCGAATCGGCAACGCCACCGTCTCCATACCGCCCGCCAACTCGATACCACCGACCGCCTCGACCACCAGACGCCCGACCGACGCCGCATCGGTCGCAGCCGACACCGTCACTTCCGCCGTCATATTCCTTGCGCTCAAACTCACTTGCGTACCGCCTTGCAGGCTCAACCCCTCACCCTCGACCGACACCTCGAACACCGCCACGTGGTCGCCCGACAGCGTCAAGTCCGGCAGGCTCAACGTCACCGCCTTGCCCGTGCCCGTATTCAGTACCAACTCGTCTCCAGGCGCACCGCCGGCGGGAGTGAGGTCGAGGGCCGCACGAGGCACCGTCGCTTGCAAACTTAAACTCGGCGGCAGACTCGGCGGCGGCGTCAAATCAACACCCGAGGACACGGCCACCTCCACCGATACCGACGCCGTCGAATCGGGCGTCGCGGTCGCTTCGACCGTCACCGTCTCCCTCGACTTGCCCGCGTCGAACCTGATCTCATGCTGCGTCTGCCCGCCGCCGAAAGCGAAACCTTGAGAAAATCCTTGGTCTGAAATCGCCAGCGTCACCGTCGTCTGGCGATCCGCAACCAACGACGGATTGATTACCACCTCAAATTGCGCACTGCGGCTCCGAGGAATCAGCACCACGTCCAAGTTGAAACTCAACGACGTCGATTGCAACACGCGAATCGGCAACGCCACCGTCTCCATACCGCCCGCCAACTCGACGTCGCCGACCGCCCTGACCATCAGACGCCCGGCCGACGCCGCATCGCCCGAGGACGTTACCGATATCGGCTTCGCCGCAACCTCGCCCGCGGCAAAAGACACCCGAATCATCTGCATGTTGCCTTGCAGGCTCAGTCCTTCACCCTCGACCGACACCTCGAACTCCGCCGTCTGATTCCCGCTCAACGTAAAGCCACCGAAACCCAACTCCACCGTCTCGCTTGCGCCCAGATCCAGTTCCAAGACGCCGGCGGGCGTGAGGCTGAGAGCCACCTGAGGCGTCGTCGCCTCCAGCGTCACGCGAGACCGGACGTCAACGTCGACTTCCACCTGGATATTCTCCAACACCGTCGCGGTGACTTCAGCGGTACTTCCGATGGCCGCGTCCGGAGCCGCCGCCACCTCGACGTCAAGGAACGGCTGGTCTTGGTCCAGTCTCACCGTGGCATTCGATGCGCCGCCGGCGCCGGTGACAAAACTCAATCCCGCGTCGGCCGGTTCGATCGTCAGAGATACCGTCGTTATCTGACCCACGCCCAACTGCGGGTCGGTCGTCACGCGAAGCGTCGTGCGGGTGCCTTGTTGAACCTCGATCACCGGCGACGGCGAAAGCACCAGCGTTACTTCATCCACCGCGGCGGTTCTTACTTGAAGCGACGTGGCGCCGACGACGCCGACGTTTTCACCCACGCCCGACGCGGATAAACCGGACGGCAAATCCAAACTCGGTGTATCCGCGGCGACAGTGACCGTGGCGCTCGGGTTCATTGCGCTCAAAACCAGCACGTTGCCGTCGATCGACGCCGAACCGACGTTCTCCAAACTCAGGCGCGGGTCAACGCTCAACGTCACCGTCACCCGCTCGTCCTCCTCAAGCACCGGAGCCGTCGCCACCGTGATTTCGGTCGACTCTCCCGCCACGATCACAATCATCTCCACCGCTTGACCCGCGTGGTCTGAAAGCACCAACTCCACGCCGCGCACCACCTCGACCGTCAAAGACTCCGTCGTCACACGCGCG
>CAYFZO010000053.1:0-5574 GCA_964347615.1 uncultured Chromatiales bacterium
GGGGGGCTTGGGCACGGGGGGTTCACGCGGGGTGGGGGTTCGGGTGAGCGGCCGGGGGCCCGGGGGGGGGGTGGTCGAGCCGCCCCGGGCCGCCCCCCCCCCCCCCCCCTACTTCCCTTGGCCGGGAGGAGCGATGGCTTGACATTCAAGTTGGGTGTGCCAATCAAGACATGGGGATTCGCCGGCGCGAGCCTTTACTTGCTTGCCGGCGTTCGTTGCGACGGCGACCGGCTGGACGGACGGTGCTGGCGTTGAAAAGGCGTCGGGCGCGGACATCGCGTTCCAGGCCGAGATTTCAGGCCGAGGTTCCAAGCTGAGATTTCAGGCCGGGGTTGATTACGCCGGCCACGGGAACAACCGCAGGGCTGACTTCCCCGCCCCGAGGCCCCGACAGAATCAGCTGACCGGCATTGATTGACAGCGGCGAATCCGGTTGGTCGCTCGGCTCAGCCCGTTGTTTCCAAGCCAGGATTCCACCCGTGCGGGTGGCGGCTGACCTTGCCGCCGCTTATGCCTCACTGCGCCGTTTGATGACCGGTTCCACCCCCCGGAAATCCCGGTCTGAAGCGGCGAATGCGATATAATGACGGATTATCCCAATGGCGTACGATTCCTCCAACATCAAGGTTCTGAAAGGCCTCGAAGCCGTCCGCAAACGGCCGGGGATGTATATCGGTGATACCGACGACGGCACCGGGTTGCACCATCTGCTGTTCGAGGTGGTGGACAACTCGATTGACGAGGCGCTCGCCGGCCACTGCGACAAGATCGAGGTGCGCATAGACGAGGACGGTTCGGCAAGCGTACGCGACAACGGACGCGGCATTCCGGTTGACGTCCATCCCGAGGAAGGCCGTTCGGCGGCGGAAGTCATCATGACCACGTTGCACGCGGGCGGTAAATTCGACGAGAACTCTTATAAAGTGTCCGGCGGTTTGCACGGCGTCGGCGTGTCGGTGGTGAACGCGCTGTCGGAATATCTTGAGCTGACCGTACACCGCGACGGCAAACGTTACCGCCAAGAGTACAAAATGGGCGAGCCGCAGTACCCGTTGAAGGAAGACGGTTCGTCCGACGAGACCGGTACCGTCGTGCGGTTCATCCCGAGCCACGGTGTGTTCACCAACACCGACTTCAACTTCGAGCGCGTCGCAACCCGCCTGCGCGAACTCGCGTTTCTGAACTCGGGCGTGGCGATTACGGTCACCGACGCCCGCACCGGACGAACCGAAGAGTTTTGCTACGAAGGCGGCGTGCAGGCGTTTGTCGATTATCTCGGCGGCGCCGACACCGCGTTGCACCCGACCGTTTTTTATTTCAAATGCGAGCGTAGCGGCGTCGGCATCGAAGCCGCGATGCGGTGGACCAACAGCTACCAGGAGCGGGTGTGCTGCTACACCAACAACATCCCGCAAAGCGACGGCGGTGCCCACCTTGCCGCGTTCAGGGCCGCGCTGACGCGCACCTTGAACAATTACGCCGAAAAGGAAGGCTTGCTGAAGAAAGAGAAAGTCGGGTTGACCGGCGACGACGCGCGCGAAGGCCTGATTGCGGTGCTGTCGATCAAGATGCCCGACCCGAAGTTTTCGTCCCAGACCAAAGACAAGCTCGTTTCGTCGGAAGTCAGGAAGCCGGTCGAGACCGCGCTCGCCCGTTATCTGCGGGACTTCCTGCTCGAGCGCCCGGCTGAGGCGAAAGCGATCGTCGCCAAGATGGTCGAAGCCGCCCACGCACGCGAGGCCGCGCGCAAAGCACGCGACATGACCCGGCGCAAAGGTCTGCTCGACGTCGCCGGGTTGCCGGGCAAGCTTGCCGACTGCCAGGAGAAGAACCCCGCCGACTGCGAGCTGTTCCTGGTCGAAGGCGACTCGGCGGGCGGGTCGGCAAAGCAAGCGCGCGACCGCCGCACCCAAGCGATATTGCCGCTCAAAGGCAAGATCTTGAACGTCGAACGCGCGCGTCTCGATAGGATGCTGGCGTCGGTCGAAATCGGCACCTTGCTCACCGCGCTTGGCTGCGGCGTCGGCGAGGAGTACGAACCCGACAAGCTGCGCTACCACCGGATCATCATCATGACCGACGCCGACGTTGACGGTTCGCACATCCGCACCTTGTTGTTGACCCTGTTCTACCGGCGCATGCGCGAGATTGTCGAGCGCGGTCACCTGTACATCGCGCTGCCGCCGCTCTATAAGGTGAAAAAAGGCAAGCATGAACAATACGTCAAGGATGATCAGGAGCTAGCCGCCTACCTGCTCGACGTCGTGCTTGACGGCGGGAGAATCCGGTTGAACGGCGCCGCGGGCAGGGCGGACGAAAGCGCCAAGGCACCGCAGGCCAACGGCATGATCAAAGGCGCCGAGCTCAAAACTCTGATTGAACGCTTTCATGCGGCACTCGACGCCGCCCGCCGCTTGGCGAGGCGTCATGAAATACGCACCCTCGAGCAGATGCCGTTCGTCGCGCCGCTCGGTGAGGGGGAAATCGAAGACGCGGTGGACGACGCCGAGGTGCTGGCGACGTGGGGCAAACGGCTGGTCGCCGCACTCGACGCCGCCGCGGAGCCGGGTGAGAGGTACACGTTCGAAGTCTGCCGAGCCGACAAGGAGACCGGCGACGGTGAAGGCCAGTTGCTGCAAATCAAGCGGACCGTGCACGGCCTCGAACACGTGGACGTCTACCGCCGTGAGTTTTTCCTGTCGGCGGAATTCAGGACGATGCGCCAATTGGCTCAAGACACGCACGTGCTTTTCAAAAAAGGCGCCCGCGCTGAATACGGCGAGGCAGGCACCGCCGCCGCCCGCCTCGACGAAGCGGCACGATGGCTGATAGCCGAAGCGGGCCGCGGGCGAACGATACAACGCTACAAAGGGCTCGGCGAAATGAACCCCGACCAATTGTGGGACACGACGATGAACCCCGAAACCCGCCGCTTGGTCGAGGTCAAGGTCGAGAACTTCCAGACCGCCAACAGCGTGTTTGACACGCTGATGGGGGAACATGTGACCGAGCGCCGCAACTTCATCGAAACCAACGCGCTGCAGGTCAGCAACCTCGACGTCTGAATCGCCGCGTACATCGCGGCGTTCCACAAGCACCGGGAAACGTTTGGGAAATATATACGATCTGTCCCAAGGACTCTCGTATCAATTTGACGCTTCATGGCCCGACCGATGTCGCCAGCTCCACGTCCAGCAGCCCCATTCCCGGAGGCCGACCCGCCTGATGCGGACGGGATTTCGGTCAGGTCGACCGGTTTGCTCACGATGTTGCACTCTTGTCTTAGCTGTATGAATGCAAGACCCCTTGGGGCATAAGGGCATATAAATCCCAAACGTTTCCGATGAAAATCGCCTCTTGGAACGTCAACTCTCTCAAGGTGCGGTTGCCGCAGGTGCGTGAGTGGCTCGACGCCGCGCAGGTGGACGTGCTCGCGTTGCAGGAAACCAAGGTTCAGGACGCCGCGTTTCCCAAATTGGAAGTCGAGGAGCTCGGTTGTCGCGTCGCGTATTCGGGACAGA
Source organism: uncultured Chromatiales bacterium (assembly GCA_964347615.1). GTDB lineage: Bacteria > Pseudomonadota > Gammaproteobacteria > Poriferisulfidales > Oxydemutatoraceae > CAYFZO01. The sequence goes on from CAYFZO010000053.1 coordinate 3,522, forward strand.
AAACCTACAACGGCGTCGCGGTGCTGAGCCGCGCCGGGGAGATCGAAGACGTCGTCACCGAGGCCGAGGGGCTTGATTGCGAGCAGAAACGCCTGCTTGCCGCAACCATCTCCGGCGTACGGGTCATCAACCTCTACGTGGTTCAGGGTCGAGAAGTCGGCTCCGAGAAGTACGCGTTCAAGCTCGACTGGTTCGAAGCCGCAACCGCGTTCGTCAAAGGCGAGCTGGCGCGCCACGAACGCGTGGTCGTGCTCGGCGACTTCAACGTCGCGCCGGGCGACGAAGACGTCCACGACCCGGCGCAGTGGGCGGGCAAGATTATGTGCAGCGACGCCGAACGCGCGGCGTTAAGCAAGATGCTCGCGCTCGGGTTGACCGACACCTTCCGTTTGTTCGACCAGCCCGACGGAGAGTTCAGTTGGTGGGACTACCGCGGCGGTGCCTTTCGCCGCAATCACGGCCTGCGCATTGACCTGATTCTTGCGAGCAAGGCGCTGAGTCTGCGTTGCCGCGGCGCGTTCGTTGACCGGGAACCGCGCGGCTGGGAACGTCCGTCCGACCATGCTCCGGTCGTCGCCGAGTTTGACTTGCCGTAGCAAAGGCTTGAGAGCATGGTCGCCTCTTTCGCCGCTTTCCTTCTGCTGTTTCTGCTCGTCGGGCTTTGGTCGGCGCGCTTTGGTCGCGGTACGCGCGGCGACTACTATCTCGCGAGCCGTTCGGTCAAACCGTGGATGGTCGGCTTGTCGGCGATTGCGACCAACAACAGCGGCTATATGTTTATCGGCATGGCCGGCTTCGCCTACGTTGCGGGCTTGCCGGCGGCTTGGGTCGGCGCCGGGCTGGTGACCGGCGACTTTCTGACCTCGCTGGTCGTGCACCGGCGACTGCGCCGCGCCGCCGAAGCGACCGGTGAAGTTAGCTACGCCGGCGTACTGAGCGCTTGGCACGGCGGCGACTTTATCTGGATGCGCCGCTTGATCGGCGTGGTCTCGCTGCTGTTCCTGCTTGCTTACGCCAGCGCGCAGTTCAGTGCCGGCGGCAAGATGTTGCTGGTCGTCGGCGACGTTCCCGGTTACACCGGCGCATTGATCGGCTTCGTCCTGGTAACTTTGTATTGCCTGATCGGCGGTGCGCGCGCGTCGGTTTGGACCGACGTCGTTCAGGCGTTCGTGATGGTCGCGGCGATGGCGACCGTGTGGTTTGCGGTGCTGTCGGCGCTCGGCGGCCCCGGCGCGGCGCTGGACCGGATGTCGGCCATCCCGGGCTTTCTCGACTGGCGCCCTCAAGCGGCGGGGTTCTCCGGCGGCGTATTGTTCGCCGCCGGCTGGCTGTTCGCCGGCTTCAGCGTGGTCGGGCAGCCGCACATCATGTCGCGCATCATGATGCTTGACTCTCCCGATCACTACCGCCGCGTTCGCCCGTGGTATTACTTCTGGTATCTGGGCATGTATTTCATGGCGATTTCGGTCGGCATGTTGGCGCGGGCTTACCTGCCCGACGTGAGCGGCTTTGACGCCGAACTGGCGTTGCCCACGTTGACCGCGCAGTTGTTGCCGCCTTTCCTGGTCGGCCTGATCGTCGCCGGCGTGTTTTCAGCGACGCTCTCGACCGCCGACTCGCAGATTCTCAGTTGCTCGGCGGCGCTGTCGAACGATTTGGCACCCGATTTGAAGCTCAGCGAGCGTCCGCTGATGATCAGGGCCGCGACGCTGGTTTGTGCCGCGGCGGCGTTCGTGATGGCGCTGAGCGGCAACCCCGGCATTTTCAACCTCGTGATTCTTGCTTGGGGAGCGATGGGGGCGGCGTTCGGACCGCTGATAATCATTTACGCCTGCGGGGGCAGACCTGAGCAGGCGACGGGTATTGCAATGATTCTGGTTGGGCTGGCGGTCGCAATCGGGTGGCGTCTCGCCGGGCTGAACGAGCAGGTCTACGAGGGGTTGCCGGCGTTCGTCGCGGGTTTCGCCGTGTATTTTGTTTCCCGGCGGTTATTTCGGGGGGCGGGGGGGGGGGGGGGGGGGGGGGGGGGGGGGGGCGGGGGGGGGGGGGGGGG
>CAYFZO010000054.1:0-5478 GCA_964347615.1 uncultured Chromatiales bacterium
TCGAAGAGTCTCTGGCGTATGAGGCTGCGGACAGCATTCCCGACGACGTCGTGAGTCGGGATGAACTGCTTGAAGTGATGAACCGCTTCGAAGTGAAGTTTGACGAGAACAAGGCAGCGATTGCCGAAAACAAAGCAGCGATTGCCGAAAACAGAGTAGCGATTGCTGAAGCGGCAGCCAAAAACGAAGCAGCGATTGCTAAAGCGACGGCTAAGAACGAAGCAGCGATTGCTAAAGCGACGGCTAAGAACGAAGCAGCGATTGCTAAAGCCGTCGCCGCTTGCAAAGTTGAGGTGATCCGGTGGGTGCTCGCGAGCAACGCCCTGTTCGCCACTGTGATTATCGGGGTGTTGAAGTTGCTGTAGCCGCGAACCTCGAGAGTGTAACGGAATCTGTGTAAGCGGTCTATCATTGATCCCTAACCTATTTAATTGACGGATACACGGGATTTTTTACACTCTCCGAGTTGCTTAAGCTGCGCGCTTTCGACCCGCAAGGCAAGGCGGTCTTGACCGAGCTCCGGGAGCATCAGGTCGGCGTCCGCGTCGACGCCCCGGCGGTGGTCAACGCCTGTTTCAGCGACGGAGAAACGTTGTGACGACTTTCGACAAGGAGCCGGCTTACGTGCTGCATCGCCGCCCCTATCAGGAATTGAACAGCCTGGTGCAGTTCCTGACGCCGGGTTACGGGCGGGTCACGGCGGTCGTGCGCCAGTCGTCGAAGATGCTGGGCAAGAACGTGCAGCCTTTTATTCCGGTGTTGCTGAGTTGCGGCGGTCGCGGCGAGTTGCTTAACCTGCGCGCTTTCGACCCGCAAGGCAAGGCGGTCTTGACCAAGCCTCAGGAGCAGATGGTCGGCATGTACGTCAACGAACTGGTGACGCGGCTGATTCCGCAGCACGCGCCGTCGAGGCGCTTGTTCGAGTACTACGCCGAGACGCTCGACGAGCTTGCGGGTGAGACCCCCTGCGAGCCGACGTTGCGCCGGTTTGAGCTCAGGCTGCTCGAGATTTCGGGCCACGGGCTGCAACTCGAGCACGATCACGTTACCCACGAGCCGTTGGCCGCCGGTGCGGTGTACAGTTACGCGCCCGGCGAGGGTCCGGTGCGGGGCGTCGGGGGACGCGGTGCGGTGACGTGCCGCGGCGAAACCCTGCTCGAGCTTGCCCGCGGACTGCCGGGCGGCGATTCCCGGACCCTGCGCGAAGCCAAGGCGCTGTTGCGTGCGACAATTAACCATTACCTGAGAAACCGCCCGATGCACACTCGTTCCCTTTTCCGCTACCTCAAGGAGGTCACTTGAACCGTTTCCCGGACGTGGAGCTTGGCGCGAACTTCCGCGCCAACGCTCGGAGCGCGTGAAAAAGCGCGTGGACGTGGTCGATCTCGGGGTCGAGCTCGGGGTCAAGCCCGAGACCAAGCCTGAAGTCAGGCTCGGCGTCAACTTAGACCACGTCGCGACGGTGCGTCAAGCGCGAGGTACGCCGTACCCCGATTTCGTGCAGGCGGTGCGGGTCGCCGAGGAAGCCGGCGCCGACGGCGTTACGATGCACCTGCGCGAAGACCGGCGTCACGTCCAAGATCGAGACGTCCATGCCGCGCGAGAGGCGGTGACCACGACCTTGAATCTGGAAATGGCCGCGACCGACGAGATGACCAAGATCGCGCTCGAGGTCAAACCCGACTTCTGCTGCATCGTGCCCGAGCGGCGCGAGGAACTGACCACCGAGGGGGGGCTAAACGTCGCGGCGCACGCGGCGCGACTCGGCGAAGTGTGCAAGGCTTTGTCCGACGGTGGCGTCAAGACGTCGCTGTTCATTGAACCCGATGAGCGGGCGATCGACGCTTCGGTGAAAGCCGGCGCGTCGCTGGTGGAGCTGCACACCGGTGCCTACGCCAACCTCGTCGGCCCGGCGGCGGCGCACGAGTTGGAGCGCGTCGTCGTCGCCGCGCGATACGCGGCGCAATGCGGCTTGACGGTCAACGCCGGGCATGGCCTGCCCCGCGGCAACGTGCGCGCCGTCGCGGCGATCGAGCAGATGAACGAGCTGAACGTCGGTCACGCAATCGTCGCCGACGCCGTTTTCATGGGACTCGCCGGCGCGGTGCGGGCGATGAAAGAGGCGATGCGGGGGTGAGCGTGCGCGGCGTGATCCTGGGAATCGGCGTTGACATTGTCAGCGTTGCGCGCGTGAAGAGGGTGTTGGCGCGCCACCCCGAACGTTTCCCGCAAAGGGTGCTGCACCCGCGCGAGCACCGGGACTACCGGATGCAAGGGAAGTCCCCGAGTTTTCTCGCGCGGCGGTTCGCGGCGAAGGAAGCGGTCGTCAAAGCGTTGGGGTTGGGTTTTACAGGCGGCGCGTATGCGCGCAGAATACGAATCGGGCATGATTCCCTCGGTCGTCCGTCGGCGGCGTTGCCGCCCGGCTTGCCGCGGACGCGGCGGCGTTGCACCGCCTTGTTGAGCATCGCCGACGAGAAGGACTACGCCGTGGCGCAAGCGATTGTTTTGGAGGAAGAGCGATGAGCGTGCATTACCCGACGGTTGAGGATGCCATCGGCAACACGCCGCTGGTTCGTCTGCAGAGGCTGTACCAAGGAGGCAACGCGCTGTTGGTCAAGCTCGAAGGCAACAACCCCGCGGGTTCGGTCAAGGACCGTCCTGCAATCAGCATGATTTCGCGCGCCGAGGAACGCGGCGAGATCAAGCCCGGCGACGTGCTGGTCGAGGCGACCAGCGGCAACACCGGGATCGCGCTGGCGATGGCGGCGGCGATCAGGGGCTATCGCATGGTTTTGATCATGCCGGAGAACATGAGTGCCGAACGGCGCGCGACGATGAAAGCCTTCGGCGCCGAGATCATTTTGGTCTCGGCCGAGGAAGGCATGGAAGGCGCCCGGGACTTGGCGGCGCAAATGAGTGAAAAAGGCGAGGGGATGGTGCTCGACCAGTTCGCCAACCCCGACAATCCGCACTCGCACTACGTCGGCACCGGCCCGGAAATCTGGCGCGACACCGAAGGCGAAATTACGCATTTCGTCAGTTCGATGGGTACGACCGGTACGATCATGGGGGCCGGACGGTTCCTGAAAGAGCGCAACCCGGCGATTCAGATTATCGGTGTGACGCCTTCGGAAGGTTCCAAGATTCCGGGCATCCGGCGCTGGCCCGAAGCGTATCTGCCGAAGATCTACGACTCGAGCAAGGTGGATCGGGAGATTCAGGTCACCCAGGATGAAGCCGAGCGGATGATGCGCGAACTGGCGGCGCGGGAAGGCATATTTTGCGGCATTTCGTCGGGAGGCTGCGTCAGCGCCGCGTTGCAGCTCGCGGCCGAGGCCGACGACGCGGTCATCGTCGCGGTCGTGTGCGACCGCGGAGACCGCTACATCTCAACGGGCTTGTTTCCCGCGTGAACACGCTGGTCTTTGACGTAGAGACGATACCGGACGTTGACTCCGGCAGGGCGTTGCACGGCTTGGAGGGGCTTCCCGACAAAGACGTCGCGACCGCGATGGAACATCTGCAGAACCAGAAGACCGGCAGCGAATTTCTGCCGCTTTATCTGCATCGCATCGTCGCAATCTCGGTGGTGTTGGTCGAGAGGGACGAGGTGAAAGTCTGGTCCCTGGGTGAACTCGGTGCCGATGAAAAGGAACTGGTCAAGCGTTTCTTCGACGGCATCGAGAAGTTTTCACCCGAACTGGTCAGTTGGAACGGCACGGGTTTCGACCTGCCGGTGCTGCATTACCGCGCTCTGTTGCACGGGGTCGTCGCCCCGCGTTATTGGGAAACCGGCGACGAAGACCGGTCGTTTCGCTACAACAGCTACCTGGGGCGTTTTCACTGGCGGCACATAGACCTGATGGACGTGTTGTCGGGTTATCAGTTGCGAGCCGCCGCGCCGCTCGACGCGGTTGCGAAGATGCTGGGTTTTCCCGGCAAGCAAGGCATCGGCAGCAGCCGCGTGTGGGAGGCTTGGCAGCAAGGACGTCTTGAAGAAATCAGGAACTATTGCGAGGTCGACACCTTGAACACCTACCTGATCTACCTGAAGTTCCAGAAAATGCGCGGACTGCTCGGTACCGCCGCTTACGAACAAGCTTGTCAGGCGCTCAGGGACGTGCTGTCCGCTTCGCAAGCCGCTCACTTGAAAGACTTTCTCGACGCTTGGGCCGGCACCTGACGGCGGGCGTTCTCCGCGGTGAATTGCGGCGGTGCGGCAAATCTCCTTTTACGCATCCGGGTCTTTCTTGGTAGTATGCTAATCTATGCTTTTCCGCAGCGACGGCTCTTCGGCAGGAGCTGGAGCTGTACGAGTGTTTGCCGACAAAAGGGAAACTTCTCGGGAATGTTTTATTACCGCTTTTTAGACGACGACGCTGTGACATTGTCGTCCTCTTGTACACAAGAGAGCCGTCAGACGCCGTGCGCCGCGTGATTTTCCGACGGGCTTTATTTCGGCGCTCAAGCGCGGTTCTTTGCGCCCCTTTGTTGGCGGCGACGTTGGCGGCTCACGCGCAGAAGCCATCCGTAGGGTTCGACGAGTTAAGCCATGAAGTCAAGGAGGGAAGGACTGTCGAGCTGACTCTCACAGTCAACCCTGCGCCGACGGCTGCTCTGAACGTCAACTACTCCATCAATCCTCACTCCCCTGATACCGCCGACGCGGACTCCTCGGATTACTCCGACCCCGGTGCCGGTGTCGTCGAGATTCCAGCGAACCAGGTGAGCGCCTCGATACGCCTCCTGATAACTGACGACGAGGAGATTGAACCGACAAGAGAGGGATTCAGGGTGGAGCTGACGGAAGATTCCGGCTACGACTTGGTCGTCTCTACGTCGGCGGTGTTGGTGCTCATCAAGGAAGGCGTGTGCGACAGGACGCTGCAAGTTCGAAACGGGATTGTGGGGGCAATCGGCAGTGTCACCGACTGCGCCGATGTGACGGATGACAATCTATCCAAGCTGAGAGGCACCCTGCGTTTGGACAGCAGGAGCATAAAGAGTCTTGAAGCGGATGATCTTTCAGGTCTCGGCAACTTGAAGGAATTGCTCTTGGGGTTCAACCTACTGAGTGCCTTGCCGGCGGACGTATTTTCAGATCTCGGCAATTTGGAGAGATTGCACCTCTCCGGAAACCAATTGGAGGTCTTGCCGGACAACGTGTTTTCAGGTCTGGTCAATTTGGAGAGATTGCACCTCTCCGGAAACCGATTGGAGGACTTGCCGGCGGATATATTTTCGGGTCGCAGCGCCCGCCTGGAGGCGTTGGACCTCAGCAATAATCGCCTGAACGCCTTGCCAGCCACCGTATTTTCAGAGCTCGACGAGCTGAGATCCCTTTGGCTGAGTTCCAACGTGTTGACCACCTTGCCGACGGGTGTATTTTCAGGTCTCGACGGCTTGGAGAGCTTGGATCTCAGCAGCAACCAACTGAGCACCTTAACGGCCACCGTATTTTCAGATCTCGACGGC
>CAYFZO010000055.1:0-5441 GCA_964347615.1 uncultured Chromatiales bacterium
CGAACCCAGCGGCAACGGCTCGCCGGAGAACCACCAGCGGATTGCGTCCAGGGCGCATTTCATCGCAAGGTTGCGGCCTTTGACGTTGCGCTGATAACGACGCAACACGCTCAGGCGAACCCCGTGCGCGCTCGAGGCGACCGCGTCGAGCAGGGCGCGCACGTCGGCGAGCCCCAGGTTCGCTCCCTGCCCCGCCAACGGGTGGACGCTGTGCGCGGCGTCGCCGACCAACGCGACCCCTTCGCTCACGTAGTCCTTTGCGAGCGCACCATACAAAGGAAAGGCGACGCGCTCGGAAACCGGTCTCATGCCGCCGAGACGACGCTCGAGCGCCGCCGTCAGGCGCGCGCCGAACGGCTCGCGGGGCAACGCGACGAGTTCGTCTGCCAGCGGCTTGTCGCACGACCATACGATGGAACCCGTCTTTCCCGCGCCGCTCTCAAGCGGCAAAAAAGCCGTAATCCCCTCGTGCGAGAAGCGCTGCAAGCAGGCGTTGCCGTGCGCGACGTCGCATTCGACGGTCGCGACGACCGCGTCTTGGTTGTAGCCGCGGCGTTCGTAGCCGATGCCGACCCGACGGCGCACCGGTGAATCCGCGCCGTCGGCGCCGACGACAAGCGACGCTTCATACGCAGCGTCGTCGTCGAGCACGACGCGCGCGCCGCGGTCACCCGCCGCAAGCTGCAACGACTGCAAGCGCGCCGGACAGCGGATCTCAACGTCGCCACGGGCGCGCAGTTGCTCAAACAACGCGCTGCGTAACAGGCGGTTCTCGACGACCACGCCGAGCCGTGCACGTGCAACGTCGGTCGCGTGAAACCTCAGTCGCCCCCGCCCCGACCACACTTCCATCGCTTCATAGCCGCACAGCCGCCGCGAAGCGACGGCGTCCCACGCACCGAGGCTCTTCAGCAGCTCGCACGAGGCTTCGTTCAGCGCAAACACGCGCAGGTCGTAATCGTCCGCCGGGTCGAAAGGCACCGGCTCGTCCCCGCACAATACGACCGGAAAGCCGAGCCGGGCGAAGCCCGCGGCGCAGGCAAGTCCGGTGACGCCGCTGCCGGCGACGACGACGCGCTCAGCCGACACGGACCCGGCCTCGGGGAACGAGCGGCAGGCCGCTGGCAAGACGCGACGCGGGCGGCGTCAAGCCGAGGCTGCGGCGGACGATCGCACGACGCAGCGGCGGGAACAGATCGAACCCCAGCAACGCGGCGCCACGCAACGGCGCCAACGCGCGCCAACGCCGGGTGAAAGCGCGCGCCAAAAAGTCGGTGAAACAGGCGACCCGCTTGACGTCGGCGCGGCGGCGCGCCTGCCACGCGGCAAGCACCTCGGGTGCACCCGGGTCGGCGGCGGCGAACACGCTCTCGGCGAGCGCCGCGACGTCGCGCAACGTCAGGTTGAAGTTCTGTCCGGCGACCGGATGCAAGGTATGCGCGGCGTTGCCCAGCACCACGACGCGGTCCGCGGCCATCCGCGAGACACGCGCCAGACGCAGCGGAAACACCGAACGTTTCCCGACGCGCAGAACCCGCCCCAGGCGAGAACCGAAATCCAGTTGCAACGCTCGAATAAAGCGTTCGTCGGGCAACGCGGCGACCGCTTCCGCTTGCGCTTCGGCGTGCGTCCAGACGACGCCGCAACGCGCACCGCCGAGCGGCAGCACCGCGAGCGGCCCGTGCGACGTGAAGCGCTCGTAAGCGACGTCGCCGGGGGCGATTTCGGTTTCGGCGTTGAACGCCACCGCGGCTTGCCCGTAATCGCGCGTTTCGACGTCAAGCCCCGCCGTCGTGCGCAACGCGCCGCCCCCGTCGGCAAGCACCAGAAGCCGGGCGTCGATCTCACGACGTGCTCCCGCCTGCTCGACCGTGACGGTCACACCACGTTGACGCCGCGTGAACCGGGTCGCCGCCGCCGGTTCGATGACTTCGACGCCGTCGAAGCCGTGGTGCAAGACGCCGCCGAGTACGCGGTGAGGCAGAGTCCACGCAAGCGCGTCGAGACCTTCGCGTTCGGCGCAGATACGGGTCGAGCCGAAAACACCTTTTTCCGAAACGTGGATCTCACGGATCGGACTCGCGTGCACGGCCAACGCGTCCCACAGACCGAGCGTGTCCAGAATGCGCCGGCTGAGGTCGGCGAGCGCGATGTTGCGTTCGTCGAACGTGTCGCGGCGCAAGACCTCCGGCGGACGCGCTTCGATCAGCGCCACGCGCCCGCGGTAGCCGCGTAACGCGGCGCCCAGACCGGCACCCGCGAGACCGCCGCCGACGATGACGACGTCGAAGCTCACGCACCCGCCGAGACCAAAGCCTCGACCTCGTCCGGCTCCTTGGGCACGTCGGCGCTCAGCACGCGCGCGCCTTCGGCGGTCACCACGACGCTGTCCTCGATACGGACGCCGAGCTTGCGCCAGCGCCGCGGCACTTCGACGCCGCGGAGATAAAGCCCGGGTTCGACGGTCAGCGCCATGCCGGGTTCGAACCTGCGCCAGGCGCGCCCGTTGCGGCAGCCGCCGACGTCGTGGACGTCCATGCCGAGCCAATGACCGGTGCGGTGCATGTAAAAGCGGCGGTACTCGCCGTCCTTGATCAGCTTCGTCGCGCGTCCCTTGAGCAATCCGAACTCGATCAGCCCTTTGGTCAGTACGCGCACCGCGGTGCCGTGCACGTCGTTCCAAGTGTTGCCCGGACGTACTTTCTTGACCGCCGCCCGTTGTGCTTCGAGCACGACCTCGTACAACTCGCGTTGCGCAGGCTTGAAGCGCCCGTTGACCGGAAACGTGCGGGTGACGTCGCTCGCGTAAAGCCGGTATTCGGCGCCGGCGTCTATCAACACCAAAGCACCGTCCTTGAGCGCGTCGCCGTTGCGCGTGTAATGCAACACGCAGGCGTTCGCTCCGCCGCCGACGATCGACGGGTACGCCGCCACCGCACCCGCGCGCTGAAACTCATACTCGATCTCGGCCGCGAGTTGGTACTCGAACGCACCGGGACGACAGGCGCGCATCGCGCGCCGGTGCGCCGCCGCCGAAATCACCGCCGCCCGCCCCATCAACGCGAGTTCGGCGCGTGACTTGTGCAACCGCAGCTCCTGGGTCAGATCTTCGAGCGGAAAGACCGCCCGGCGGCGATCGGGCCCCGAAACGTTCAGCAGACGTCGGTACGTCGCCTCGGCACCGACCGCGTCGTCCACGGGAAAGTAGACGCGAGCGCGTTCGCCGATCAAGCGCGGAAAAACGTCGTTGAAATCCTTGAACGGAAACGCTTGGTCCGCGCCGAAATCCCGCACCGCACCGGCGCAACCGGCGCGCGGACCGTCCCATGTTTCGCGCTGTCCGTCACGCGGGCGGCAGAACAAAACGTATTCCCCCTCGTCGCGTCCCGGAACAAACACCGCACAAGCCTCGGGTTCGCAAAAGCCGGTCAGGTAAGCGAGGTCGCTGTTCTGACGGTACGGGTATTCGACGTCGCTCACGCGCCGCGCCTGCGGCGCAGCGGGCACAACCGCCACGGCCCCCTTGCCGAGCACGCGAATCAACGCGCGGCGACGGCGGGCGAACTCGGCGGCTCCGATGCCGCAACCCGCGCCGACGGCCTTAGCGACCTTAGTGGAGCCGGTCTTTCGCTTTGCCCGAGATGGATTCATCGCACATCATTATCACGCCGAGTCCGAGATACTCGACGACGCTCTCGTAGGCGGCTTCGTTTGCGAGTTGCGCGTCGCCGCGCAGCTCATTGCTGTCGGCGGAGCTGATTTCACTTACATCGGCGAAAAACTTTTTGCTCGAAGCCGAAAGGCCGGCTGAAAACACGGGATTGGAGACACCGACCCCGTAGATAAAACCGCTGCACCAATCGGCCAGCGCCTGCACCCGAAAGGTATAGGCGCGTCCCGCGTCCTCGCGCAGCAACGGTCTGAACCGCAAATCGCCGCCTCTCAATTGTGCGGCGGTGTCCTCAAATACCCTCCGCCAAGCTTCGCCCGCGTCCCCGCCGAAACACTTTTGGTCGACGCCGAGTCTCTCCATTTCTTTGGTCCAATGCGCGAACTCAGTCAACATATCCACAGTCAACATGCCGCAAAGTACGCCGTGAAGCTCGTGAAAACTGCATAAGGTCTGACGTTTATCGAGCTCGTTGCAAATTTGTTTTAAGTGCATTTTCTTTTGATTTTTCAGCGGGTTATAGCACGTTTGACGAGCCTATTTTACACCAGACAAAAACTTTCGGCGGTGCAAGTGAAAAAACGGAAAAAATCGCATTTGACAAGCAGTTGACCGTAAGGATTAAATAAGCATAATCCCGGCTTTATGGAAATGGAGTCAAGCCAAAGCCAAAACCTGCAACTGCTGGCTGAACTTGAACAACGCGTATCCGACTTGCTCGAGGATTATGACCGGCTGATGCAGGAAAACGACGTGCTGAAAAAGCAGCAGGAAAAGCTTTCCCTTGAAAAAGCGGGGTTGCAAGAAAACCACCGCCAAGTCCATTCCAAAATTGAGTCCATGCTCACGCGCCTGAAAACACTTGAACAACGATGAACGACTCACCTCCCAATCAAAGAACAGTGAGGATATTCAACAAGGAATACCGCGTGGCGTGTCCTGAAGGCCAGGAACACAAACTGGAAGAAGCGGCGAATCTCCTGAATCAGCGGATGCAGGAAATGAAAGACACCGGCCCCAGTCTCGGCAGTGAGCAAACTGCCGCGATCACGGCTCTTAACTTAGCGCATGAATTGCTTGAGCAACGCCTCAAGCAACAGCGGCAGCAACAAAGCAACGACGCTGAAATACACAGCCGCCTGCAGACGATAAAAGAGCGTCTCAACGTCAACAGACCCCAACGTCGCGTCGAGACCCCCCGAACAACTGCACCAGTTTTGAAACAGCTCTGAGATGTTCGAGAGTAACCTCAAGAACCTTGAGCGTATTTTTTTAATGCTGTATGGGGCTAAAGAAAACGCTGTTGTGCAAATCCACCGTCGAGTGGAGAGCCTGATGCGTTGTCTCACAAGCCCCACCTTGGAGATAAAAGCCCAAGGTCAAAGGTCACGACGGCATTGCGGAGTTGTTTCAATTTAACCGGGCCGAGGAAGGACCGTGGACACTTTCGACAAATTCTCTTCATTACCTTTGAGCGAAAGCAAGCCACAGATTTCCAAAACACCTTGCGGTGAAGGCCTTAAACTTGTTCCACAACAATAACCGGGAGGTAGTTTGATGGCTATCAAACGACGCACCAAAAAACGTCGCGTAGCGAAAAAGCGTGCAGCGCCTAAAAAGCGCCGCACGACCAAAAAGCGCGCGGCGCCTAAAAAGAAGCGTCGCACGACCAAAAAGCGTGCAGCGCCGAAAAAGCGTCGCACGACCAAGAAGCGCCGCACGACCAAAAAGCGCGCAGCGCCGAAAAAGAAGCGTCGCACGACCAAAAAGC
>CAYFZO010000056.1:0-5429 GCA_964347615.1 uncultured Chromatiales bacterium
TTGCCGGCGGGCACGTTCGCCGGCCTCGGGGAACTTCGGGAATTGGATTTAAGCGGCAACCGATTGGCCGCGTTGCCGGCGGACGTGTTCGCCGGCCTCGACAAACTGACGGCCCTATCTCTGTCCGGCAACTACTTGACTGCGTTGCCGGCGGGCACGTTCGCTGGCCTCGGCGCACTGGAGCACCTGCGTCTGAACGACAACCGATTCGCCCGCTTGTCGACAGGCGTGTTTCGGGGGCTCTCGAATCTGGACGCGTTGCGCTTAGGTGACAACCCCGGCGCCGAGTTTGAATTGACGATGCATTTCGAGCCCGTGGCGCGGGCACGATCGAATCGCACGTTGTCGCTCAGGGCCACGTTGCGCGAGGGCGCGCCCTATCGTCTGCGGGCAGGGGTGGTGGTATCCGACGCCGAGATTCGAGGGCTGCCCGACGGCGTCGTGACGATTCCGGCGGGCGAGGCGCACAGCGAAACGTTCCTGGTGTCTCCGACGGGGCGGTCTCCGACGTTGACGTTCGTCGCCTTATCGTCGCCGCCCCTCAGTTGCGATTTTGGGCGGAGAGTCGACGGTCAATGCTTCAGCGGCTTCACGGTCGACTGGGACACCGAGTTCAGCTTGGACGACGACGTCGACCCGAACGTGTCGGGGGTCACGGTCGAGGTCGGCAAGGAAGCCGTCGCCCACGTCCACTTCAGCGAAAGGACTTTCGTGATTCCGAGCGCGGACGGTCGCAACCCGACGTTGAGTCTGGAGATGGGCGGTGAGGAGCGGGTTGCGGTCTACGACGAGGATTTGAGTTCCAGCGACACCCTGGTGTTCCGGTATGCACCGCGGAGCGACGACGAAGACTTGAGAGGCGTTGTCGTTTCCGACGGCGGATTGGTTCTCAACGGCGCGAGCATCACCGACCTTGCGGACAACTCTGCGGATCTTTCCTACTTCGATTCGTTGACGCCTGACGATTACTCGGTTGAAGTGAGCGCGGCGGCCGTGAGGAGAGAGGTGGAGCTTGCGTTCAGTCCGGGCACGGTCGACGTCAACCCGGGAGGGCGCGTCGCGTTCACGCTGGAGACGATCCCGGCGTTCAGGGCCGGTGAGTCGGCGACGGTGACGTTGACGGCGTCGCCCGGGATTTCCCTGGCCAGTGCTGAGGATGATGCCGAGGGCACCGCCGAGGATGGGGCCGGGGAGGTCTTGACGCTGCACTTGGACGGCGAGACGACACGACGCGAGGTGAGCGTTTCGATGGCCGGCGCCGCCCGGTCGGGGCTGGTCACGGCGGCGTGGGAGAGTTTCTCCGGGTTTGAGCCGGTACCTCCGCGGTCGTCGTTGGCGGTAAACCCGGTTTCGGTCACGTTCACGCCGGGCACTGTCAGCCTCGAGCAGGGCAGCAGTGTCGTGGTGTCGGTGGCGACGGTGCCCGAGCTGTCTCCCGGTCAGTCGGCGATGGTGGTGCTGACGGTGCAGGCGGGGCTTTCCTTCGGCGATGGCGGGCGCGCTGTGACGCTGCACTTGGACGGGGCGACGACTCGGCGTGAGGTCAGGGTCGGGGCGAACCTCGACGCGCCGCCCGGGGAGATCGGGATTACGGCGGCACTGAGCGGCAGCGGGTTTGCGCCGGCGGACGAGCAACCGCCGTTGTCGGTGAACGTGACGCTCAGGGTGGTGTCGGTTTCGGTGGAGTTTGACGTGGTGGCCGAGGCGGTGTTGACGGTCTCGGACGATGCCGAGGTGACGTTGCGCTTGGGCGAAACCTCCGGGCTGTATCCGGGTGAAGTGTTGGAGTTCATCGTGACGATCGAAGGTTCGGGACTGGACGTGTCCCGGCAAAACCTGAGTTTGACGGCGTCCGGGTCGGCCACGGTGTTGATTTTCGCGCGAACGCCGGGCGCCAGAGGGACCTTGACGGTGACGTCGGCGCGCCCGTCGGCGGTGAGGCTGGGAGAGACGGCGTTGCCGGTGCGGGTCGAGCGGGACCTGAGGTTGTCTTTCGATCCGGCGGAAGTGGTTTTAAGGGCGGGCGGCTTGCCCGCAGTCGTGGCGTTGACGTTGGAAAGGAACGATTTGCTTGAGCCGGACGAGACGGTGGTGGTGACGCTGACCCCGAGTCCGGGTCTCGAGGTGACGTCGGAGTCAGGAGAGAGCTTGACTCTGGTGAGTTTGGGTCACGGCGCCGGAGTGACCACGCGCGTGTGGGTCAGCGCGAACCGGGACGCCCACTACGCGACCTCCGACGTGGAAAGGCTGGGCGTGGCGGCGTCGGCTTTACCGGACAACTCGCGGGCGGCTGAAACTACGCTGAGGGTCATGGTGGAACAACGCGAAATCAGGGTGTCGTTCAAACCGGGACGGATTACATTGGTGCGTGGCGGCGCGTCGGTGACGGTGATGATGAGAACCGAGCCTGAGTTGCAGAGCGGCGAAGCGTTGGTGGTCTCGTTGAGTGCGACCGACGTGGCGGTGGTGAGTCCGACGGGGCCGGTGACGTTGACCCCGGCAAACGACGTCGTGCCTGTGACCGTCAAAGCGCCGCGTCGGTCAAGCGTGTTCGACGTGGTGTTCGCGACGCTGGACGCGAGCGCGTCGTCGCTCGGGAACGCACGGGTGACGACGGAGCCTCTCATGGTCGACGTCGTTCGCAGCGTGAACCTGTCGCTCTCCGACCTCGCGGGTCAAGACTTGGTGAGGTTCGTCGCCGGCGAAACGACCGAGGTCAGGGTGACGACGGACCCGGTGCTTGAGGGGGACGAGCGGGTGACGGTGACGTTGAGCGTTGACCCGCGCCTGAGTTTGGAGAGCGCCGGTTCGGCGTTGATCGACGGCAACGCGCTGGTTTTGAGCGCGATGAACCCGGGCGCCACGATCGCTGTCACCGCGGAGATACCGGATTTGGATTTGGTCGACGGGGTTTCGGCGTCGGGCGCGGGAGAAAACGTCAGCGTCGCCGCCGCCGCGTCGCTTCGAGTGATAACCGACGCGGCGGCTGAAGTGGCGCTGGTGCTTTCGCCGTCGCCGGTGGTCGAGGTTCAACAAGGTGGCAACACGACGCTTCGTGTGACGACCGACCCGCAGTTGGGCATGGGTCAGATAACGACGGTACTTCTGGTGATCGAACCGGACGACGTGGGATTGAGTTTTGTCACCGGCGCCGGCGTCTCATCGAATACCACGGTGAGACTGGGACAAGGCCGTCTGTTCCTTGACGTCGAGGTGGCGGCGGATTCGGAGGCGGTCATCGGAAGTACCGTTCAAGTCACCTCGACGGTGTTGGAGAGTCTCCTGGTGGAAGTCGGCGTTGACGGCCGGTCTCGTGTAACGCTTGAGGCGACGACGCCCCGGGTGTTCATCAGATTCGCCCCCGCTCCTTTGGAACTGGGTCTGGGCACAAGCGAGACGGTGACGCTGGGTTTCGGCGGCTTTACATTGAGCGGGAGTCAGACGGCAGTGTTCGAGGTGTCGGTCGAGGGTAAAGGACTGACGCTGAAAGGCGGTGCGAGGTCTATTCCAGTGTCTTTTGCCGCGGGCGAGCGTACGACGCCGATATCGGTCATGGCTTCGGCCGATGCGGCGTCGGTCGGGCGTCTGGTGGTGGAGGTAATCAGCGGTGTCGAGTTGGCGGGCGGCATGGAAACGGTGGCGTTGCCGATTGAAGCGTTGCAATCGGTGTCGTTGGGTTTCGATCCGGACGTGGTGCTGATTCCGCGTAGCCGCAGCACGCAATTTGAGGTGGCGATCAAGCCGTCGTTGGTTGCGGATCGCCGGACGACGGTGACGCTGGCGATTTCAGATCCGATTTCAGACCCGATTTCAGACCCGGGGTTTTCTCAGGGTTTCAGTTTCGGCGGCGGGCGGACGCAGCATGAAATCAGGTTCGACGCGGGTAAGTCGAGCGAGACGGTCGCGGTGGTAGCGGCGTCGGCGTCCGGCTCGATGGTGTCGGTGGAGGTGGAGGTGACCGCGTCCTCGGGCGTTGATTTGGTGCCGCCGCCGAGACTGGTGCTGCAAGCGACGACGCCTCGCGCGTCCCTCGACCTTACCCCCGCCGGCGGTGCGCCCGGAGACGGGTTGGGACTGAATACGGGTGCAAGCAAAACGGTGGAGCTGAGCCTGCCCGACCTGACGCTGTCGGGCGATCACGTGGTGGAGTTCGAGGTGTCGGTCGAGGGTGAGGGGCTGAGCCTGCAAGGTGGCACGCCGACCCCGCAAGTTCTGGGCGTACGTTTGAGTGCAAGGAGTACGACGGCGGAAGTGAGGGTGTCGGCTTCGGCCAAGGCGGGGTCGGTCGGGCGTTTGGTGGTCAGGGCGGTCGACGGTGTCGAGTTGGCGGGTGGCATGGAAACGGTGGCGTTGCCGATTCGCGTGTTGCAAGAGGTATCGTTGAGTTTCACCCCGGCGATGGTTCAGATTCCTCGGAGCCGCAGTACGCAGTTCGAGGTGGCGATCAAGCCGTCGTTGGCTGCGGATCGCAAGACGACGGTGACGCTGGTGCTTTCAGAACAGGGTTTCGCTTTCAATGGCGCAAGTACGCGGCGCGAAGTCGTACTCGACGCGGACAAGTCGAGCGAAATGGTCGCAGTGGCAGCGACGGCGGAGATTGGCTCGATGGTGTCGGTGGAGGTGGACGTGACCGCGACCTCGGGCGTTGCCCTGGCGCCGTCGCCGAGTCTGCCGCCGAGTTTAAGTTTGCAAGCGACGACGCCTCGTGTGGCCATCGACCTCACCCCCGCCGGCGGCGCACCTGGAGACGGGTTGGTACTGAATACGGGTACGGACAAGGTGGTGACGTTGAGCCTGCCGGACTTGACGCCGTCGGGCGACCACGTGGTGGAGTTCGAGGTGTCGGTCGAGGGTGAAGGACTGACGCTGGAAGGCGAGGTGCGGCTGATTCGGGTGTCTTTTGCCGCGGGCGAGCGTACGACGCCGATATCGGTCATGGCTTCGGCCGATGCGGCGTCGGTCGGGCGTCTGGTGGTGGAGGTAATCAGCGGTGTCGAGTTGGCGGGCGGCATGGAGACGGCGTCGTTGCCGATTCGCGTGTTGCAAGAGGTGTCGTTGAGTTTCACTCCGGCGGTGGTTCAGGTTCCTCGGGGCCGCAGCACACAGTTCAAGATGATAATCAAGCCGTCGTTGGTTGCGGATCGCAGGACGACGGTGACGCTGACGCTTTCAGACCCAGGGTTTTATCAGGGTTTCGCTTTCGTCGGCGGGAGTACGCAGCGTGAGGTCGTCACGTTCGACGCGGACAAATCGAGCGAGACGGTCGTGGTGGCAGCGACGGCGACGCCCGGCTCGATGGCGTCGGTGTCGGTGGACGCGACCGTGACCTCGGGCGTTGCCTTGGCGCCGCCGCCGAGTTTAAGTTTGCAAGTGACGGTGCCTCGTGCGGTTCTCGACCTCATCCCCGCCGGCGGTGCGTCCGGAGACGA
>CAYFZO010000057.1:0-5052 GCA_964347615.1 uncultured Chromatiales bacterium
GCGAGACGACCGCCGCACTCAGCGTCCCGATAAATGACGACGCCGAGGCCGAGCCGGCGAGAGAGTCGTTCGTGGTGTCGCTGATGCCCGTCGCCGACTACGACCCGGTCTTTCCCGCGACGGTGTTGGTGGTCATCAAGGAAGGCGTGTGCGACAGGACGCCGCAAATTGAAAACAGTATTCTGGAGAGGATCGGCAACCTTGGCGACCCCGGCAACTGCGCCGACGCGTCGGATGACGATTTATCCGAGATACGGACGCTGACTTCTACCGGCATTACGACGGCTATCAGCCCCGGTGATTTTTCAGGTCTCGATAACTTGGAGGCCCTGCGGTTGAGTTCCCCCGGCGTGCTCGCCTTGCCGCCGGGTGTGTTTTCAGGTCTTGTCAACTTGAGGCGGTTGGACCTCCATCAAAGCGGGCTGACCGCGTTGCCGGCAGGCGTATTTTCAGGTCTCGGCAGTTTGGAAGAACTCTGGTTGAGTTCCAACCGCTTGACCGTCTTGCCGCAGGGTGTATTTTCAGGTCTCCCCAATCTGGAGCGGTTGCGCCTCGATAGCAATCAACTGATCACCTTGCCGATGGGCGTATTTTCAGGTCTCCCCAATCTGGAGCGGTTGCACCTCGATAGCAATCAACTGAGCACCTTGCCGGACGGCGTGTTTTCAAGTCTCGTCAACTTGAGGGAGTTGTCCTTGAGATCCAACAGTCTGGGAACCTTGTCGGCGCCGATGTTTTCAGGCCTCGGCAACTTGGAAGCGTTGTACCTGTGGGGAAATCAACTGGCCAGCTTGCCGGATAGGGTATTTGAAAGTCTCGGCAACCTGGAGAAGTTGGAACTTTCCAACAATCGGCTGGGAACCTTGCCGGGCAATGTATTTTTAGGTCTCGGCAACTTGAAGAGCTTGTACCTCTCCGGTAATGATCTGAGCTCTTTGTCGGGATTTACATTTTTTCCTCTCACCAACCTGGAGAGGCTGTATCTCTTTGATAACCAGTTGACAAGCATTCAGGGGCCTGTATTTTCCCTTCTCAGCAATTTGCAGGAGCTGAACCTCAATGGTAACCAGTTGGCAAACCTTCTGGGGAGTGAATTTTCCGGTCTCGGCAATTTGCGGGTGCTGCATCTCAGCGGTAACCAATTGGTCACCTTGCCGGCAGATATATTTGCGCCTGTTACCGGTTTGCAGGAGCTGCATCTCATCGGTAACCGGTTGGCCACCTTGCCGGAAGGTATATTTTCAGGTCTTGTCAGCAATCTGAGGAAATTGCGGTTACACGACAACCCCGGAGCACCTTTTGTCTTTGTCCGTCCGGAACTCGTTCGCGTCGCTGAGTCGAATCTGCCGACCGTCGTCTCGAAAGTCAAACTGGTCGTGGATGAAACGTTGCCGGCGAGGATGACCGCGGCCTTGTCGATGGACGGTGGCACGTTGTCGGCCACGGAAGCGGTGATTCCCGGAGGGAGTACCGAAAGTGCCATTTTCACTGCGACCCAAGCCACGGCTGCGCCGGCAACGTTGACGGCGTCTGCAGGAACGTTGGCTGGTCGTCTTCATTACACCGGCGTCGTGACCGCGCCGAGCGAACTGGTGTTGGATTCCGTCGTCCCGTCCATATCGTTTGAAGAGAGCGAAATTGAGGCCGCTGAGGGGGAAACGGTGAACGCGGTCTTCAGCTTCAACGTCGTCGTGGGGATGCAGACCATCGTCCGTTACACCCTTGAGCACGGCACGGCCGACGCCAACGACTACATGGCCGGCAGCGGCGAGGTCGTCGTGCCCGAAGGCGCGACAGAAGGAACCATCGAGATCCCTATCGTGGACGATGCTGATATCGAACCGGTGCGCGAACGCTTCTACGTGAACTTGGTTGATTCCGCCGGTTATACGCTGGGGAACCGAAAAAGGCTGGAGGTTCTTATCGCGGAAGGATCTTGCGACAGAACGCCGCAGATTCGTGATCGTCTAAGTAGAGGCCTCAGTTCTTGCAGAGATGTAGATATCGACACTCTAAATAGTCTGGATGGACTAACTCTTAGTGCCCGAGGCATAGGCACACTTAAAGAGAAAGACTTCCTGCAATTGGGGCATCTTGAGAAATTGTACCTGCGCGACAACGTATTGACCACGTTGCCGGAGAGGGTGTTTGCCGGTTTCAGCGCCCTTGAAATACTGACCCTGCACGGCAACGAATTGACCACGTTGCCGCCGGGCGTGTTTGCCGATCTCGGTTCCCTTGAAATACTGACCCTGTACGGCAACCAGTTGATCACGTTGCCGCCGGGCGTGTTCTCGGGACTTTCGAGCCTGAAAGCGCTTCAGCTGCATGACAATCCCGGCACTCCTTTCAGATTGGCGTTGGGTTTGGAAGCGGCCGACGAAGCGCCCGACGTCAATCCGGAAAGGCTGATGGACTTGCTTTCAGAAAACACCCCCGCGATGGCCAAACTCACGCTGCGCGAAGGCGCGCCGTATCCGTTGACGCTCGCGCTGACGGCATCCGGTGTTGAACTATCTACCAATCAGGTGACGATTCCCACGGGCGGTACGCAGAGCGAAACGTTCACCATGACCCGAATCACGGGTGAAAATCGAGTCAGGGTTGACGTTTCCGAGCCGCCGTCGCCGCCGACCGACTGCCCGGAGGAAGAGAAACATGAAGGACAATGCTTCACCGGTTTCGAGATTGTGGGTGCGCCGATGCTTGATTTTGTTTACGGCTCTTCCATATCGTTTGGGAAGAGCGAAATTGAAGCTGCTGAGGGAGCAACGATCAACGCGGTCTTCAACATTCAGCCCTCTGTGGCGATGCCGATCACCGTCCGTTACACCATTGCTCCTAGCACGGCCGACGTCAACGACTACGTGGATGTGGCCGGCAACGGCGAGGTCGTCGTGCCCGCAGACGCGACCAGCGGAACCATCCGGATCTTCATCGTGGACGATGAGTTCATCGAGCGGGCGCGCGAGACATTCAGCCTGAACCTGGTGGATTCCGACGGCTACGCACTGGATTCACCGTCCAGGATTGAAATCTCCATCAGAGAAGGCGTCTGCGACAGAACCCCGCAGGTCGCTGAGGCGATAAGGAAAAAGCTCGGTGAACCTCATTGTTCCGACGTAAGTGATACCAGATTCATTACACAGCTATCTATAGTCAACCACTCAGATCTTACAGCCCTGAAAGAAAGGGACTTCCTCTACCTCGACCGCCTGGTAGATTTGTATCTGTTCAACAACCGCTTGACCATGCTGCCGTCGCCGGCGGGTATGTTCGCCAGTGTTGGTAACCTTCGGCGGTTGCGGCTGGACAACAACCGTTTGACCACGTTGCCGGCGGGCATATTCGACGTTCTCGGTCACCTTACGGAGTTGTGGCTGAGACACAACGAATTGACCACGTTGCCGGAGGGCATATTCAACAATCTCGGCTCGGTTCTGCGGTTGCCACTGAACGACAACCGTCTGACCGCGTTGCCGGAGGGCACGTTCGAGGGGCTTTCGAGCCTGAGAGTACTTCATCTGCACGACAATCCCGGCGCTCCTTTCAGATTGGAGCTGGGTTTGGAACCGGCCGACGAAGCGGCCAACGTCAATAATCTGAAAAGACTGACAAGCTTGCTTTCAGCGTCCGAACCCGTGACGGTCAAACTCATGCTGCGCGAAGGTGCGCCGTATCCGCTGACGCTCGCGCTGACGGCGTCCGGTGTTCAACTATCCGCCGATTCGGTGACGATTCCCGCGGGCAGTACGCAGAGCATGGCGCTCACCATGACCCGAAACATGGATCGAGTCAGGATTGACTTTTCCGAGCCGCCGCCGGCGCCTAGCAACTGCTTGAATAATTGGAAATACGAAGAGCAATGCTTCCCCGGTATCGAAATCGTGGGCGCGCCGACAATCTATTTTGTCTACGACGGAGGGGAGCCTCGGGTGTCATCAATCCGATTCACCTCGACCCCGCAAGACCCGGGCGGCTACGTCGAGGGGGAGGCAATCAGCGTTGACGTGGTTTTTGACCGAGGGCTGGTCATCCCACCAATCATGGAGGGATCTTCCTCCTCGCCGACTCTGGCGTTGCAGATCGGAGCCGACCGACGCACCGCGACTTACGCGGTGGAAAGCAACGTTGCCGCCGGCGTACTGAGCTTCGTCTACGTGGTCAGAATAGGCGACTTTGATGAAAACGGCGTCAGCGTCGTGCAAAACGGCTTGCAGTTAAACGGCGTGAGCGTCACCGAACCTGTAGGCGACCGCCCCGCGAACGTGGGAGTGGATGGTTTTCTTGCCGATTTTCCGGAACAAAAGGTCCGGGCTTTCCTTTCCATATCGTTTGAAGAGAGCGAAATTCAAGCTGCTGAGGGGGCAACGGTAAACGCGGTCTTCAACTTCAGCGGCGCCGTGGCGGCGCCGACCACCGTCCTTTACGCCCTTACGCCCGGCACGGCCGACGCCAACGACTACGAGGCCGGCAGCGGCGAGGTCGTCGTGCCTGCAGACGCGACCAGCGGAACCATCCGGATCTTCATCGTGGACGATAATCTTATCGAGCGGACGCGCGATACATTCAGCCTGAACTTGTTGGATTCCGACGGCTATGCACTGGGTTCACCGACCAGGATTGAAATCTCCATCAGAGAAGGCGTCTGCGACAGGACGTCGCAAGTGCAAGACGGGATTTTGGAGTTAATCGACGACGTCAGCGACTGCGCCGAGGTGACGAATGACCATTTATCCGGGATAACGGAGAAACTGGCTCTAAGTAACGTAGGCATCGCTACTCTCAAGGCCGGTGATTTTTCAGGTCTCGGCAACTTGGAGAGGTTGACTCTCGCTGGCAACCGACTGAGCACCTTGCCGACGACTGTATTTTCAGGTCTCGACAACTTGCGGGAGTTGGACCTCAGTGACAATCAACTGATTACCTTGCTGGCGGACGTCTTTTCAGATCTCGGCAGCTTGCAAGTCCTGAATGTACAGGACAACCCCGGCGCACCTTTTGTTTTCGCCCGCCCGCGACTCGAGCCGACGGGCACGTCGCCCGGCCCCG
>CAYFZO010000058.1:0-5037 GCA_964347615.1 uncultured Chromatiales bacterium
GTTCGCGGCGATGCGGCGGATGAGACGGATTCGGCGGACGTCTCGGTGAGCGTGGCGCCTGTGTTGGAAGGCGACGAGGAGTTGGTGCTGGAGTTGACCTCAGGCGTCGCCGGCAACCTTGGGGTGAATCCTCTTGAGGCGACGTTGAGTTCAGAGACGAGGGCGGTGACGGTGACGGTGACCGCGGGCCCCGGGATGGTTTCGACGGAAGTCGTGGCTCTTGAGGGGCCGGGCACGTCGATCGGGAACGCGGAAGTGTCGTTCACGCCTTTGATGGTCGAGGTCGTGCGCGGCGTAGAGTTGCTGATTTCAGGCGTGGGAGGCGCTGACGCGGTGTTGCTCGGTGCAGGCGCGTCAACCGAGTTGCTGGTGACAACGAGTCCGACGTTGACGGCCAGTGAAAGCGTTGAAGTGGGATTGACCGTGGAAGGAGCCGGTTTGACGCTGTCCGACACAACAGTTGAATTGTCCGGCGCCCGGACAAGTGCGACGGTGTCGTTGAGGGCGAACGATCCGGACGTGCCGGGACAGATCACTGCGACGGGGACGGGGCAGAACGTCGGAGTTGTGCGCGGCGACTCCGTCGGGATAACGACGGAAGCGGCGGCCGAAGTTTCCGTGACGTTTGACCCGGCGCGGGAAGTTGAGATAGAACGCGGCCGCAGCGCGACGCTGACGGTAGGGACGAGCGCGGGGCTTGCTGCGGGTCAGTCGGTGACGGTGACTTTGAGCGTTTCGGAGGATTCCGGCTTCAGTTTCGGCGAGCTTGCATCTCCATCGGCGGAGATCGTGCTGGTTGGGGGGATGAGTGCAACGGTGCTGGTTCGTTCGTCAACGGCGATTGGTGTCCGCACTGAAGTGGACGTGACGCCGGAGGCCGAAGGCTTGTCGGTCAACGAGCCCGAGCCCTTGGAGTTGGTGTCGGTGGCGCCGGTGGTGTCGGTGGTGTTCTCTGGTGACAGGGTGGTAAATGGGGAGTTGGAGTTGCCCGCAAACAGCACGATGGCGAAGGTGTCCTTGAGTCTCGAGGACTACACGCTGGCCGAGGGCCAGGAAGCGGTGTTGGCGATTGACGTGGAAGGCGAGGGTTTGACGGTGTCTACGCAGCAAGTGACCTTGAGCGGGGCAATGCCGTCGGCGGTGGTGGAGGTGACAGCGACGCTCGAGGATGCGTCGGGTGCTTTGACGGCGACGGCGGTGAGCGGCGTTGAGTTGAGGGTCGATCCGGCGAGGTTGCCGGTGAGAGTAGTGAAGCCCGAGGGTATCCGGTTGAGGATCAGGGTTTTCCTCGAAGGGGCACTGGAGTAAGTTTTTCAGGTTCTTTGGATCGCGTTTTCGCCCTGCGCTTCAGCGCACGGCTAGCGATAGACGAGCGCCTCGGTCGATTGCTTTGATCCGACCGCCGTCGTCGCAATCCATATCTCCAACCTTTCAAGTTTGGTAACTTCCCAAGTGCTTGAGGATGGGCTTTTTCGGCTTTTCAACGCGGTGGATGATAGACGGGGTCCCTGCCGCTGACTTTGATCCGACCGCCGTCGTCACGGTCCATATCCGCGCCGTGCAATCTCATCTCGCCGCTCTCACGATCGTCGAAATATCTCTCTAGGGCTTCGCGAACGACAACAAAGGCGATCCGTTCCCAAGGGATTTCATGCTTGCGGTACAAGCCGACGCCCGAGGTTTCTTCGCCGGCCTCGGCGCGCCCGTCTTTCAGCCCTCCCCGGTAGACCATGTAGACTTGGCTGACGTGCTTCAGGTTGTAGATGCCGTGCAGTTGCAGGTCGGTGGGCGTTGCGCAGGCCTCTTCGGTCGCTTCCCGTATCGCGGCTTCGACGACCGATTCGTGGTTTTCCATGAATCCCGCGGGGATCGTCCATAAACCGCAGCGGGGTTCGATCGCGCGTTTGCACAGAAGGATGCGCTCGTCCCATTCGAGAATGCAGCCGGCGATAATCTTGGGGTTCTCGTAAAAGATTTCGCCGCAGTCCTGACAGACGTGGCGGCTGCGTGCGTCGCCCGGAGGTGGCTTGAAAACGACGTTGGCGGAGCCGCAAACGGCGCAATAGTTCACGGGTGCGTTTTTCTCCGGTCGGGTTCGGGCTTACGCGCCGGACTTTCAGCCCGGTGCCTTGCCGACCGCCCGTGGCCTTTGCGGCGAGCGAATCCACTCGCTCCAAGAGCCGACGTAAAGCCGGGTCGCCGGGAAGCCGGCAATCTCCATCGCAAGCAGGTTGTGGCAGGCGGTGACACCCGAACCGCATGAGTGAATGGTTTGAGGTTTGTGCAGCCCGCTGTACATTGCGCGCAATTCATCGGCGGGACGGAAGCAGCCGGTTTCGTCCAGATTGGTTTGCAACGGGTGATTTATCGAACCGGGGATATGGCCGCCCTCGGCGTCCACGTTTTCTTTTTCTCCGCTGTAGCGTTCGGGCGCGCGCGCGTCTATGATAACGACGTCCTCGCGTCCTCGGATACGTTCGAGCTCGGCGGTTTCGATCCACGCTTCATCGTTCGGTTCGCCTGAGAAGTTTCCGGGCGTCGAGGCCGGGGCTTCCCCTTTCTGCATCGGCTTGTTTTCATCGATCCATTTCTTGAGCCCGCCGTCCAGTACGGCTGCGTTTTTATGTCCGAGGTAACGAAGCAACCACCACATTCTGCCCGCTATCGCGCCTGCCGCGTCGTCGTAGACGACAACTTGTGAATCGTCGTTCACTCCCCACGCCCGTAGTTTTTCAGTGAGCTCGGCGGCGTTCGGTAAAGGGTGACGCCCGCTCCGTGCCGTCGCCGGAGACGAGAGATCCTTGTTGAGGTCGGCGTAACGTGCGTTCGGCATGTGCCCTTCGAGATAGCGGCGGCGTCCCTCGTCGGGGTCGCCTAAGACGAAGCGGCAGTCGAAGACGATCCATGCCGGGTCGTTGACGTGCTGTAACAGGTCGTCGCTGGAAACCAGGGTGGAGTAGGGAACGTTTGTCACCGGAGACTATAGAGGCTCGTGCGGAAGCTGTCCTGATTTGTTTTTCCGCACACAGTCCTCGGGCTTTTTGCACAACTTGCAGTTCAGTCCGCCGCAACTGCCGCGGATGGGTTTGCCGCCGAACGCGAGCCCCACCGCCATCACGGCGAAGATGGCAAGAACCAGCAGGAAAGAAAGCACGTAAGTCACGTCTTTTAATATATCACTATGTCGCCGCCGCGGAAATCCGCATTCTGCTTGATTTTACGCCGCGTCCGCCGTCCGCCGGTGGTATTCGAGCCCGGCGGCGGTTTCCCAGACGACGGTTACCCCGCGCGGGATGAACAGGAGGTCGCCTGCGCCGACCTCTTCGACTTGTCGGTTGCAACGCAGAACGGCTTCGCCTTCGACAAGACAGCATTCTTCGCTGGTCGCGTAGTCGAGCACGTGCCGTCCGGACGGGAGCTTTTCAAGCGGCCAGGCTTCGACGCCGAGAACCTCGAGCTTGCTCGGGCTCGCCGCTTTCTCGATCAGGATGCGTTCCAAGGCTCAGTCGCGTGCCGACCCGCCGAGGCACGGCGGTGTCTCGTGCGCCGCTTCCTTGCGCGCGCGCCATTCGTCCGGCGTCAGGGTGCTCAGCGACAAGGCGTGGACGGCTCCGTCGAGTTCGTCGGCGAGGACCTGGTTGACCTCGCGATGCCGTTCGAGCAGCGCCTTGCTTTCAAACCCCCGTGCGACCACCGTCACCTTGAAATGAGACTCGGAGCCGGGCGGCACGTTGTGCTTGTCGCTCTCGTTGACGACCTCGAGGTGCTCCGGGTTCAGCGCCCGGCGCAATTTGGCGTCTATGGTCGTCTGAATCGGGCCCATCGCTTTTCCGGTTATTCGGGTTCGTCGGCGGCCAGCCGATTGAGTTCGAGGCGCAGCTCGCTGGAGTTGTGGACGTGCAACGCCTCTTCTTCGTTCAATACCGCCGAATAAGAGCATACATCGGGTGCTCTGACGATCAGCCGGACTTGTTTCGGCAGCAGCGACGCCAAGCGGCGCATCTCGTTGGGAACGCGCGCGTCTTCGTTCGAGTCGCCGAAGCTGACGACTGCCGCCGTTGCTCCGGTGCGGAGAGCCGCGTCGAGGATTTCGTTGCAGGCGACGCGTTCGCCCAGATAAACCGGGTTCCAGCCGTGGTTGTTGGCCATGACCGCGGACCTCAGGGCGGTCAGGGTCGGGTCTTGCGCCATCGAACACACGACGAGGTTGTTTTGTGCGGCGTCGTTACGGGTGCACAACGTTATCAGATAACCGTGGATGGCTTCGGTGAACAGGAGTTGATGGCAGTTCAGGAGTTCTCCTTCGCGGCATTCCTCGTCAACGTGGTGCAGCAAAGGAGAAATCAGGTCCTCGAGGAGAAATACGACGTCGAGCTCCTTGAAGGCCTCGTTGAGGGTGACCTGCAAGCGGTGCATGTCGAGTTTGACCACGGCGTTGAAGCATTGATCGAATAGTTCCATGACCGATCCGGTGCTGAGGCGGCCTTCACCGTGGTCGGCTCTCTGCGCGAGCGCGGTCTCATCGCGTTTGGCCATCTCGATTAACTCATCCACGGGAAGCCGGGCGACTTCACTGATTCTTCTGCCGAACTTAGTGACTTGTTTCAGCAACGACAAGCGTTGAATGTCGGAGTTGCTGTAAAGCCTTCTGTTGTTTCCCGAACGCGCAGGTTGAACCACTTGGTAGCGTTTCTCCCAAGCGCGGATCAAGTCCGAACTCAGCCCCGTGTAGCGCGCGACCACTTGAATCGGGTGGCTGCTTTCGGCTTCGTTGGAGCGGATGTTTGCCATATCTTTGTTCATTGTCTGTCTATAGTATAGGGCAGTTTTGCCCCGTCAAAAAGGGTCAGTTCGGCAAATATCCAAGCTTTGTAGTAGACAAGCAGCTGACAAGGTGCCGTTTATTGGTGCTAACCTAATCCAATCGGTTTTGTCTTGAACCAACCAAACAGAGGTGAAAAACGATGAAGAAGTTCCTGATCAACGGTCGTTACATGCTGGCGCCGATTTCGATTGTGCTGGGCATGTACGGCGTAT
>CAYFZO010000059.1:0-4939 GCA_964347615.1 uncultured Chromatiales bacterium
GTCTTTTCAGGTCTCGGCAACTTGGAGAGGTTGGCCCTCTGGCGCAATCAACTGAGCGCCTTGCCGGCGGACGTCTTTTCGGGCCTCGACAGCTTGGAGGTGTTATGGCTCTTTGACAACCCCGGCGCGCCTTTTGTTTTCGCCCGCCCGCGACTTGAGCCGACCGGCACGTCGCCCGGCCCCGGCGTCGTCGAGGTCAAACTGATCGTGGATGAAACGTTGCCGACGACGATGACCGCGGCCTTGTCGGCGGAGGGTGGCGAATTGTCGGCTGAGGAGGCGGTGATTCCCGAAGGAAGCAGCGAAAGCGCCGTTTTCTCCGTGACTCAAACCGCGGGTGCGCCAGTGGTGGCGTTGGCGTCCTCCGGTGGATTGACTAATTACGTCGGCGTCGTGACCGCGCCGAGCGAGCTGACTCTGGACGTGGTCGGCCCGTCGGTGTCGGACGTCGAGATTATTTCGATGCCGGCTTCCGGTGATGCGTATCGGGCGTCTTCCGGCGAGGTCATTCGCGTCGCGGTCGTTTTCGACGAGGCGGTCGAGGTGTCGACTCCCGCCGCCGGGCCGTGGTTGACGCTCACGATTGGGGAGACGACGCGTACGGCGGCTTACGTCCCGGGTTTGAGCGGAGCCTCGACGCTGGTGTTCGCCTACGAACTTCAAATTGGCGACATGGACTTGGACGGCATCAGCATCGAAGAGGACGCGCTGGTGCTTGCCGGTGCAGGGATAACCGACGTTTCGGCGCGCAAGAACCCGATAGAGGATACAAGTTTGGGAGATCATGTAATCATGGACGCTGGCCGTCATCGGATCGCGGAACGGCAGTTGTCCTTGTCGTTGAGTCTGGAGCCGCCAAGCATGGAGGTGGGGTCGTTCGCGACGGCGACCTTGACGCTTGAGGGTGCGGAGTTGTTGGCTGAGGAGACTTCGGTGCGGGTATCTTTGACTCCGGGTTCGGGTCTCTCCGTGCCGTCGTCGGAAGTGACGTTGAAAGCCGGCGACGGCGGCACGCGGTTCAGGGTGTCCGCGGACCTCGACGCGATTCCCGGGGATTCAAGCCTGAGGGCGAGCGTGGATCTAAGCGTGCAGACCTCGATCCAGGCGCTGGTGTCGAGCACCACGTTGGAAGTTCGGATAGACCGGCGTTTGATCGGGGTGATCTGGGAGCCTGATGACGTTACGCTGATGCGCGGCGGTTCCGTTCAGGTGAGGGTGACAGCGGCTCCCGCCTTGCGAGCGAACGAATCCATCGTTTTGATTCCTGCGTCTCAGAGTGCGGATCTAAGCTTTTTGGACTCAGAGGGTAACCAGATAGGAGCTGGTTCATCGCAAGGCGTGCTTCTGGACGTGTCCACTTTTTCGAGCAACGTGATGACGATAGTTGCCGCTGAGTTTGCGGCTGCAACGCGGACGTCGGTTTCCCTGAGCCGTGGCGCGGCGACGGCGCTGGGCGACAACGTTTATTTGGATCTCAGGGCTGAGTTGGCGGTGACGGTGAGCGCGCCGCCGCCGGAGATCGTTGTGATGATAGGCAACGAATCTTCGATGGTGTCGGTCAGGGAAGGTGCGGTTGCGATGATTACCGTCCGGGCAGCCCCGGTGTCGTCGGAGGCGCTGACGATCGGCTATGCAATCGGCATGGACGGCGACGTCGCCACGGCCGACGCCGACGAGGACGACTACGCTGACGCCGGCGGCGGCAGGGGCAGAGGCAGGAGCAGGGGCACGGTCACGATTGGGGCGGGCGAGGAGAGCACGACCATCGAGGTTCGGATCACCGACGACGAGGCGATCGAAGCGACCCGGGAATTTTTCAGGGTGTTCCTGACCTCTCCCCTCGAAAAGGCAAGCTACCGTCTGGCTTCACCCGACCAAACTGCGGCGATCGTGGTCATCAAGGAAGGCGTGTGCGACAGGACGCCGCAAGTTCGAGACGGGATTTTGAGGTTGATCAGCGGCGTCAGCGACTGCGCCGAGGTGACGGATGACGATTTATCCGGGGTAACGGGGGTTTTGGATTTGAGCTTTATGGGCATCGCTGTTCTCAGGGTCGGTGACTTTTCGGGTCTCGTCAACTTGGAGCGGTTGGACCTCAATGGCAACCCACTGACCATCTTGCCGACGGGTATATTCGTCGGCTTGACGCTGAGTGACTTGATCTTGCCGCCATACGTTGTGTTGCCTTTACGATTCATTCCGGTGGACGAATCGGGGGAGCCGGCTTCCGCGCGGGTGACGGTGGGATTGGCGCAGGGCGCTCCGTTTGACGTGTCGGTCGACTTATTCGCATTCAACGCCACGTTGTCGACCAACTCGGCATTGATTCCACAAGGGGCCACCCAAAGCGAGGTTTTCACGGTGTGGCGGGAGAATCCGGGCGAAGTGGTCATTGTGGGCTTCGCTGGTGGCACCTCGGACGCGCCGCCGAATTCGAGGGTTGAATTCAACATTTCGGACGTGTTTGTGATGGAGGGCATCGGACGTTCAGTCGTGTGGATTCCTTCGAACCTGCTGGGCGGGGTGGTGTCGGCGAGGGAAGGCGCGACTGCGATGATTACCGTCCGGGCAGTCCCGACACCGTCGGATGCACTGACAATCGGCTATGAGATCGGCACGGACGGTGACGTCGCCACGGCTGACGCCGACGGGAACGACTACGCTGATGCTGCCGGCGGCACGGTCACGATTGGGCCGGGCGAAGAGAGCGCGACCATCGAGGTTCGAGTCACCGACGACGAGGTAATCGAAGCACCGCGGGAGTTTTTCAGGGTGTTCCTGACCGCCCCCTCGGAGGACGCAGTCTACCTACTGGCTTCACTCGGGCAAACCGCGGCGATCGTGGTTATCGAGGAAGGCGTGTGCGACAGGACGCCGCAAGTTCGAGACGGGATTTTGGCGAAACTCAGCGACGTCAGCGACTGCGCCGAGGTGACGGACAACGATTTATCCAGGGTATCGGGGGTTTTGGATTTGAGCTCCATGGGCATCGCTGTTCTCAGGGCCGGTGACTTTTCAGGTCTCGGCAACCTGGGACAGTTATGGCTCCATGAGAACGAGCTGACCACCTTGCCTGCGGACGTGTTTTCAGGTCTCGGCAAATTGGAAGACTTGTCTCTCTGGGACAATGAGCTGACCGCTTTGCCGGCGGATGTGTTTTCAGATCTCGACAACTTGAGCACGTTGGTTCTCAGTTTCAACACCCTGACCACCTTGCCGGCAACTGTATTTTCAGGTCTGAGCAAATTGGAGTTGGTTTATCTCAATAACAACGCCCTGACCACCCTGCCGGTGGATGTATTTTCAGGTTTGGGCGAATTGAAGTCGGTTTATCTTAATAACAACAACTTGATTACCTTGCCGGCGGATATATTTAAAGGTTTGGGCCAATTGGAGTCGGTTTATCTCAATAACAACGCCCTGACCACCTTGCCGGCGGATGTATTTTCAGGTCTCGACAACTTGAGCACGTTGGTTCTCAGTGTCAACGCCCTGACCACCTTGCCGGCAATTGTGTTTTCAGGTTTGGACAAATTGGAGTTGGTTTATCTCAATGACAACAAGCTGACCGCCTTACCGGAAGGCCTATTTTCAGGTCTGGACAACTTGAGGACCTTGGATTTAAGGGCAAACCCCGGCGCGCCTTTTGTTTTAGCCCGCCCGCGACTTGAGCCGACAGGCACGTCGCCCGTGTCCAGCGTTGCCGAGGTCAAACTGGTCGTAGATGAACCGTTGCCGACGGCGATGACCGCGGACTTATCAGCCGAAGGCGGCACGTTGTCGGACTCGCAAGCAGTCATTCTCGGAGGGAGCACCGAAAGCGCCATTTTCACTGTGACCCAAGAAGCAGGTGCGCCGGTGGTGACGTTAAGGGCCTCCACAGGTACGCTGACTGGCTTTTTCGGTGTCGAGACCGCGCCGAGCGAACTGGTCTTGAGTTTTATCGAGCGAGTCAGATTGCGCATCCGAGTCTTTCTCGAAGGCGCGCTGGAATAAGTTTTCCGCTCGTCGCCGAGCGGTTTCCCGATAATGTATCGTGCTATGTGTCTTGAGCGTCTTGGCGTCGGTGCCTGATTTTGTCTCATATCTGTTGAACCTATATACGTATCGGCTCGCGACGACGTTGACTACCCGGTGTCACCGTGTTCCGGGCGCTTCAGGCACTCCGGCCATCTCGCGCACCAAAGCGGCGAGTTTCCTGACGCCGCCGTCCTCTCCCAGCGCGCGCCTGACGTCTTGCAGTTCGCGCTGGGTGCGCTGCGCGAGCGTCCGGTCCTCGAGCAGCGCCGCGGCTTCGCGGCAAATCGCGTCGGCGCTGGCTTGGCCCTGGATCAATTCCGGCGAGATTCTCTTGCCGGCGACGACGTTGACCAACCCGATATGCGGCGTTGTGACCAGCCTTTTCAGCAGCCAGTAAGTCGGCCACGAGACTTTGTACACGATGACCATCGGGGTTGCGCACAAGGCGAGTTCATGGCCGGATTTGGCGGTTGTCAACAAACGGGCGTGTCAGGACGGCGCTGTCAGGAATTGGGGGATTGAACCTTGACGTCTTGCCGCTGCGTCGTCCTCAATTGCGCCGGCCTCAATACAGCGGTCGAGCGGGTCAACCGAACCCGTGCGCGAGGAGTTCCGTTTGTTATCTCGGGGCAATCTCAGGGAGAGGTCGATTTGGCGTCGGTCAGTCGTGGGTTGGTTACCCATCCATACCGATACAATCACTTCCGCTCGCACCAGGCGCTGGGGCTGCATATCTCCAATGGGATAGATTCAGCGCCTCAGTGTACCGCTTGAGTTGGCGCTTATTTTGTATGGCGTATCTTGGGGTTTTGGCGTCGGTGCCTGATTTTGTCTTACTTATATGTCCTGAGCTCATACAGCTGTTGTATGGGTTCAGAGAGATATGAGACAAAGGTAAAAACCCGCTCCGGGCGATGAA
>CAYFZO010000060.1:0-4884 GCA_964347615.1 uncultured Chromatiales bacterium
ACGTGTTTTCAAGTCTCGGCAACTTGAGGGAGTTGTCCTTGAGATCCAACCACCTGAACACCTTGTCGATGCGGATGTTTTCAGGCCTCGGCAACTTGGAAGCGTTGTACCTGTGGGGAAATCAACTGACCAGCTTGCCGCCAAATGTATTTTTAGATCTCGGCAACTTGGAGAAGTTGGAACTTTCCAACAATCGACTGAACAGCTTGACGTCGGGCGCATTTTTTGGTCTCGGCAGCTTGAAGAGCTTGTACCTCTCCGGCAATGCACTGAGCTCTTTGCCGGGACTTACATTTTTTGATCTCCCCAGCTTGGAGGTGTTGCACCTCTTCGGTAACCAGTTGACAAGTCTTGCGGTGGGTGCATTTTCAGGTCTCGGCAATTTGCAGGAGCTGAATCTCAACGATAACCGGTTGACAAGCTTTGAGGGGGGTGAATTTTTAGGTCTCGACACTTTGCAGAAGCTGCATCTCAGCGGTAACCAATTGGTCAGCTTGTCGGCACTTAGATTTTCGCCTTTTTCCGGTTTGCAGGAGCTGCATCTCAGCAATAACCGATTGGTTACCTTGCCGGAAGATATATTTTCGCGTCTTACCGGTTTGCAGGAGCTGCATCTCAACAATAACCGGCTGGTCACCTTGCCGGAAGATATATTTTCAGGTCTTGTCAGTAATCTGAGGAAATTGCAGTTACAGGACAACCCCGGCGCGCCTTTTGTTTTTATCCGTCCGGAACTCGTTTCCTTCGACCCTGGGTCGAGTCTGCCGCCCCGCGTTTCGACGGCCAAGCTGACTGTGGACGTAACGGTGCCGACGACGATTACCGTGGGCTTGTTGGCGGAAGGCGGTCAGGTGTCGGTTACGGAAGCGGTGATTCCCAGAGGGGGCACCGAAAGCGATCCTTTTACCGTGACCCAAGCCACGGCCACGCCGGCAACGTTGATGGCGTCTTCAGGAACGTTGGCTTTTCGTCGTCATTACTCCGGCGTCGAGACCGCTGCAAGCGAACTGGAGGTGGATGTGGTCGGCCCGTCGGTGTCGAGCGTCGAGATCATTTCGAGACCGGATTTCGGCGACGCGTATTTGGCGTTGCCGGGGAGTGAATTGATTCAAGTCGCGGTCGGTTTTGACGAGGCGGTCACGGTTCATGTTCCAGGATTCAACAACCCGTTTCTGGTACTTACGTTGGGACAAGGGGTGACGCAGGATGCGAGATACAATTCTCCTTTGACCCAAGCCAGATACCCGGCCGAACCCTCGATCTTGGTGTTCGCCTATCTACCCTTTCTCGGTTCCACCGACGAGGACGGTATCAGCATCGAGGAGGACGTGATGCTTGCCGGCGCGAGGATAACCGACCTGCAAGGCAATTCGATAAACGTGAGTTTGGGGAGTCACGCAATCACGAACGCCGCGGGACACAGGATCGTCGGGCGCGAGTTCCGCTTGTCGTTCGACCCGCCGGTCATTGAATTGGGAACTGGAGATCAGACGTCAATAATGACTCACCTGGTGCTCGAGGACACGGGAACGGGAACGTTGCAACCTGGAGAGCAGGTGAACGTCGATTTGAGCCGAACCAGCGGGCTTCGATTCGACACGTCGTCGCAGGTGTTGATGGGCGCGACAACGCGGCGGTTGGCAGTGAGGTTGACCGTCACGGCGAACATCGAGGAATTGGACGAGGAAGTGACAGCGGAAGCGTCGCTGTCCGACGCACGGTTTGTCAGCGGGATCCTGCAGGTTCTGGAGCGCTCCGGCGTCATGTTACGCATCCGGGTCTTTCTCGAAGGCGCGCTGGAATAGGTTTTCTGCGGCGTCGGTTTGGCTCGTGCGTCCTCAGGTGCCGAGCGGTTTCTCGGTGATCCGGGGCCAGGCTTGCGCCAAGGTTTCCCAAGCTTTCCAAGCTTTCCGCTTTCACGTGCTTGGTACCGGTGCCGGTCGCACCGGAAAGGCGAATCGCAAGACTCAAGGTGAATTCGGGTGCCGCTCATGCGGCCATCGGGACAACGCGGACGTTCATGCCGCGTTGAACGTCTTGTCCGGGAACGGGGCTTTCGGGAACGAGGCTGTTGGACGTGGAGGTCCCGGCGTTGGTCGGCCTGTGAAGCGTCAGATCGATACGGAATCTCTTGTCCGGATTTATGCCGGATTTATGTATATAATTCCCAAAACTTCCCATAGTGCTTGGTTTGCGCTTCTTTTTCGAATGATGGCACCGTGATGCCGTTGGCTCCTTATGCCGGGCGTCCGACCGCCGTCGTACTACGCATGATTTTTCGGTGGGCTTTTTCCTGGCGCTCGAGCGGGGTCTTGTGCGCCCCTTTGTTGGCAGCGACGTTGGCAGCGACGTTGGCGACGTCGGCGGCGTTGATTTTTGCGGCCCCGGCGGCGCAAGCGCAAGCAACGGCGTCGTTCGAAGGTAGCGGCGGCTTTGAAGTCAGGGAAGGGGAGGTTGTCACTCTGACCGTCACCGTCGTTCCGGCGCCGGCGACCAAGCTGAACCTCAGCTACCGCGTCGCCGCCGATGCCTCGGACGGCACCGGGGCCGATGCTTCGGACTACTCCGACCCCGGCGACGGCGTCGTCACGATTGCAGCGGGCGAAACGACCGTCGAAGTGATTCTCTCGATTACCGACGACGACGATATCGAGCCGACGAGAGAGTCGTTCGAGGTGTCGCTGACGCCCGGCGTCGGTTATAGACCGGTTTTTCCCACGACGGCGTCGGTGGTCATCAAGGAAGGCACCTGCGACAGGACGCCGCAGGTTCGAAACAGGGTTTTGAGGGCAATCAGCCGCGTCGACGACTGCGCCGAGGTGACGGACGGCGATTTATCCGCGGTAACGAGAATTTTGGATCTGAGTGACGCAGACCTTGACGTTCTCAAAGCCGGTGATTTCTCAGGTCTCGATGGCTTGAGGCAGTTGTACCTCTACGGCAATCGCTTGACCATCTTGCCGGCCACCGTGTTTTCAGGTCTCGACGCCTTGAGGCAGTTGCACCTCTATGACAACCGACTGAGCACCTTGCCGGCCACCGTATTTTCAGAGCTCGGCAACTTGAGGCATCTGCGCCTGTACGGCAACCGCCTGAGCACCTTGCCGGCCACCGTGTTTTCGGGTCTCGGCAGCTTGGAGGGTTTGTGGCTCTACGACAACCGGCTGAGTACTTTGCCGGCCACCGTGTTCTCAGGCCTCGGTAACTTGACGTGGTTGCGTTTACAGGGCAACCGCCTGAGCACCTTGCCGGAAAACGTGTTTTCAGGCCTCGGCAAGCTGACGCAATTGTGGTTACAGGACAACCCCGGCGCGCCTTTTGTGTTCGCCGGTTCCCGACTTGAGCAAGTCGGCGTGCCGGCTCGGTCCACGCCCGACGCCGTCGAGGTCAAGTTGATCGTGGAGCGACCGGTGCCGACGGGGATTACCGTCGGCTTGTCGGCGGAAGGCGGCGAGTTGCAGTCCACGGAAACGGTGATCCCCAAAGGAAGCAGCGAAAGCGCTGCTTTCACCGTGACCCAAGTCGCGGGTGCGGCGGTGACGTTAAGGGCGTCCACGGGCGTGATGACCGGTTATTCCGGCATCGGGACCGCCGCGAGCGAACTGGTTCTGGACCTGGTCGCCCCGTCGGTGTCGGGCGTCATAATCAGTTCGGCTCCGGCGCATAGCCGCACCGCGTATTGGGCGGTGGCCGGCGAGACAATCCGCGTCGAGGTCGGTTTCGGCGAGGCGGTCGAGGTGTCAACGACCGTCGCCGGTCCGTCGTTGACGCTCACGATTGGAGAGACGACGCGCGCGGCGACTTATGCTCCGAGTTTGAGCCAAGTTACGACGCTGGCTTCGACGCTGGTGTTCGTCTACGTGCTCCAGGCCGACGACGCCGACGAAGACGGCATCAGCATCGAGGACGACGCGCTGGTGCTTGCGGGCGCCAGGATAACCGACGTGGGCGGGCACCAGCCGGGAAGTCTGAGTTTGGGAGGCCGTTCGATCTCCAACGCCGCGAGCCACAGAGTCATCAGAGGCGAATTCAGGCTGTCGTTCGCCGCCCCCGGCTTGGTTTTCGAAGTTGAAGAAGGCGACGCGGTCGATCTGCTGGTCGTCGTCTCTCCGACGCCGGCGACCAACTTGAACCTCAGCTACAGCGTCGCCGCCGCCGATGACCCGGACGGCGCCGACATGGATGCTTCGGGCGGCGCTGGGGCGGATGCTTCGGACTACTCCGACCCCGGCGGCGGCGACGTCACGATTGCAGCGGGCGCGACAAGCGTCGAAGTGGTTCTCTCGATTACCGACGACGACGATATCGAGCCGGCGAGAGAGTCGTTCGAGGTGTCGCTGACGCCCGGCGTCGGTTATAGACCGGTCTTTCCCGCGACGGCGTCGGTGATCATCAAGGAAGGCATCTGCGACAGGACGCCGCAGGTTCGGCGCAGGATTTTGCGGAGAATCATCGGCGTCAACGCCTGCGCCGACGTGACGGACGGTGATTTATCCGCGGTAACGGGGATTTTGAATCTAAGTGATACGGAGCTTGACGTTCTCAAAGCCGGCGATTTCTCAGGTCTCGATGACTTGAGGCAGTTGCATCTCTACGGCAATCGCCTGAGCACCTTGCCGGCCACCGTGTTCTCGGGTCTCGGCAACCTGAGGCAGTTGCACCTCTACGGCAACCGCCTGAGCACCTTGCCGGCCACCGTGTTCTCGGGTCTCGGCAACCTGAGGCATCTGCGCCTGTACCGCAACCGCCTGAGCACCTTGCCGGCCACCGTGTTCTCGGGTCTCGGCAAGCTGGAGAGTTTGTGGCTCTACGACAACCGGCTGAGCGTTTTGCCGGCCACCGTGTTCTCGGGTCTCGGTAACTTGATATGGTTGTATTTACACG
>CAYFZO010000061.1:0-4721 GCA_964347615.1 uncultured Chromatiales bacterium
CGGGGCCGGGCGACGTGCCCGTCGGCTCGAGTCGCGGGCGGGCGAAAACAAAAGGCGCACCGGGGTTGTTCGATACATTCAGGGATTGCAAGCTGCCGAGACCTGAAAAGACGTCCGCCGGCAAGGTGCTCAGTTGATTACTCTCGAGATCCAACTCCCGCAAGTTGCCGAGACCTGAAAAATCACCGGCCTTGAGGGTGGCGATGCCTGCACCATCTAGAGCCAACCTCTCCGTTATCCCGGATAAATGGTCATTCGTCACCTCGGCGCAGTCGCTGACGCCGTCGATTAACTCCAAAATCCCGTCTCGAACTTGCGACGTCCTGTCGCACACGCCTTCTCTGATGGAGATTTCGATCCTGGTCGGTGAACCCAGTGCATAGCCGTCGGAATTAACCAAGTTCAGGCTGAACGTCTCGCGCGGCCGCTCGATGAACGCATCGTCCACGATGAAGACTTGAATGGTTCCGCTGGTCGCGTCTGCGGGT
Source organism: uncultured Chromatiales bacterium (assembly GCA_964347615.1). Classification (GTDB taxonomy): domain Bacteria; phylum Pseudomonadota; class Gammaproteobacteria; order Poriferisulfidales; family Oxydemutatoraceae; genus CAYFZO01. The sequence continues at coordinate 489 of CAYFZO010000061.1, forward strand.
ACGACGACCTCGCCGCTGCCGGCACCGCTGCTGACCATGTAGTCGGCAGCGTCGGCCGTGCCGTGCTCAAGGGTGTAACGGACGGGGGTCGGCATCGCCACGGCGACGCTGAAGTTGAAGACCGCGTTCACCGTTTCCCCCTCAGCAGCTTGAATTTCGCTCTCTTCAAACGATATGAAAGGGAAAGCCTGGATCTTATGATTTGGTGCGTTCCGGATCGCATGGTCGCCCAAACCCAGGGAACTCAGGGGCACGGGGACGCCGGCGTCGAGGATGCGCGCACCGTTGAGACGCAACGCTTCCCCGAGAACGCTGATGCCGTCATCGTCGACGTCGGCGGCTTGCGGCTTGTAGCGGAACACCAGCTTGTCGGGGGCACTCGCTGCGTCGTCGTAGACTGCAAACCGCGTTTCGTTCCCCACCTCCAACGCCAGCGACGGCCAGCTTCCGTCGTTCGCCTGGATCACCTCGATTTCCCCGCTGAATTGAAGCTCGACGACGATTTCCTCGTTGGGGTCGCCCGCCGCATAAGTATCGCCTGAGAGCGGAGCCGAAGTGATTGCGACGCCCGACACGGTGGAAAGAGGCTGGTCGTCCAAGACGAACCCGGCGCCGGAAACGACTTCAAGACCGGAGAAGCACTGCCCGTTGTGTCGTTGCCAGCTGGGGCAGGGGTTAGGCGGCGTCGGTGGGGATACGTCGGCAAACGACACCGCTACCGAACTCTCCCCTTCAAGGCGGGTCACCGTGAACGTGCCGCTCCGCGTACTGCCGGCCTCGATCGCTACTTCGGTGGTGGACAACGTTCCGCGGCGCGCCTGAAGGCCAATCGTCAAAGCGTACGGTGCGCCTTCACGCAGCGTTGCCCGGAGAACCACCGGCTCGTCCGTCAACGTCGGCGCTTGTTCCTCGTCGGCGAATTCAAGTCTCAGCTTCAGTCTGAAAGGCGAACCGGGGTTTCCGCCCAAGGTAAGTGCCCTGAGATTGGAGGGTACCCCCTTGAACGCGCCCGGCGGCAACGCGGTCAAGCGATTGTTGTGAAATGTCAACCAATTCGCTCTTTCAAAGTCCGAGAACAAACCCGGCGGCAGGGATTCCAATTGATTATCGGAAAGACGCAACCTTGCCAAAAATTCGTAGCCGGAAAAAGCCCCCGCCGGCAATTCGGTCAATCGGTTGCCGTTGACGGACAGGTTCCTCAGCTGTGGAAGCCTGAAAAACACTTGTTCCGGCAATTCCCGGAGCCGGTTGCCGCCCAGAAGCAAGTTGTGCAAGCGATTGTTGTCTGCAAAGATATCGTCCGGCAGTTGCGTTATCCCGTTGCTTCCGAAGTCTATCGTTTGCAAATTGCTCAACCCGTTGAAAATGCTCGCCGGCCACGTGGACACTTGGTTGTCCTGAAACAGCAAGGTCTTCAGTGCCCGCAGCCCGGCGAACAGGTTCGCCGGCAAGGTTCCCCTCAGATCGTTACCCTGCAGCCTCAGCTCTTCCAATCTTGTCAACCCGCTGAAATCTTTTTCCTTGAGATTGGTTATCGATTTGTTATTGAGAGACAAATTTCCTTGTATTCCGCTTAAGTTCCCGTCGGTCACGTCGGCGCAGTCATCCACGCTGCCAAGTCTGCCCAGAATCGCATCCTGAACCTGCGGGGTCCTGTCGCAGACGCCTTCTCTGATGGTGATTTCAATCCTGGTCGGTGAACCCAGCGCATAGCCGTCGGAATCCAACAAGTTCAGGCTGAATGTCTCGCGCGCCCGCTCGATCAGCGCATCGTCCACGATGCGGATCTGAATAGTTCCGCTGGTCGCGTCTGCGGGCACGATGACCTCGCCGCTGCCGGCCTCGTAGTCGTTGACGTCGGCCGTGTCGGGCGTAAGGTCGTAAAGGATGGTGGTCGGCATCTCCACAGGGGGCTGAATGTTGAAGACCGCGTTGATTGTTTCCCCCTCAGCAGCCTCAATTTCGCCATCTTCAAACGATATGGAAGAGACAGTCCGAGCCCGGACCTTTTGTTCCGGAAAGTCGGCAAGAAAACGATCCACGTTCACGTTCGCGTCGAGGTCGCCTACAGGTTCGGTGACGGACGCGCCGTTCAGCTGCAAGCCGTCTTGTGCGACGCTGACGCCGTTTCCATCAAGGTCGCCTGCTCCGACCGTGTAGACGAAGCTCAGTACGCCGGCGGCGGCGTTGCTTCCCACCACGTAAGTCGCGGTGCGTCGGTCGTTTCCGATCTGCAACGCCAGCGTCGGCGAGGAGGAAGATCCCTCCGTGATCGGTGGGATGACCAACCCTCGGTCGAAAACCACGTCAACGTTGATTGTTTCCCCCTCGGCGTAGCCTCCCGGGTCTTGCGGGGTCGAGGTGAACCGGATCGTTGTCACCTGAGGCGCCATTCCGTCGTAGACAAAATAGATTGTCGGTGCGCCCACGATTTCGATACCGGTGAAGCATTGCCCTTCGTGCCTCCAATTATTCAAGCAGTTGATAGGCGCCGGCGGCGGCTCGGAAAAGTCAACCATGACTCGATCCATGTTTCGGGTCATGGTGAGCGCCATGCTCTGCGTACTGCCCGCGGGAATCGTCACCGAATCGGCGGATAGTTGAACACCGGACGCCGTCAGCGCGAGCGTCAGCGGATACGGCGCGCCTTCGCGCAGCGTGAGTTTGACCGTCGCGGGTTCGGACGCTGAAAGCAAGCTTGTCAGTTCTTGCATTTCATCGGCCGGTTCCAAACCCAGCTCCAATCTGAAAGGAGCGCCGGGATTGTTGTGCAGATGAAGTACTCTCAGGCTCGAAAGCCCCTCGAACGTGCCCTCCGGCAACGCGGTCAGACGGTTGTCGTTCAGTGGCAACCGCAGAACCGAGCCGAGATTGTTGAATATGCCCTCCGGCAACGTGGTCAATTCGTTGTGTCTCAGCCACAACTCCGTAAGGTGACCGAGAACGTCGAATATGCCCGCCGGCAACGTGGTCAAACGGTTGTTGTCCAGCCGCAACCGCCGAAGGTTACCAACACTGGCGAACATACCCGCCGGCGACGGCAGCATGGTCAAGCGGTTGTTGAACAGATACAAATCTACCAGGCGGTCGAGGTTGATGAAATCCCTTATTTTCAGGGCTGTAAGATCTGAGTGGTTGACTATCGATAGCTGTGTAATGAATCTGGTATCACTTACGTCGGAACAATGAAGTTCATCGAGATTTTTTCTTATCGCCTCAGCGACCTGCGGCGTCCTGTCGCAGACGCCTTCCCTGATGGAGATTTCAATCCTGGTCGGTGAACCCAGTACATAGCCGTCGGAATCGAGCAAGTTCAGGCTGAATGTATCGCGCACAGGCTCGATGTGATTATCGTCCACGATGAAGATCTGAATGGTTCCGCTGGTCGCGTCTGCAGGCACGACGACCTCGCCGTTGCCGGTCACGTCCCTGTAGTCGAAAATGGAGGCCGTGCCGTGTTCGAAGGTGTAGCGGACGGGGGTCGGCATCGTCACAGGGGGCTGAATGTTGAAGACCGCGTTGATCGTCTCTCCCTCAGCAGCTTCAATTTCGCTCTTTTCAAACGATATGGAAGAGCCGTAAACAAAATCAAGCATCGGCGCACCCACGATTTCGAAACCGGTGAAGCATTGTCCTTCATGTTTCTCTTCCTCCGGGCAGTCGGTCGGCGGCGACGGCGGCTCGGAAACGTCAACCCTGACTCGATTTTCACCCGTGATTCGGGTCATGGTGAACGTTTCGCTCTGCGTACCGCCCGTGGGAATCGTCACCTGATTGGTAGATAGTTCAACACCGGATGCCGTCAGCGCGAGCGTCAACGGATACGGCGCGCCTTCGCGCAGCGTGAGTTTGGCCATCGCGGAGGTGTTTGCCGAAAGCAAGTCCATCAGCCTTTCCGGATTGACGTTGGGCGCTTCGTCGGCCGCTTCCAAACCCAACGTCAATCTGAAAGTAGTGCCGGGATTGTCATGCAGCTGAAGTGATCTCAGGCTCGAAAGTCCCGTGAACGCGCCCTCCGGCAACGTGGCCAAGCGGTTGCGATCCAGCCGCAACTGCTGAAGATTAACGAGATTGGCGAACAGCTTCTCCGGCAGCGTGGTCAAGCTGTTGCCGTCCAGCCGTAACTCCTCAATGCGACCGAGATTGTCGAATATGCCCGCCGGCAACGCGGTCAAATCGTTGCCGTCCAGCCGCAACTGCTGAAGATTAACGAGATCGGCGAACAGCTTCTCC
>CAYFZO010000062.1:0-4404 GCA_964347615.1 uncultured Chromatiales bacterium
TCCAATTCCTCGTCTTTCAGCGGACGGGCTTTCTTCACCGGGGAGCCCAGCCACAAGAACCCGCTCTCGAGGCGCTTGCCTGAGTCGCTTGCCTGAGTCGCTTGCCCGGCGGCACCAGACTGTTGGCGCCGACGATGACGTGCCTTGAGACCACCACGCCGTCAAGCACCGTCGCGTGCATTCCGACCAGACTGAGGTCTTCGACGGTGCAGGCGCCATCGTCGCATTCTCATTCGTCGGCATTCACGTGCGAGAAGCGCACGTCAAAGCCGTTGTCGAACGAGCGCTTGCCGGAAACCATCCAAGCGTTGTGCATGACGTCGGTCCAAGCTTCTCTCGTGATGCAGTCGGCGTCGTAGCCGACGTTTCTCCCACGTCGTTGCGAACGTCGTCGGCCGCCCGTTGCCTCGGTCGTGGGAATAGCGTCCGGCGAAGCGGACGCTCTCGTTCTCCGAGTCGCTGCAATTGGCCGCCGCTGATCACGTCTTTGTCGTAGTCGATGAACTCGTACGACCAACCCCGCCACCCGTAAATGTCGAAGCTCTCGTCGGCGCCCATGCCGGCGACCGCCGGCGGCGCCACCGTCGCCAACGCCAGGGCCGACACGAGGACCAACACCGAAGGTTTCCTGCTCATAATGTGCTAATTCCTTTCTAATGCAAGGGCTTAAGGCGACCTCCTCGTGCCGTTCCGTGTGCGTTGCAGCCCCGCCTTATCAATCAATATGATTAGGATAAAAATCTTTATTTTTTTATAGAATTAAGCTTATCGGCGTTTTACAACCGTTCGGCAGAAACCGGGCAGAATATTTATCTCTCATTTGGCAAAATCTGCCCCCTAAGGGGTATGCGGGAGCGTGGTCTTCGCTCACGGCTTTCTCCTTTTGGTTTCAAAAACTCCAAGTACATATAAGGAGAGTAATACACAATGGCTCGCCGAAGTTTCAATCGCGCCAGTGCCGGAGAAGTTTGGCACTTTTGCGTCGCGGTGCAGGTTTGCGCCCTCACCGCGGCGGTCATGACGACACAGACTCCATCCGCGTTCCTGATCAACCTCGCCGGTTTCACCCTGTTGTTGCAAGGTGCCGCTGCAATCAACGCAGGGTGTTGGTGTTTGCTTTACGCGTCCGCGCGCGCCGGACGCATCTGGTTTTGGGGTCGGCCCCCGACTCGGCCTTTCGGTACGATGGGCTTGGTGTTGCCGACGGCCCTTGCCGGCTTCAGCGTGAACGTCGGGGTTCTTGCCGTCTGCGGGCGGTATTTGCCCGGGGCGGTGGGCAGTTTGCCCGTCGCGGCGCAGGTGCTCGGCTCGGCGGCGCTTCTTGCCTTGTCCTTTTACGCAACGAGTCTGCACAGGCGCAACAAGCGGCTGCAACGCGGCGAAATGGAGGCCACGGGCTACCTTTTGGCTCAGCGCCTGCGCCACCATTTTCTGTTCAACGCCCTCAATACCACCGTTGGTCTGATTAGGCGTCACCCCGACGTTGCGATGCGTACTCTTGAGAATCTGTCCGAACTTTTCAGGGCCATGCTGAAACAGAAACCAACAACGACGCTTGCCGAAGAAATCGAATTCGTCAGGCATTACATCCACATTGAACGGGTTCGTCTCGGTCCCCGGCTCGGCGTCGAGTGGCGCGTATCGAGTCCCGAGTGTCTCGACGCGCGAATGCCGACAATGTTGATTCAACCGTTGGTGGAAAACGCGGTTTATCACGGTATCGAACCTCAAGAAGGAGGCGGCGTTATCCGCATCGAGATTGAGGACCGTGGCGACCGCGTGTTTTTCGACATCCGTAACCCGGTCGGGGACGTCACGCCGATACCTCGAACGGAAGGGAGCCGCACGGCTCAGAAAAGTGTCCGCGAGAGGCTGGTTCACGCTTATGGGGCCGCCTGTCATTTCAAATCAGAACAGCGACGCGGGGAATACCGCGTGGCGTTTTCCATTCCAAAGGAGAAAACAAAATGAATATATTGATTGCGGATGATGAACCCGCAGCTTGCGAGCATCTCTCGTGCATGATCGAGTCTTTGCCCGGGTGTTACGACGTAGGACACGCCTCGAACGGAATCGAGGCGGTGTACAAAGCGTACGACCTTGACATAGACGTCGTGCTGATGGACGTGCGGATGCCGCGCATGGACGGGCTGAAAGCAGCGCAACACCTCAGCGAGTTCGCAAGACCGCCGGCGGTCATTTTCACGACCGCGTACTCGGAACACGCGCTCGAAGCGTTCAGCGCGCATGCTCTCGGGTTTCTGCTGAAACCGGTTCAAGCTACCAAGTTGAGCGAGACCCTGGAGCACTTGCGACACCGTTCCGCGCAGACGCGCAAAGTTGCGGAGCCCGCGGTTTTAGGCAGTGGCGAAGACAGTTATATCTGTTGCCGCGTCCGCCGTGGTCTCGACTTGATTGCGCTGAACCGGATCATCTACATCAAGTCCAGCAGCAAATGTACGACCATTCACCACTTGCACGGATACTCGCTGAGCGACCAGTCGCTCAAGGTGTTCGAGCAGGAGTTCGGCCACAGGCTTTTGCGCGTGCACCGCAACGCGCTGGTCAACCGGGCTTACGTGAGCGGCATCGAGAAAGGAGAAGACGGCATCTACTTCGTGACATTGCGCGGCAGTAGCGAGAAGCTCGAGATCAGCCGGCGCAACCTGCCGCAGATACGCGAGTACTTGCATACTTTCATAAAGCCGAAAATCACGATCCGGCGCCGCGAGCAATTCCTGGTGCAATACGAGCAGAGAAAGAGAGGCGCGAAGGAGGAGTAGCCTCTCGCTCGGGCGGTATTTCGCAAGGCAGGCGGGGGGAGGACTCTTTCCCCGCCTGACCGCCTTGCCTCGTTCGGCCTATCTTGTGAACCGTCGATGCCGGTGTCGATGCAGGCCGTGAAGCCGATGTTCGCGTCGTCGGCGCAGTCACGACTGCTGCTGCCGCTGGCTGACGACGATACGCCGCTATGGGGAACCGAAGATAGCTTGGAATCCCCGGTGGTATCAGTGAAAGACGGGAAAGTTCCCAAGCGACTGCCGTGCGCAATCTTCGTGGTGTCTTAGCGACGGAAACAGGTGCGGCGCTCACTGGCTTTCTGTTGTTGCAAGAGCCCGACAAGGCGATGCGTGAGGCTGAGGCTGAGGTTGGCCAATACACCCACAACAGCGTCACTGATGACCACGTCGTTCCCTACGAGTGAAAGACGTTCTGGAGGGTAAGACGTTTTTCATGGCCTCGCGCGCAAAGCAGCACAAACAACTCACTGTTCCCGGGGAAAAGCCAGCCCAAATCGCGAGGCCAGCGAATTCGGTCAGACAAACAAGGCGTTGTGCTTTCCAACTAATAATTCTTTTCTACATCAGGGAGTTACGGGTCTTCCAACCTATATCCATTATCCATTTAGAATATGGCAACTGCACGTCAGCAATCCGCCGGGAAACTTTCTTGGCGCGAAATGAGGAGGGAGTCATGAATGTTTCGTTTGAAAAACTTGAGCAATATGCCCGGCAAAAGTTTGTCGTAATCAAGAAAGACCTCGAGAAACTTGAACAGCAACCAGCGGAAGCTCGAACAGGACCTGAAGAGGTTCGAGCGAACGATCGAGGCGGCCGGACCAAGACCACTCAGCGGAAGGTCGACATTCTCGTCGGGGCGATAGGTGCATTCGGTTTCATGAAAAACCACAAACTATGTACTCGGCTCTTTATCGCGGCGCTCACGGTCACACTGACCGGCTGTGCAGTATTTAAGACCCCGGCACACAACGTCTCCATTTATCGCGACGGAACGTCCATAGACGGGGGCAAGGACGAAACGAAGCTTATATCCATAGATGCAAAGCAACGAATCATCATGTTGGGTACAAAAAGGGGTGGCTCCCCCGAGGAACTAACCAGAATATATTGCGCAGAACCAAGCCCTGACGCTTTATCGGCAATCAGCGCCAACTTAGATCTAAGTCTCGGGGCGGAAGATCAACAAAGGAGCAGGACGTTAGTTAGCGACATTACCACCCAGGTCAAAAACATTGGTCGGCGCACACAGTCCGTCCAACTATTGCGCGATGCCATGTATCGTATCTGTGAAGCACATTGGAATGGCGCTTTCGAACGACACGAAATGGCCCAATTACACAAGCAGTTTCAACTTCTTCTAGCTGGCTTGCTGGCAATAGAGCAATTGACCGAGACTATCCGCCCCAACCGAGTGGACGACGCCTCAGCCGCCCAAACCACCGTCCAGAAGATGCCTTCTCCAGATGCTGTTGGAAAAGTAGCCTCTGCGGTTGAGAACATCTTAAAAAATCTTTTTAAGCAGTTTCGGTACCAAGAGAGCTGCCCAAAAATTATGAACCATATTATTAAATTCCAAGACGAGGTTACGGGGTTAGAAGGCGAG
>CAYFZO010000063.1:0-4389 GCA_964347615.1 uncultured Chromatiales bacterium
TGAAAACCGGACAGTTTATGTGCTACAAGACCGGACAATTTATGTGCTCCTTACATTCATGCGCCAAGCGATTGAGGGGCGCGGGGGTGAGGTGTAAAATTACCCTTTCGCATTCATTCGGGACGTTCCCCGCCGAAAATATGCCGACGAACGAACAAGCACCGATCGTGAACTACCCGCTGAGCGTCAAGGACTTCGGGCCGGTCGTGCAAGCCGACGTGGATTTGCGCCCGCTGAGTGTATTTCTCGTTCCCGGCGATACCTCGGAGCAGCACCGTCGAACCGTCCTGCTGGTCTTTAAGTGCCTCGAAAGGCTGGCGGGCAGGCATTTTTTTGGCTTGAACAGGGCGGGTTCATGACCACGGTTTTGTGGTTTTACATAATGCTGGTGTCTAATATAATGAGGCCGTTTCTTGGGGGTGTTTGATGGGTGCAGGCATAGGGAACCGTGATACGGGCTTGCCGTTGCTCGGGGCAACGGCAAGTGCGCGGTCGTCCGCAGCCGTCCGCGGCCGACCACAGCTTGGGGCATCGCCTATCCTCAATAGAGACCGCTATGCCATCGCTGTATCACTCGACCCGGACGGCAACCGTGAATCGTTTCGGCGAACGGCTTTTCGCTGTTGCCGTGCCGCCGGTCAAGGCCGAAGCCGACGTCCGCTATGGTGTTTCCGCGGGACCTGGGGGGGGGGGGGGGGGGGGGGGCGGGGGGGGGGGCGGGGCGCGGGGGGGGGGCGGGGGGGGGGGGGGGGCGGGGGGGCGCGGGGGGCGGTTTTGGGGGTGGGCGGGGCCCCCGGCTAGGCCCCCCCCCCCGGCCCCCTCTGGGCCCCCCGGGGGCCCCCCCCCCCCCCCCCCCCCCCTTTTTTATAGGGAGTAGCCGGACGGCATGATGGCTCACTCCCAGCCGCTCTCACGTCGATCGCGTGGTCGATTGCGTGCCGGTTGCGTGCGCGTTGTTTCGGCGGTCGCATTCGGTGCGGTTTCAAAACCTATTTATGGCCTATCTACTGGCCTATTCATGGGCCTATTCATGGGCCTATTCACCTCGGTGCAGGCGCAGACGTTCGACCCACCCCTGTGCGAACGGTCGCCGGTGGTTCAACTTGCACTCCTTGTTGCGACGAACGTGGACGGCGGCTGCACCGCTTTCGATCCCAACGCGCTGCAAGGCTTAACCACTCTGGATCTGAGCGACAGGAACACCCGCGAGTTGAAGTCGGGGGATTTCAACGGGTTGGGTCGCGTAGCGACGTTGAACCTGTCGGGCAACTGGTTGGAGTCGTTGCCGGCGGACTTGTTCGACGAGTTAACCGGTCTGCAAACGTTGGACCTGTCGGACAACCGGTTGCGGTCGTTGCCGGCGGGCGTGTTCGACGAGTTAACCGATCTGCAAACGCTGACTCTGTCGGACAACGGGTTGCGGTCGTTGCCGGCGGGCGTGTTCGCAAGGCTGACCGATCTGCGGACGTTGACCCTGTCGGACAACGAGTTGCAATCGTTGCGGACTTCCGCGTTCAGCGGCGCGGGTCAACTACAGGTCTTGGATCTGTCGGACAACCGGTTGCAAGTGCTGCCGTGGCAAGGCGCGTTCAGGGGATTAGGCAATCTGCGCGAGTTGAACTTGGAGCGCAACCGGTTGCAGGGAGGGATCAGGGGTAACCGCTTTACCGACCTCGGCAATCTGAGGCGGCTGGATTTGAGCGACAACCGACTGGAAGATCTCGAAGCCGACCTGCTTGGGGAGATTCCCGAATTGAGACAGTTGGATTTGCGCAACAACCGATTGGAGTTCTTGCGCGCGAATCTATTCCAGGACCGCAATTTCAACCCCGCCGTCGTTGAGGGCTACGGCGGGAGCTTGCTTCTTTCGGGCAACCCGGGCCCCGACGGCGACCCGCGGACGCCTCTTGCCTTGATCATGGAGGCCAGGATATATGGGCTGGGTGCGGACCTCGAGTGTGATCTTGGTTTCGACTGCGCCCCTGGCTTCAGTCACCGCCATGTATGGAACGTTGAAGTCGAAGCCTACTTGAGCCAAGGTGCGCCGTTTGACTTCGACTTCGAATGGGACGCGGACGGCGACTATTCCACCCGCCGTCTCGACGCTGGCGACTCGTTTTCGGCGGGAAAACGGTTCAGCGATGGAAAAGACAAGGTCAGACATTCGACCCGAAGTGGTCCCCCCAAAGTGAACGACCTCCGGGTGTTCTTCACCCCGGTATCGCCGCCCTCGGGCGATTCGGGTTGCGGTTTCAGCCCCTGCTACGACGGCTTTGTCATCAGGGGACCCACGGACAATAACGAGCATTGCGATTTGCGCCCGGGTTGCTACCGGAGCGACACTACTGATGATGACTATGGCGATGATCACTCCATCTTTGTTTGGCACCATGCAAGGGTCAGGGACGTCCGTTTTGTCTCGACGCCGGAAGATGCGAACAGCTACGTCGCCGGCCTCGAAACGATCGTGATAGACGTGCTTTTCAACAAAAGGGTCGTCATCGTCCAAGGGAAGCCCGAACTGGTTGTGAGAATCGGAAGCGTCGAAAGGCGCGCAAGCTACGTGCCGTCCGAAGACACTCCCGGGATGCGATTCCGCTACCGACTCTCGAGAGACGATCCGTCGGACTTCGACGGCATCGAAGTCCTGCGCATCGAAAGGAACGGGGCGACCATTGACGATATAGTGGTTGGGCGCAACAGCCCGGACATAGGCGATTTCCGTGGTCACGGCGGACTATTTCCCGACCAAACAGTTCTGCGGCTGCCTCTCATATCGTTCGACGCCGCCACGGCTTCGGTCAGGGAAGGGTCGGGGGTGGATCTGAGGTTCACCTTAGACCCGCCGTGGACGTCGGGAGGGGGGGTTGCAGCCGTCGTGTCCATCAGCGGGGGAGAGCCGTTCGGCGTCCAGGTGTCCAACCCTTCCGCTTTCTTGGGCAGATCGGGCGGGGTCGTGCGGATTTCGATTCCCGACAACGACTGGATCGGTCGGGCGCGTGACACTTTCACGGTGTCCCTGCAGCGTTCGGGCAGCTACGTTCCCGCCGGCGTACAGACGGTCGAGGTCGAGGTCGAGGAAGGGGTTTGCGACCGTACGCCGCAGGTGCGCGACGCGCTGATGGAGGCGACCAGGCGCGACGATTGCGCCGAGGTGACCGACGGGGACTTGGCCGACGTGGTCGACTTGGATCTGAGCGGTCTGGGGATAGAGCGCCTCAGCCCGAGGGATTTCCTGGGTCTCGGCAGCTTGCGGGGGCTGGATTTGCGCAACAACGAGTTGCAAATCCTGCCGGCGGGGGTATTCGAAGGTCTCGGCGGGCTGGACGACGCTTCGAGTTATCTGTTTCTCTCGGGCAACCCGGGTGCGCCTTTTGATTTCGTCGTCCAGACCGTCCTTGCGGAGGCTCGAAATTATCTTTCTTTCGGTGTTCCGGCTGAGGATGTCACCTTCCTTCCTTACTTGGCGCAGGGCGCACCGTTCGACCTGAACAACGTTCGGTTTAGGTACGTGTCGATAGAGCCGGGAGGATCTCGCGTTGTCTCCGGGCGCGATATTCTCTTTTCCTTTGATGCGGGCGACACACGAGGCGAACGCAGAAGAGGTCTACAAGACTGGGGTCAGATTGCACCCTATGGGGTGACCTTCAGGCTTGACGGCGATCCGCCGTCGTTGCCGGAGAGCAGGACGGGGTTCGGGTTCAGTTTCGAGCCGCCCGAGGACTACAGTTTCAGGAGCCGGGGCGTTGTCTCGGCGAGCGGTTTCGAGTTCACCTCGCGTCCGCAAGACGCGGACGGCTACGTTGCGGGCGTGGAGACGGTCATCGCCGAGGTTCGATTCAACGACAAGGTAGCCGTGAGGCCTTCGCAGACAGGCGGCATGCCGTCATTGAACGTCTGGATCGGGCGCAATTTGCGCGTCGCGAGTTACGTCCCGGCCTCGAGCGTGACCAGGGTCTGGAGGTTCGCCTACGCGCTCAGGGAGGACGACGTCGACGATAATGGCATCAGGGTCGCCTCGAGAGACGGGTTGAAGTTGAACGGCGCCACCGGCGCAGGGCTGATTCATGAGTTTCGGTCGGATTCCGTGCGTCTGCCGGATAGCGCCGACGATACCGCTCCCGGGCACAAGGTGCAGCCGGGGACCGCCTTGTCGTTTGACGCCGCCGCGGTCTCGCCCGGGGAAGACTCGATTCTTGAGTTGCCTTTCAACGTTTCGCCCGTGGCACGGTCGGCGTTCGTCGCCGAGTACGTCGTGGAGGGCGCCGACTTTGCTTACGACGGCAGGATTTTGGTTGCGGTGGGTTCGCGGCGCGAGGTGATTCGGATTCCGGTCGGGGCCGACGGCGAGGCTTTCGAGGTGCGGCTGAGGCCTTCGGACGACTACTT
>CAYFZO010000064.1:0-4331 GCA_964347615.1 uncultured Chromatiales bacterium
CGGGAATTGACCCTGACCCGCGTCAAAAAGTGAAAAACAACTGCTGCCCGCGTACCTTGAAGTTGCGAATCAACGCGAGCGCGCGCCGCGACGTCAGCCAGTCGGCGAAGATTCGCGCTTCACGAAAACGTACGCCGGGATGGCGTTCGGGGTTGACCACAATCACGCTGTAGGGATTGTGCAGCGGCGGCTCGTTTTCAAGCACGATTTGCAGGTTGGCGCGGTTGTTGAAACTCACCCAGGTCGAACGATCCGACAAGGTATAGGCACCGAGCTCGTTGGCGATGTTCAGCGTCGCCCCCATGCCCCTGCCGACTTCGCGGTACCAACCGAGCCCGGCGGGGGTTGTGCCCAACGCCGAACGCCACAGCGAAAGCTCCTTTTTGTGGGTGCCGCTGTCGTCGCCGCGGGAGACAAACGGGGCGCCGCTTTGCGCGATGCGTCGAAACGCCGCGACCACGCCGCCCACCCCCTTGATGCCGCTGATGTCGGCGACCGAGCCGACCAGGACATAGTCGTTGTACATGAACGTCCTGCGGTCAACCCCGTAGCCGTCGCGCACGAACTCGAGCTCCGACGCCTCGTCGTGCACGACCAGCACGTCGGCGTCGCCGCGGCTTGCAATGCTCAGTGCGCGTCCGGTGCCGGCCGCAATCACGCGGACTTCGATGCCGGTATCGCGTTTGAACGCCGGCAACAAGACCTGGTACAGCCCCGAGTTGTCGGTCGAGGTGGTCGATGCGAGCACGATCGAGCGCGACCGCTCTTCGGCGGCGAGCGCGGTTGCACCCAGAACCAGCCCCCCGACGACGACGCTGGCGACGACGCCGGCGACCACGACGACGAACCTCACAAAGCGGCTTGCAAGCGGATGAAATCGCATATCGCCCTGTTTTCGGTGGCGCTGAAGAATTCCTCGCGCGCCGCGTGGGCGACCAGCCGCCCATGGTCGAGAAAGACCACCTCGTCGCACAAACGCTTGACCTGCGACAGGTTGTGCGAAGCGAGAACCACCTTGACGCCCTTGCTTTTCAGGGTACCGATAATCCTTTCGACCGTCGCAATCGATTCCGAGTCGAGGTTGCCGGTCGGCTCGTCGAGCAAAACAACGTCCGGGCTGAGCGCGCAGGCGCGCGCAATCGCAAGGCGCTGCTGCTCGCCGCCCGACAACGAAAACGCCTGCTGCCCGCCGAGGCGTCCGAGACCGACCAATTCAAGCGCTTCGCCGACGCGCCGGCGTCTCTCCTCGCCGGAAAAACGATGCAGCCGCAGGGCGTAGTCCACGTTCGCGTACGCGCTGCGCCTGAGCAAACAAGGTTTCTGGAACACCATCGCAATCCGTCTGCCGAGTTCACCCGGCTTCTGTTCGCCCCAACGAACTTCTCCGCGGCTCGGCTCGACCAAACCGTGACACAGACGCAGCAACGTCGTCTTACCCGAACCGTTGGCGCCGACCAGCGCGACGCAAGCGCCGGCACCGCTGACCAGACTGACGCCGTGCAACAGCGTGCGCCCGCGTACGGCGTAGCCTAAGTTGACGATCGTCAAACGGGGGGCGCTCATCAGACGTGCAGCCTTGATTCTCCGAAGTTGCGCAACGCCTGCGCGGAGAAAGTGATCAGCAAAGACAACGCAATCAACACCAACCCCAACGCGAGCGCGAGCGCGAGGTTGCCTTTGCTGGTTTCAAGCGCGATGGCAGTGGTCATCACGCGCGTCGAGTGGTTGATGTTCCCGCCGACGATCAGCACCGCGCCGACTTCGGCGATCGCGCGCCCGAAACCGGCGAGCACCGCGGTCAGCAGGCTGAAACGACCTTCCCACAGCAAAGTGCCGACCGCGTGCAACGAGCGGCACCCCAAAGAACGCAGCTGCTCGCCGTATTCGAGGTGTAAGTCACGCACGGTCTGATAGGTCAACGCCGCGACAATCGGAAAAATCAGAATGACCTGAGCGATAATCATCGCGGTCGGGGTATAAAGCAGGCCGAGTACGCCGAACGGGCCCGAACGCGACAGCATCAGATAGACAAACAGCCCGACGACCACCGGCGGCAATCCCATGAAAGCCGTCAGCAGGCTGACCCAAAGGTTGCGCGTCGGAAAACGTTTGACCGCAAGCAACGCCCCCACGGGCAATCCGATTACGGCGGCAAAAGCGACCGCGGTCAAACTGACCGTCAACGACAAACCGATGATCTCGACCAGGTCCGGGTCGAACCCCGCAACCATCCCGGCCGCGACGACAAAAGCCTCACTGAAGTCATTCATGCTCTATGTTGCAACGACGACGCCCGTCGCGGGCGGTCTCTTAACGCGTAACAATCATCATACTCGATTTGCAGCGGTGCAAATATCCACACAAGCGGTTGCGCCGCCCCCTGACCGCCGTCCCGAAGCCTCATATAAAAGGTGGACTAGCACCCGCTTCTAATGTTAAATAACGCCTCACCAAGCGCCACAAACGGAGGGCAAGCCGATGGCGGAAATCACCCTGCAAGGGAACAAGATACACACGCACGGAAATTTTCCGTCGCCGGGCGCCGAAGCGCCGGACTTCACACTGGTCAACAAAGACCTTGAAGACGTCAGCCTCAAGGATTTTCAAGGCAAGGTAAAGCTGCTGAACGTCGTGCCGAGTCTCGACACGCCGGTGTGCGCAACCTCGACGAAGAAATTCAACGAAGCGGCGCAAGCCCGTCCCGACGCGGCGTTCCTGATTATCTCTGCCGACCTGCCGTTTGCGATGTCGCGCTTCTGCTCGAACGAGAACCTCGAAAACGTCAGCCCGCTGTCGCTGATGCGCACCAGAGCGTTCGCCAAGGACTACGGCGTGCTGATCGAGGACGGCCCGCTGAAAGGCATCACCGCGCGGGCGGTGGTCGTGATTGACGAAAACAACGTCGTCCGCCACGCCCAACTCGTAGACGAAATCGCCAACGAACCCGACTACGAGGCAGCGCTCGCCGCGCTGGACACCCTACCCGAATCCCAGCAGGACACCGACTGAAACGCGGCTGACGGCGGGAGGCCTCCAAGCGGGGAGCAAGAGGCTGCCCCGATTTGATTTCGCGTTCCGCCGCCAAAAATCCGCCGGCCAGCGACCGCCGAGAACGGCTGTTCGCTCAGAGGCATCAGCCCGGCGTCCCGTCAAGCACTTTTATTTCTGTTCCGTACCCCCTTTACTCTGCCAAGACCGGTGTGACGCAAGCTAAGGCCTCCGTGCACGCAGTGGTTTGACAAAAGCAATCGAGGTGACCGTCAAGAGACTACTCCAGCGCACCTTCCAGGAACACCCTGATTCTCAATCTTACGCTACGCGACGTCGCTTTCAGGATCAAACCCGGCGGCAGCGTCAAAGCCACGCCCGAGGTCGCGGTCGCGTCCACCGACACCGACACCGTCGCGTCGATCGCTGCGGTTGTCTTCACCGACATCGTCTTCGTCATCTCGCCCGCTTCAAACTTGACGACGCGACGTGTGCTCTCCTCGTCGGTCTCGTTGAGGAATCTGAAGTCTTGATCTGAAATCAACAGAATCACCGTCACCTTGCGGTCCGCAACCAACGGCGGGTCCAGCACGATCTCGAACTGCGTACTGCGACCCCGTTGAATCCCCACCTCCGGCGGGTTGAAACCCAACGACGTCTCCTGCAGCACTTCGATCGGAAGCGACGCCGTTTCCGCGCCGCCCGCCAACGCAACGCCGCCGATCGCCCTGACCACCAAGCGCCCGACCGAAGCCGCCTCGGACGAAGCCGATACCCTCACTTCCGCCGTCATGTTGACTGCGTCCAAACTCACTTCCCGGTTCAGCGTGCCGCCTTGCAGAGTCAATCCACCGCCGGAGACCGACACCTCGAACTTCGCCGTCTGGTTCCCCGACAGCGTGAAGTCGGTCAGGCTCAACTCCACTGTCCCGCTCTCTCCAAGATCCAGCGACAAGGTCTCCCCGCCTTCCTCAGGCATCAATCCGAGCATCACCTCAGGCGTCGTCACCACGAGCGTCGACTCGGAACGAGCGTCGGTAATCACGTCCAATCCAAAGGAGGGATCGCCCACCACCATCGAGGTGACACGGGCACTGCTTCCGATTTCCGCTTCCGACGACGCAAACACCTCGACGTCAACGCTTTGCTGGGTTCCTGCCAGGCTCACGTCCGTGGTCGGTGAATCGCCGGCAAAACTCAAACCTGCGCCCGATTCTATCGTCAACCGCAACGTCACCGCTTCATCCACTTCCAGCCGCGGGTCGGTCTCCACACGGAGCATCGTGCCGCTGCCTTGCTGAACTTCGACCAGCTGCAGAGGAAGCACCACCGCGACCCTGCCC
>CAYFZO010000065.1:0-4071 GCA_964347615.1 uncultured Chromatiales bacterium
CAACGGTCTGACCACCTTGCCGGCAACCGTGTTTTCAGGTCTCAGCAACTTGCTGGAGTTGCTCCTCCATGGCAATCAACTGAGTGACTTGCCTGTGGGTGTCTTTTCAAGTCTCAGCAACTTGATCAGTTTGCGGCTCAATGGCAATCAACTGAGCACCTTGTCGGCGGGTGTCTTTTCGGGTCTCGGCAATTTGGAGAGGTTGTTTCTCGAGAGCAATCAACTGAGCGCCTTGCCGGCGGGTTTCTTTTCAAGCCTCGGCAGCTTGCAATCCTTGAATTTATTGAACAACCCCGGTGCGCCTTTTGTTTTCGCCCGCCCGCGACTTGAGCCGACAGGCACGTCGCCCGGCCCCGACGTCGTCGAGGTCAAACTGGTCGTGGATGAAACGTTGCCGACGACGATGACCGCGGCCTTGTCGGCGGAAGGCGGCGGATTGTCGGTTGAGGAGGTGGAGATTCCTGAAGGAAGCAGCGAAAGCGCTGTTTTCTCCGTGACTCAAATCGCGGGTGCGTCGGTGACGTTGAGGGCGTCCACAGGTGTGCTGACCGATTATGACGGCGTCGAGACCGCACCGAGCGAACTGGTTCTGGACGTGGTCGGCCCGTCGGTGTCGGGCGTTGCGATTGTTTCGGTCCCGGCTTCCGGCGATGCGTATCAGGCTGTGGATGGCGAGATAATCCGCGTCGAGGTCGGTTTCGACGAGGCGGTCGAGGTGTCAACAACCATCGCCGGGCCGTCGCTGGCGCTCACGATCGGGGAGACGACGCGAGCGGCGAGTTACGTCCCGGGTTTGAGCGGAGCCACGACGCTGGTGTTCACCTACGCGCTCCAGACCGGCGACGTCGACACCGACGGGATCGGTATCGGGGAGAACGCACTGGTGCTTGCGGGTGCGGAGATAACCGACCTGTTCGGGAACCCGATAGAGAGTACGAGTCTGGGAAGTCACGCCGTCTCGAACGTTGCGGGTCACCAAGTCGTCGAGCGCACGTTCAGGGTGTTTTTCGAGCCGGCGGAGATAAGGTTGGTGCGTGGCGGTGCAGCGATGGTGGTTCTGAAGATCGAGCCTGCGTTGAAAGGTTCCGAAGAGGTGGTGGTTGACTTGGGCGATTCCCGGAGTTTAACAGAGGGTTTAACGGGGGGGTTGATGGTGAATCCGGCTCGGGCAACGCTGACCTCGACGAGCAATGAGGTGGACGTGACCGTGGCGGCGGGATCGACGGCGGACCTCGGCAAGGCGGAGTTGCCGGCGACGTTGGACGCGGGCGCGTCGTCGCTTGGAAACTCGCGTGTGTCGACGGAATCTTTGACGGTCGAGGTGGTTCTCCCAGCCGAGGCAGCGTTTGAGCCTGACTCTTTGATGATGACAACGACGGAAGGAGAGGCAGTCACGGTCGTTGTTTCGTTTTCCCGAGAACTTTTCGAGGATGTTACGGTTGCCTACAGGATCGAAGGGCACGAAGTTGATGGTTACGACCCGGCTGAGCCCGCTGACTACAGCACGCCGCTCGGCGTGGTCACGGTCACGGTTGAAGCGGGTGCGACGACCGCGGCCATCGTGATCGATATCATCGACGACGAAGAGATCGAGCCGCCGCGAGAGGCTTTCAGGGTGGTTCTGCAACACCCCCCTGCTGGCGCGTTCTACATATTGGGTGAAACCTCTCAAACCTCGGCGACCGTGGTGATCAACGAAGGCGTCTGCGACAGGACGCCGCAAGTTCAAGACGGGATTGCGGGGTTAATCAGCGGTGTCAACAACTGCGCCGATGTGACGGATGACGATTTGTCCGGAGTGACGGGCACTTTGGATTTCTTCCGCGAAAGCATTGTTACTCTCAAAGCCGGTGATTTTTCAGGTCTCGGTAACTTGAGGCAGTTGACCCTCAGTGGCAATCAACTGAGCACCTTGCCGGCGACCGTATTTTCAGGTCTCGACAACTTGGTGGAGTTGCGGCTCGGTGACAACCGTCTGACCACCTTGCCGGCAACCGTGTTTTCAGGTCTCGTCAACTTGCAGGTATTGATCTTCGTTGACAACCAACTGAGTGACTTGCCGGCAACCGTGTTTTCAGGTCTCGTCAACTTGCAGGTATTGGACCTCTCTAACAGCCAACTGAGTGACTTGCCGGCGGGTGTCTTTTCAGGTCTCGTCGACTTGGAGAGGTTGTTTCTGCATAACAATCAACTGAGCATCTTGCCGGCGGACGTCTTTTCAGGTCTCGGCAGCTTGGAGAGGTTGGATCTCTCCAGCAATCAACTAAGCGCTTTGCCGGTGGGTGTCTTTTCAGATCTCGGCGACTTGGAGAACTTATGGCTTCACAACAACCGGCTGACCACTTTGCCGGCGACTGTATTTTCAAGTCTCGACAGCTTGGGGAGCTTGAATCTCTCTTTCAACGAACTGGGCACCTTGCCGTCGGGTTTCTTTTCAAGCCTCGGCAGCTTGCAATCCTTGAATTTATCGAACAACCCCGGTGCGCCTTTTGTTTTCGCCGGCTCGCGACTTGAGCCGACGGGCACGTCGCCTAGGCCCGGCGTTGTCGAGGTCAAACTGGTCGTGGATGAAACGTTGCCGACGATGATGACCGCGGCCTTGTCGGCGGAAAGCGGCGAATTGTCGGCTGATGAGGCGGTGATTCCCGAAGGAAGCAGCGAAAGCGCTGTTTTCTCCGTGACTCAAACCGCGGGTGCGCCGGTGTCGTTGAGGGCGTCCACAGGTGTGCTGACCGGTTATGACGGCGTCGAGACCGCGCCGAGCGAGCTGGTTCTGGACGTGGTCGCCCCGTCGGTGTCGGGCGTTGCGATTGTTTCGATCCCGGCTTCCGGCGATGCGTATCAGGCGGCGGACGGTGAAGTCATCCGCGTCGAGATCGGTTTCGACGAGGCGGTCGAGGTGTCAACAACCATCGCCGGGCCGTCGCTGGCGCTCACGATCGGGGAGACGCCGCGAGCGGCGAGTTACGTCCCGGGTTTGAGCGAACCCTCGACGCTGGTGTTCGCCTACGCGCTCCAGACCGGCGACGTCGACGCCGACGGGATCAGTATCGAGGAGGACGCGCTGGTGCTTGCGGGTGCGGAGATAACCGACCTGTTCGGGAACCCGATAGAGAGTACGAGTCTGGGAAGTTACGCCGTCTCGAACGCTGCGGGTCACCAAGTCGTCGAGCGCATATTCAGGGTGTTTTTCGAGCCGGCGGAGATAAGGTTGGTGCGTGGCGATGCAGTGATGGTGGTTCTGAAGATCGAGCCTGCGTTGCAAGGCTCAGAAGAGGCGGTGGTTGACTTGGGCGATCCTCGGAGTTTAACGGGAGGGCTGACGGTGAATCCGGTTCGGGCAACGCTGACCCCGTCGAGCAATGAGGAGGACGTAACCGTGGCGGCGGGATCGACGGCGGCCCTCGGCAAGGCGGAGTTGTCGGCGACGTTGGACGCGGCCGCGTCGGTGCTTGGAAACTCGCGTGTGTCGACGGAATCTTTGACGGTTGAGGTGAGTCTCTCACCCGAGGTGTCGTTTGAGCCTGACTCTTTGATGATGACAACGACGGAAGGTGCGGCGGCCACGGTCGTTGTCTCGCTTTCCCGAGAACTTTCCGAGGACGTGACGGTTGCCTACAGGATCGAAGGGTACGAGGCTGATGGTTACGACCCGGCTGAGCCCGCTGACTACAGCACGCCGCTCGGCGTGGTCACGGTCACGGTTGAAGCGGGCGCGACGACCGCGGCCATCGTGATCGACATCATCGACGACGAAGAGATCGAGCCGCCGCGAGAGGCTTTCAGGGTGGTTCTGGAAGCTCCCCCTGAAGGCGCGGCCTACGTACTGGCTTCACCCGAGCAAACCACGGCAATCGTGGTAATTAACGAAGGTTTGTGCGACAGGACGCCGCAAGTTCGAGATTGGATTGTGGAGTCATCTGGAGGCTTCATCAGCGACTGCGCCGATGTGACGGATGACTACTTATCCGGGGTAAGGTTTACCTCTCCTTTCTTAAATAGTCGAGGCATTGCTGCTCTCAAAGCCGGTGATTTTTCAGGTTTCGACAACTTGCAGGTGTTGAACCTCTT
>CAYFZO010000066.1:0-3604 GCA_964347615.1 uncultured Chromatiales bacterium
CAGGCGGTTGCTGCCGAGGTTCAGCGTCGCCAAATTGCCTAGACCTGAAAACACCATCGCCGGCAAGGTGCTCAGGCGGTTGCTGCCGAGGTTCAGCGTCGCCAGATTGCCGAGACCTGAAAACACGGCTGCCGACAAGGTACTCAGCCGGTTGCTGCTGAGGTCCAGACCAGTCAAGCCGTCAAGACCTGAAAAATCGTCGGCGCTGAGCGTATCGATACCGGTGGAACTCAGATCCAAAACCCCTGTCACCTCGGATAGGTCGCCATCCGTCACTTCGGCGCACACGTCGACGTCGAGGCCGATGCCGATAATTTTCTCCAAAATCCCGTCCCGAACCTGCGCCGTCCTGTCGCAGATACCCTCCTTGATTACCACCAGTGCCGTCGCGGGAAAGGCCAGCACATAGCCCTCACCCGGCCTCAAAGACACCATCAGCCACTCTCTCGTCGGTTCGACCTCGGCGTCGTCAATGATCGGGACGCTGAGTACGGCGGTCGTCTCGTTTGCTTCAATCGTAACGCTGCCGAGGCTCGGGGCCGAGTAATCCGAGGCGTCCGCGTCG
Organism: uncultured Chromatiales bacterium; assembly: GCA_964347615.1. Lineage (GTDB taxonomy): Bacteria > Pseudomonadota > Gammaproteobacteria > Poriferisulfidales > Oxydemutatoraceae > CAYFZO01. The sequence goes on from CAYFZO010000066.1 coordinate 566, forward strand.
GCGGTATCAGGCGCAGCGTCGACACCGATACGGTAGTTGACGCTCACACTGGTCGCCGACGCCGGGCTGACCGAGACGATCAGGCTGACCACGTCGCTTTCGCCGGCTTCCGAAACGAGCGGGGGGACGAACCGAAGCTCGCGTTCGACCACCCTGTGGCCCGCGGCGTTGGGGATTGCGTGGTTCCCCAGACTCGCGCTCTTCATCGAATTCCCGCTCAGGTCGGTTATCGCGGCGCCCACAAGCCTCAGCGCGTCCAAGCCGACGCCGATGCCGTCCTCGTCGGCGTCGCCGGCCTGGAGCACGTAGGCGAACACCAGCGTCGAAGCCAGCGTCGTAACTTGGCTCAAACTCGGAGCATAAGTCGCCGCCCGCGTCGTCCCTCCTATCGCGAGCGTCAACGAAGGGCCGGCGGTTGAAGTTGACACCTCGACCGCCTCGTCGAAACCGACCGCGACGAGGATGACTTCGCCGTCCGTCGCCAGATACGCGCCATCGTGCGCCGGAGCCGAAAGGAGGCTCACGCCCGACACCGACGGGCCGACCAAGTCAAGAACCAGTTCGCTTGCGGCGGTCTGAATGCCGAAATAACCGGCCAGCACACCGGGGGACGCCCTTAAGGTCACCGCCGCACCCGCGGCTTGGGTCACGGTGAAAGGACTGCTTTCAGCGTTCCCTTTGGGAATCACCGCTTCCGCGATCGACGTTGCACCCCCTTCCGCCGACAAGCCCGCGGTCATCGTCGTCGGCGCAGTTTGACCCACCACCAGCTTGACTTCGGCGACGTCGGGCATGGACGGGGCCGGCGCACCCACTTGCTCAAGTTGCGAACCGGCGAAAACGAAAGGTGCACCGGGGTTATAGCTCAGGTGCAACGCTTCCAAGTTGTCGAGGCTTGAAAATACGTTTTCCGGCAAGGTACTCAGGCGGTTGCTACTGAGTTCTAAGCTATTCAAGCTGCCGAGGTCTGAAAACACCGTCGCCGACAAGGTGCTCAGGTGGTTGCTGCCGAGGTTCAACGTCGCCAGATTGCCGAGACCTGAAAACACCGTCGCCGGCAAGGTGCTCAGGCGGTTGCTGCCGAGGTTCAGTGCTTCCAAGTTGCCGAGACTTGAGAATACATTTTCCGGTAAGGTGGTCAGCCGGTTGCTGCTGAGGTCCAGACCGGTCAAGCCGTCAAGACCTGAAAAATCATCGGCGCTGAGCGTATCGATGCCGGTGGAACTCAGATCCAAAAACCCCGTCAGCGCGGATAGATCGTCGTCCGTCACCTCGGCGCAGTCGTCGACGCCGACGCCGACGCCGACGCCGATGATCGCCTCCAAGAGCTTGTCCCGAACCTGCGCCGTCCTGTCGCAGATGCCCTCCTTGATTACCACCAGTGCCGTCGCGGGAAAAGTCAACGCATAGCCCTCACCCGACCTCAAAGACACCATCAGCCACTCTCTCGTCGGTTCGACCTCGGCGTCGTCAATGATCGGGACGCTGAGTACGGCGGTCGTCTCGTTTGCTTCAATCGTAACGCTGCCGAGGCTCGGAACCGAGTAATCCGAGGCGTCCGCGTCGGCGGTATCAAGGGCGGCGTCGGCACCGATACGGTAGTTGACGCTCACACCGGTCGCCGACGCCGGGCTGACCGAAACAATCAGGCTGACCACGTCGCTTTCGCCGGCTTCCAAAACGACCGGGGGGACGAACCGAAGGCTGCGTTCGACCACCCTGTGGCCCGCGGCGTTGTGGATTGCGTGGCTTCCCAGACTCGCGCTCTTCATCGAGTTCCCGCTCAGGTCGGTTATCGCGGCGCCCGCAAGCCTCAGCGCGTCCGAGTCGACGCCGATGCCGTCCTCGTCGACGTCGCCGGTCCGGAGCACGTAGGCGAACACCAGCGTCGAAGCTTCGCTCAAGCTCGAGGCGTAGCTCGCCACCCGCGTCGTCTCTCCGATCGTGAGCGTCAACGACGGACCGGCGGTTGAAGTTGACACCTCGACCGCCTCGTCGAAACCGACCGCGACGAGGATGACTTCGCCGTCCGTCGCCAGATACGCGTCACCGTGCGCCGGAGCCGAAAGGAGGTTCACGCCCGACACCGACGGACCGACCAAGTCAAGAACCAGTTCGCTCGCGGCGGTCTGAATGCCGAAATAACCGGCCAGCACACCGGAGGACGCCCTTAAGGTCACCGGCGCACCCGCGGCTTGGGTCACGGTAAAGGGACTGCTTTCGCTGCTTCCTTTGTCGATCACCGCTGCCCCGAGCGACAACTCACCGCCTTCCGCCGACAACTTCGCGGTCATCGTCGTCGGCGCGGTTTGATCCACCACCAGCTTGACTTCGGCGACGCCGGGCACGGGCGGACCCGACGCGCCCGTTCGCTCGAGTCGGGAGCGGGCGAAGACAAAAGGCGCACCGGGGTTGTGAGCGAGGTTCAGCGCTTCCAAGTTGCCGAGGCTTGAGAATACGTTTTCCGGTAAGGCGGTCAGCCGGTTGCTGCTGAGGTCCAGCCCGTTCAAGCCGTCAAGACCTGAAAAATCATCGGCGCTGAGCGTATCGATGCCGGTGGAACTCAGATCCAAAACCCTCGTCAGCGCGGATAGGTCGTCGTCCGTCACTTCGGCGCACTCGTCGACGCCGAGGCCGATAATTTCCTCCAAAATCCCGTCCCGAACCTGCGCCGTCCTGTCGCAGATGCCTTCCTTGATCACCACCAGTGCCGTCGCGGGAAAGGCCAGTGCATAGCCCTCACCCGACCTCAAAGACACCATCAGCCACTCTCTCGTCGGTTCGACCTCGGCGTCGTCAATGATCGGGACGCTGAGTACGGCGGTCGTCTCGTTTGCTTCAATCGTAACGCTGCCGAGGCTCGGGGCCGAGTAATCCGAGGCGTCCGCGTCGGCGGTATCGGGCGCGGCGTCGGCACCGATACGGTAGTTGACGCTCAGGCTGGTCGCCGGCGCCGGGCTGACCGAGACAATCAGGCTGACCACGCCGCTTTCTCCGACTTCCGAAACCAGCGGCGGCTCGAACCTGAGGCTGCGACCG
>CAYFZO010000067.1:0-2094 GCA_964347615.1 uncultured Chromatiales bacterium
AGCCGATGATTTCTCAGGTTTCGGCGATTTGCGGACGTTGAGACTCAATGACAACAGTTTGACCACCCTGCCGGCTACCGTGTTTTCAGGTCTCGGCGGTTTGCGAACGTTGAGCCTCAATGACAACGGTTTGACCACCCTGCCGGCCACTGTATTTTCAGGTCTCTTCAGCTTGACGAGGTTGGACCTCGATAACAACAATCTGACCACCCTGCCGGCCGCTGTATTTTCAGATCTTGGCCACTTGCAGACCTTGAACCTCTTCAGCAACCGGTTGGCCACCTTGCCGGAGAACGTATTTTCGCGCCTCGTCAACTTGAGGATCTTGGAGCTCTTCAAGAACCGGTTGGCCACCTTGCCGGAGAACGTATTTTCAGGTCTCGTCAACTTGGAGGAGTTGTATCTCGATTCCAACGAACTGGCCGCCTTGCCGGAGAACGTATTTTCAGGTCTGATCAACTTGGAAACGTTGGCCCTCGACCGCAACCCCGGCGTACCTTTTGTTTTCGCTCTCTCACGGCTTGAGCAGGTGGGCGAGCCGAACCCGTCCGCGCCAGCCGTCGTCGCGGTCAAACTGGTCGTGGATCAAACGGCGCTGACGGGGATTACCGCAGGCTTGTCGGTGGAAGGCGGTGAGTTGTCGGTTGAGGAGGCGGTGATTCCCGAAGGAAGCAGTGAAAGCGCTTCTTTCTACGTGACTCAAGCCGCAGGTGCGCCGGTGACGTTAAGGGCGTCCGCGGGCGAGTTGACCGGTTATTCCGGCATCGTGACCGCCGCAAGCGAACTGGTTCTGGACGTGGTCGCCCCGTCGGTGTCGGGCGTCGCCGTCGTTTCGGTTCCGCTGCGCGCCGACACGGCGTATTTGTCGGAAGATGGCGAGACAATCCGCGTCGCGGTCGGTTTTGATGAGGCGGTCGAGGTGTCAACTTCAACCGGCGGGCCGTGGTTGACGCTCACGATTGGAGAGACGACGCGGGCGGCGACTTACGCGCCGGATTTAAGCGACGTTTCGACGCTGGTGTTCGTCTACGCTCTCCAAGCCGGCGACGCCGACGTCGACGGCATCGGTATCGAGTCGGATGCGCTGGCGCTTGCGGGCGCTGAGATAACCGATCTGAGCGGGAACCCGATAGAGAGTACGAGTCTGGAGGATCACGCGATCTCGAACGCTGCGAGCCATCGAGTTATCGGGCGCACGTTCAGACTGTCGTTCGACCCGTCTGGAGTGGTACTCGCGCAGGGTGAATCCACCGAGGTGACGTTGGCGCTTGAGAGGGCGGAAGCGCTGACCCCCACGGAGACCGTCAACGTGACTTTGAGTCCGACCTCGGGGCTTGAGTTGCTGACGCCGTCGCCGGTGGTAATGGACGCTCAGGCCTCAAGCCGGGTACCGGTAGCGGTGCGATTGAAAGCTTCGGGGCTAAGCGAGCAATTGACGGCGGAAGCGTCATTGCCGAACGGGTGGTTTGGCGACGGAGTATTGTTGGTGAGGCGTTTCCCGACGGTATCGCTTGATGACGCCGCCGGCTTGATTTTCGAAGCCGAAGAAAGCGACACGGTGATTCTGATTGTCACCGCCAATCCGGCTCCGCTGGCTGATTTGAGCGTTGGTTACGGTTTCGATGACGACGATGATTCTCATACCGCCGACGCGGACGCCTCGGATTATTCCGGCTTCGGCGGCAAGGTCACGATTGAAAGGGACGAGACAACCGCCGCAATCACCGTTTCGATCATTGACGACGCCGATATCGAGCCGACGAGTGAGTCGTTCACGGTGTCGCTGACGCCGGGCGACGACTATGCACTCGCCTTTCCCGCGACGGCGTTGGTAATCATCAAGGAAGGCGTGTGCGACAGGACGCCGAAGATTCAAGACGAGATTTTGGATGAAATCCACGGTATAAGCGCCTGCGCTGATGTAACGGACGGCAACTTGTCCCAAATAACGGGAACCTTTGATTTGCAAAGAGAAAGAATAAGCGTTATTAGGGCGGGCGATTTTTCAGGTCTCGGTGCCTTGCGGGAGTTGGACCTCAGTGCCAACCAACTGACCGCCTTGCCGGCAACCGTGTTTTCAGGTCTCGGCAACTT
>CAYFZO010000067.1:2194-3583 GCA_964347615.1 uncultured Chromatiales bacterium
CTTGCCGGCAACCGTGTTTTCAAGCCTCAGCAACTTACGGACGTTGAGACTCGATCAGAACCAATTGACCACCTGGCCGGAAAACATATTTTCAGATCTCGTCAACTTGGTGAGCTTGGACCTCACCGATAATCCCGGCGCGCCTTTTGTTTTCGCTCTTTCACGACTTGAGCAGGTAGGTGTGCCGGGCTCGTCCACGGCCGCCAACGTCGAAGTCAAACTGGTCGTGGATCAAACGGCGCCGACGAGGATTACTGCGGCCTTGTCGGTGGAAGGCGGTGAGTTGTCGGTCGATGAGGCGGTGATTCCCAAAGGGAGCAGCGAAAGCGCTTCTTTCTCCGTGACTCAAACCGCGGGTGCAGCGATGACGTTAAGGGCGTCCACGGGCACGTTGGCTGGTTATTCCGGCATCGGGACCGCTGCGAGCGAACTGGTTCTGGACCTGGTCGGCCCGTTTGTGTCGGGCGTCGCAATCGTTTCGAGACCGCCTTTCGGCAGCGCGTATCTGGCGTCTTCCGGTGAAGTAATCCGCGTTGCGGTCGGTTTCGACGAGGCGGTCGAGGTGACGGCTTCGGCCGACGGTCCGTTTCTGGTGCTCACCGTGGGAGAAACGACGCGGGTTGCGAACTACGCCCCGGATTTGAGCGGCGTCTCGACGTTGGTGTTCACCTATACCCTCCAACCCGGCGACGCTGACGTCGACGGAATCAGCGTCGGGTCGGACGCACTGAGACTTGCGGGCGCTGTAATCACCGACGTTTCCACGAGCAGACGTCCGCTGGAGAGCACGAGTTTGGGTCGCCATGCGATTTTGGACGTCGCGGGGCACAGGATCATCGAACGCGGGCTCTCGTTTGAGCCGCCGGTGGTCTTTGAAGTCGAAGAAGGCGGCATTGTCACTCTGACCGTTACCGTCAGTCCGGAGTCGTCGGCTGACTTAAGCGTCGGTTACTACGTCGGCGACGATGACGGTCCCGATACCGCCGACGCCGACCTCTCGAATTATTCCGATCCCGGCGTCGTCACGATTACAGCGGGTAGGACGACCGCCGAAATAGTTCTCTCGATTATTGACGACGCCGTGATCGAGCCGCCGAGAGAATCGTTCATGGTGTCGCTGACGTCGGGCGACGACTATGCACTGGTCTTTCCCGCGACGGCGCTGGTGGTCATCAAGGAAGGCACGTGCGACAGGACGCCGCAAGTTCGGGCCGCGATTTTGGAGAAAATCAGAGATATCAACGCCTGCGCCGATGTAACGGACGACAATCTGTCCGAGGTAGTAGGAGATTTGCGTTTGGAGAATTCAGGGATTGATGCTCTCGGAGCCGATGATTTCTCAGGGCTCGACAAGTTGCAGACGTTGAGACTCAATGACAACGGTTTGAC
>CAYFZO010000068.1:0-3471 GCA_964347615.1 uncultured Chromatiales bacterium
TCGCCGTCAAGGACGCCGCGCCCAGCAAAGTCAATTCCACCGACGTATTCAAGCCCGAAACAACCAGCAACGGAGACGACGGAAGAGACAGACTCAACTCACGGGGCAATACCGACACCTCCGCCATCACGTCGGAAACGTCGATGCCCGCAGGCAACTCGCCCTGCACCGAAGCCGTCGCCGTAGACGCCGAAGCCGAAGCCTCAGCGTCCAGCCTCACCTCCACCGACCTCGAAGCCGAATCGAAAGACACCTGAGACGTGGACAAGGACAATCCGCTTCCCCCCGAAACACCCAGGGACACCGAAACCTCCTCGCCAGGCAGCAAATCATCGACGCCGACCAGCGACAGCCTCAACCCAAGCGATGAATTCGCTACCACCTCCAACGCCGACGGCTCGAACGCCAACGAGTAAACCCGACGTTCCAACACGTCCGCGCTCAAGGACACCGCCGTCGTGAACGACGCGTTGTCGACCACCAGCGAAGGCGTCGTCCCGAGCGGCGAAACCGAAAACGCCGACAACAGTGAATCCTCCGCCACGGAAACCGACGTCATCGCAGACTGCACCCCCCGAACAAATCTCAATATCTCTCCCCCGACCAGACTCGCGCCCATGCCCGCAGGCGACACACCCAGCCGTACCTCCAACGATTCGCCCTCACCCAATTCCGCACCCAGCAACGACAGGCCGAACGACAGCGATTCATCTCTCACAACGGACAATCGCTCCGCCACCTCATCGCCCGACAAGTCCACGAGCGCCAAACGGAAAGCACGTGAAAATGCCACCGGCAACGCCGTATCCGAAACCGCAACCCACGCGGGTTTCGACGAAACCGACGCCAGCAGCCTCGTGGTCGCCGCCACCACCGACGACAACACGCTCACGTCCACCTCGACCGACGTCGAAACCGAGTCGAACGCCACCTCGACGGGCGACACCAGGACCCCCTCAACCCCTGAACCCGCTACGCTCAACGACACCGTCACCGACTCCTCGGAAAGCAGCCTGTAGGCGCCTTCCAAGGACAACGTCGCGGAACTCGCCGTCCCCACGGTCACCGGCAACGCCGACGGCGAAAACGAAAGAGCATACTCGCGCGGCAACACCCGAACCTCCACCGACGTCGAAGACACCTCCGCGTTCATCGGCAGCGACGACATCTCCGCCGACGCCGTCAATTCCGCCGACTCCAATTCTCGGGGAACCATCAAGGACAAGGACACGCTCGGCGTCGAACGACCCATCGACAACGACGAAGGTTCAACCTCAAAACCGGAACCCGACAAGCCGCCCAGCGACACCCTCACCGACTCCGCCGCCGTCAAGGACGCCGCACCCAGCAACCTCAATTCCACCGACGTATTCAAGCCGGAACGAACCAGCAACGGAGACGACGGGAAAGACAGACCCAACTCACGGGGCAATACCGACACTGCAGCCTCCACCGCAACCTCGGCAACGTCAACGCCCGCAGGCAATTCGCCCTGCACCGTAGCCGAAACCGTAGCCGCCGAAGCCGAAGCCTCGGCATCCAGCCTCACCTCGACCGACGTCGAAGCCGAATCGAAAGACACCTGAGACGCGGACAAGGACAATCCGCTTCCCCCCGAAACATCCAGGGACACCAGAACCTCCTCGCCGGACAGCAAATCATCGGTTCCGACCAGCGACAACCTCAACCCAAGCGATGAATTCGCTACCACCTCCACCACCGACGGCTCGAACGCCAACGAGTAAACCCGGCGCTCCAATACGTCTACCGCCAGCGAAGGCGCCGGCGACAGCGACGCGTTCATCACCACCAGTGTCGACGTCGCATCCGACACCGAAACCGAAAACGCCGACAACGGCGATTCCCGCGTCACGGAAACCGACGTCGTCGCAGACTGCATCCCCCGAACAAACCTCAACGTATCTCCCCCGACCAGACTCGCGCCCGTACCCGCAGGCGACACGCCCAGCCGTACCTCCAGCGATTCACCCTCGCCCAATTCCGCACCCACCAGCGACAGACCGAACGCCAGCGATTCGCCTTTCGCAACGGACAACCGCTGCGTCGCCTCATCGCCCGACAAGTCCAGGAACGCCAGACGGAAAGCGCGTGAAAATGCCACCGGCAACGTCGTATCCGAAACCGCAACCCACGCGGGTTTCGACGAAACCGACGCCAGCAGCCTCGTGGCCGCCGCCACCACCGACGGCAGCACCTCGACCTCCACCTCGACCGACGTCGAAACCGTATCGAACGTCACCTCGACCGGCGATACCGAAATCCCCTCAACGTCTGCACCCGCTACGCTCAGCGACACCGTCACCGATTCCTCGGAAAGCAGCCCGTAGGCGCCTTCCAGGGACAACGTCGCGGAACCCGTCGTCCCGGCCGCCACCGGCAGCGACGGCGGTGAAAACGAAAGAGCATACTCGCGCGGCAACACCCGAACCTCCACCGACGTCGAAGACACCTCCGCGTTCATCGGCAGCGACGACATCTCCGCCGACGCCGTCAATTCCGCCGACTCCAATTCACGGGGAACCATCAAGGACAAGGACACGCTCGGCGTTGATTGCCCCATCGACAACGATGAAAGTTCAACCTCAAAGCCGGAATCCGACAGGCCGCCCAGCGACACCTCCACCGACTCCGCCGCCGTCAAGGACGCCGCGCCCAGCAACCTCAATTCCACCGACGTGTTCAAGCCGGAAAGAACCAGCAACGGAGACGACGGAAGAGACAGACCCAACTCCCGGGGCAGTACCGACACCGCAGCCTCCACCTCCACCGGATCAACGTCAATGCCCGCAGGCAACTCGCCCTGCACCGTAGCCGTCGCCGTAGCCGCCGAAGCCGAAGCCTCGGCATCCAGCCTCACCTCGACCGACGTCGAAGCCGAATCGAAAGACACCTGAGACGCGGACAAGGACAATCCGCTTCCCCCCGAAACATCCAGGGACACCAGAACCTCCTCGCCGGACAGCAAATCATCGGTTCCGACCAGCGACAACCTCAACCCAAGCGATGAATTCGCTACCACCTCCACCACCGACGGCTCGAACGCCAACGAGTAAACCCGGCGCTCCAATACGTCTACCGCCAGCGAAGGCGCCGGCGACAGCGACGCGTTCATCACCGCCAGTGTCGACGTCGCCTCCGACACCGAAACCGAAAACGTCGACAACGACGATTCCCGCGTCACGGAAACCGACGTCGTCGCAGACTGCATCCCCCGCACAAACCTCAACATATCTCCCCCGACCAGCCTCGCGCCCTCGCCCTCGGACGACGACACGCCCAGCCGTATATCCAACGATTCACCCTCGCCCAATTCCGCACCCACCAGCGACAGGCCGAACGCCAGCGATTCGCCTTTCGCAACGGACAACCGCTGCGTCGCCTCGTCGCCCGACAGATCCAGGAACGCCAGACGGAAAGCGCGTGAAAATGCCACCGGCAACGTCGTATCCG
>CAYFZO010000069.1:0-3280 GCA_964347615.1 uncultured Chromatiales bacterium
CCTGCAAACCGGTAAAAGACGAAAATATATCTGCCGGCAAGTTAGTCAATTGGTTACTGCTGAGATGTAGCTCTTTCAAACCGGTAAGAGACGAAAATATAGTTGCCGACAAGCTAGTCAATTGGTTACTGCTGAGATGCAGCTTCTGCAAATTGCTGAGACCAGAAAATGCAAATCCCCGAAAGGGGTCCAACTGGTTACTCAACTGGTTACCCAACTGGTTACCACTGAGGTTCAACTCCTGCAAATTGCTGAGCCTTGAAAATCCAAGCGGCTGAAGGCTTGTCAACTGGTTATCAAAGAGGTACAACCCCTCCAAGCTGGCGAGAGGCGCAAATAGAACTAGCGGCAAAATGTTCAGTTCATTGCTAAAGAGGTACAAGCTCTTCAAGTTGCCGAGACCTGAAAATACCCCCTCCGGCAAGCTGGCCAGTTGATTTCCCCCCAGGTACAACGCTTCCAAGTTGCCGAGACCTGAAAATACCCCCTCCGGCAAGCTGGCCAGTTGATTTCCCCCCAGGTACAACGCTTCCAAGTTGCCGAGACCTGAAAATACGTCCGCCGACAAGGCGCTCAGGATGTTGGATCCCAAGGACAACTCCCTCAAGTTGCCGAGACCTGAAAATACGCCGTCCGGCAAGGTGCTCAGTTGATTGCTATCGAGGTGCAACCGCTCCAGATTGGGGAGACCTGAAAATACAGTCGGCTGCAACGAGATCAGTCCATTGTGACCGAGGAACAACCGCCTCAAGTTGGCAAGGCCTGAAAACAGACCCGGCGGTAAGACGGTCAAGAGGTTGGAACTCAACCAGAGTTCTTCCAAACTGCCGAGACCTGAAAATACGCCCGGCGGCAAGACGGTCAGCCCACTTTGATGGAGGTCCAGCCGCCTCAAGTTGACAAGCTCCGAAAATACATCGCCCTGCAGGACGAGCGACTCATCGGAACGCAACCACAGGGTCTCCAAGTTATCGAGACCTGAAAAATCACCGGGGCTGATGGCCGTAATGCCGGTAGAAGCCAGCACCCGTATCCCGGATAAATCGTCATCCGACGCGTCGGCGCAGTTGCCGGAGTCGCCGATCCTCTCCAGAATACTGTTTTCAATTTGCGGCGTCCTGTCGCACACGCCTTCCTTGATGACCACCAACACCGTCGCGGGAAAGACCGGGTCGTAGCCGGCGACGGACATCAGCGACACCACAAACGACTCTCTCGCCGGCTCGACCTCGTCGTCGTCATTTATCCGGATACTGAGTACGGTGGTCCTCTCGTTTGCTTCAACCGTAACGCTGCCAAAGCCTGGGCCGGAGTAATCCGAGATGTCCGCGTCGGCGGTGCCGGGGTCGGCGTCGGCGGTGATCTCGTAACCGACGACCACGTGCGTGTCCGTCGTCGAACTGAGGGTGACCCTCAGATCGACCACGCCGCCTTCTTCAACCTCGAAAATCAAGCCGGCGGAAGCGTCGAACGACAGCCCTGAATTCGGGATGACCCGGTGCCCCGCGGCGTTCAAGATCTCGTAACTCCTCAAACTCGTACTCTGTAGCGTGATCGAGGTGTTGCTCTCCAGATCTATCGCCGCGTCAAGTGCATCCGGCCCGACGCTGATGCCGTCCTCGTCGACGTCGTCAGCCTGGAGCGTGTAGGCAAACACCAGCGTCGAAGCGGCGACCCCCTCAAAAACTTCAACCCGGTCGTAACCCACAATTCGCGGCGTTTCCCCGATCGTGAGCGTCAGCCGGGCGTAGGATACGCTGATCGCCTGGTCGAAAATTATCGCAACCTGGATTTCTTCGCCTAAAGACGCTTGATAGGCGTCGCCGAAAGCCGGTCTCGAAATAATCGTGACGCCCGACACCGACGGGCCGATCAAATCCACGACCAATTCGCTCGCGGCGGTCTCGACGCCGGAATAATAACCGGTCAACGTACCTGCGGATGCGCTCAAGGTCACCACCGATGCATCTTCGTCTTGGGTCACGGTGAAAGGTTCGCTTTCGGTGTTCCCTGCGGAAATCACCGTTTCCGCGACCGATGATTCGCCGCCTTCCACCGACAAGCTCATGGTTATCGTCGCCGGCGCGACTTGATCCAAGACCAGTTTGAACGTGCCGGACCTGGGCAGGCCGGGCCTACCGACGCGAACGAGCCGCGAGCGGGCGAAAACAAAAGGCACGCCGGGATTGCCCGCCAAGTTCAGGACGTTCAGCTTGAGGAGACCCGAAAATGTATTTGCCGGCAAGTCGCTCAGTCCGTTCCCATGAAGGTCCAACCACCTCAAATTGCCGAGACCGGAAAACACGCCGTCCGGCAAGGCGCTCAGTTGATTGCCGAAGAGATACAACTGCCCCAAACCGCTGAGACCTGAAAACACGTCGTCCGGCAAGACGGTCAGCACGTTGGAACTCAACCACAGAACCCCCAAGCGGTCGAGACCTGAAAATACGGTGGCCGGCAAAGCGCTCAGTCGGTTGGACCTCAGGGACAATTCCCTCAAACTGCCGAGGCTTGAGAATACGGTTTCCGTCAAGGCACTCAGTTGATTTCCACCGAGGTACAACCGTTCCAGATTGGGAAGACCTGAATCGTCCGCACCTGAAAATACGGTTGGCGGTAAGGTGCTCAGTTGGTTGTTACTGAGAAACAACCATCTCAAGTTGTCGAGACCTGAAAACACGGTGGGCGGCAAGGCGCCCAATTCGTTTTGATCGAGGAACAACCACCTCAAGCCGACGAGGTCTGAAAATACGGTGGCCGGCAAGGCGCTCAATTCGTTGGCGTTCAGCCAAAGCTCCTCCAGGTTGAGGAGGCCTGAAAACACGTCCGGCGGCAAGGAAGCCAGTCGGTTCTGATTGAGGTACAACGACCTCAACTTGTCGAGATTTGAAAATACATTGTCCGGCAACGTGGTCAGCACGTTGGAACTTAACCAGACGGCCTCCAGCTCGACGGGACCGGGCAGACGATGGCCGAGAGGCGAAAACGTAGGCGAAAACACGTCGAGCGGCAGGGAGCTCAGTTGGTTGCTGCTGAGGTCCAATCTCTTCAAGGTAGTGAGATCTGAAAATACACCCGTCGGCAAAGACAACGCGGTCAGTTGGTTGTTACTGAGGTCCAAGGTCTCCAACTTAGCGAGATCTGAAAATATCGTTCCGGACAAGGAATCCTCGGCCAGTCGGTTGTTACCGAGGTACAAGGTCTGCAAGCTGCGGAGACCTGAAAACGCAGCTGACGGCACGGCGCTCAGTTGGTTGCGACTGAGGTCCAGCGTCTTCAA
>CAYFZO010000070.1:0-3157 GCA_964347615.1 uncultured Chromatiales bacterium
ACCGTATTTTCAGATCTCGACGGCTTGGAGGGCTTGGATCTCAGCGACAACCAACTGACCATGGCGTCTTTGTCGACGGAGGTATTTTCAGGTTTCGGCGGCAGCTTGAAGCGCTTGGATCTCAGCAGCAATCGACTGACCACCTTGCCGGAAGATGTATTTTCGGGTCGCAGCACCCGCCTGGAGGCGTTGGACCTCAGCAATAATCGCCTGGACACCTTGCCGCGCCTCCTATTTTTAGGTTTCGACAACAGATTGAAGACGCTGGACCTCAGTGGCAACCAACTGGAGATGGTGCCGTCAGCTGCACTTTTCTTCCTCCGCGGCATCTTGGAGACGCTGGACCTCAGCAGCAACCTACTGGCTACGTTGTCGCCAAGTGGATTCTTCATCCGCAGCTTGGAGACGCTGGACCTCAGTAACAACCAACTGAGCGACGTGTTGCCAGGTGCATTTTCAAGTCTCGACAACTTGAAGACCTTGTACCTCGATAACAACCGACTGACCAGGGTTTCCTTGCCGGTAGGTGTATTTTCAGATCTCGTCAACTTGGAGACCTTGGCCCTCAGTAACAACCAACTGGACGGCTTCCCGCGAGGTGTATTTTCATCTCTCCGCAACCTGGAGAGATTGGACCTCAGTAGCAACCAACTGAGCTCCCTGCCGGCCAACGCGTTTTCGGGCCTCCGCGCGCTGGAGGCCGTCTGGTTAAGTTCCAACGTGCTGACCACGTTGCCGACCGGGACATTTTCAGGTCTCGACAATTTGAGGTCGGTGTACCTCAATCAAAACCGACTGAATTTTTTGCGGGCGGACGTGTTTTCAGGCCTCGCCAAGCTGGAGGAAATCTGGTTGAACGCCAACGAACTGGGCACCATGGGCACCTTGCCGGCCACCGTATTTTCAGACCTCGACAGCTTGAGGTGGTTGTTCCTCAATCAAAACGAATTGAGCGACTTGCCTGCCACCGTATTTTCCGGTCTCGACAACTTGAGATGGTTGTTTCTCAGTCACAACCAGCTGAGCACCTTGCATGCCACCGTATTTTCAGGTCCAGACGATTCAGGTCTCCCCAATCTGGAACGGTTGTACCTCGGTGGAAATCAACTGAGCGCCTTGACGGGGACTATATTTTCAAGCCTCGGCAGCTTGAGAGAATTATCCTGGAGGTCCAACCAACTGAGCTTCTTGACGCCGAGCGCATTTTCAGGTCTCGACCGCTTGGAGGTTCTGTGGTTGAGTTCCAACGTGTTGACCGTCTTGCCGGACGACGTGTTTTCAGGTCTCAGCGGTTTGGAGCAGTTGTATCTCTTTGGCAATCAACTGAGTGCCTTGCCGGACGACGTATTTTCAGGTCTCAGCAGTTTGGAGCAGTTGCATCTCTTCGGCAATCAACTGAGTGCCTTGCCGGACGGCGTGTTTTCCGGTCTCGGCAATTTGAGGTGGTTGGACCTTCATGGAAACGGGCTGAGCGCCTTGCCGGCAAATACATTTTCAGGTCTCCTCAAGCTGAACGTCCTGAACTTGGCGGGCAATCCCGTCGCGCCTTTTGTTTTCGCCCGTTCGCGGCTCGTTCGCGTCGGTCGGCCCGATCCGCCCACGCCCCGTGCCGGCCTGTTCAAGCTGGTCTTGGATCGAGTCGCGCCGACGATGATAACCGTGCCCTTATCGGTGGAAGGCGGCAGATTATCGGTCGCGGAAACGGTGATTTCCGCAGGGAACACCGAAAGCGATCCTTTCACCGTGACCCAAAGACCGCG
The DNA here is from genome assembly GCA_964347615.1 of uncultured Chromatiales bacterium. GTDB lineage: Bacteria > Pseudomonadota > Gammaproteobacteria > Poriferisulfidales > Oxydemutatoraceae > CAYFZO01. Next base: position 1,761 of record CAYFZO010000070.1, read on the forward strand.
TGCAGAGTTGGTGACCTTGACAGCGGGCACGGGTACGTTGGCCGCTTATTCCGGCGTCGAGACCGCCGCGAGCGAATTGGTCGTGGATTTGATCGGCCCGTCGGTGTCGGGCGTCGAGATTCTTTCGAGACCGTCTTTCGGCGACGCATATCGAGCGTCTGTACCTGAAGAAATCCGGGTTGCGATATTTTTAGACCGGGCGGTCGATGTGTCAGGCGTCCCGGAGCTGACGCTCACGATCGGAGAAACGCCGCGAATTGCGGCTTACAACCGGGCTGGCGTTTTGGAGGAGATCGACGCTTCGACGCTGGTGTTCGCCTACACGCTCCAGGTTGACGACGTCGACGAGGACGGCATCAGCGTCGGGTCGGATGCACTGACGCTTAACGGCGCGATGATAACCCTGTTGAGCGATCCCTCGATCTCGCTACGGACTATGAGTTTGAGGGGTTACGAGATCTTGAACGCCGCGGGGCACAGGGTCATCCCGGAGCGGGGTTTGTCGTTCGACGCTTCCGCCGGCTTGATTTTCGAGGTTGAAGAAGGCCGTACGATCGATCTGACCGTCACCCTCAGTTCGTCGACGGTCACGCGCGTGGACGTCGGTTACGAGATCACCGCCGACGACGACCCCGGCACCGCCGACGCGGACGTCTCGGATTACTCCGGCCCAGGCTCCGGCAGCGTTACGATTGAAGCAAACATGGATACCGCCGTACTCCGCGTCTCGATAAATGACGACGCCGAGGCCGAGCCGGCGAGAGAGTCGTTCGTGGTGTCGCTGATGCCCGTCGCCGACTACGACCCGGTCTTTCCCGCGACGGTGTTGGTGGTCATCAAGGAAGGCGTGTGCGACAGGACGCCGCAAATTGAAAACAGTATTCTGGAGAGGATCGGCGACTCCGGCAACTGCGCCGACGCGTCGGATGACGATTTATCCGGGATACGGGCGCTGACTTCCACCAGCATTACGACTATCCGCGCCGGTGATTTTTCAGATCTCGATAACTTGGAGACCCTGCGGTTGAGTTCCAACGGCCAGCTTGTCTTGCCGCCGGGTGTGTTTTCAGATCTCGGCAACTTGGAGACCCTGTGGCTGCGTTCCAGTGAGCCGCTCGCCTTGCGGGGCGATGAATTTTCGGAGCTTGTCAACTTGAGGCGGTTGTTCCTCGGTCACAACGGCCTGACCGCCTTGCCGCCAGGTGTGTTTTCAGGTCTTGCCGACTTGAGGTGGTTGTTCCTCGATTACAACGGACTGACCAGTTTGCCGCCGACCGTATTTTCGGATCTTCCCAATCTGGAGCGGTTGTACCTCGATGGAAATGCATTGACCCGCTTGCCGGACGACGTGTTTTCAAGTCTCGGCAACTTGAGGGAGTTGTCCTTGAGATCCAACC
>CAYFZO010000071.1:0-2996 GCA_964347615.1 uncultured Chromatiales bacterium
CGCCCGACGCGGATATCCCCATTCCCAAATCCAACTCCGGGATCGACGTGCTCACCCTGACCCGGGTGCTTGCTGAGTTCGCCGCCGAAGTCAGAACCAGCATCCCCCCGATCAACTCCGAATCGATGCCCTCCAGAGTCAAACCTTCGGCAACGCTCAATGCCACCGTCACCCGTTCGTCCCCTACAAGCAACGGAGACGTCGCCACCGTGATTTCGGTTGAATCCCCCGCCACGATCGTAACCGTCTCCACCGCTTGACCCGCGTGGTCGGAAAGCGACAACTCCACGCCACGAACCACCTCAACCGTCAAAGGCGTGAACGATATCTCCGCGTTCCCGATCGACGTTTCCGGACTCTCCAGCGCCACAACCTCCGTCGAAACCGCGCCGGGGGTCGCGGTCACCGACACGTCCACCGTCCTCGCCGCTGAACTCAACGTCGCCTCGGAGGGGGTCACAATAAGGTTGCCGGCGACGCCCGAAGTCAACTCCAGCACCAATCGTTCGTCTCCTTCCAACCCGGGGGCGACGCTCAACGAGACTTCCGCCGAGGCCGTCTCAGCCGCCGCGCCGCCGCGAACCAACCTCACCATGCTCGGCTCGAACGAAACCGTCAGTTCGCGCGCCGACACCGTCACCCGCAAGGAACGCGGCCCGCCGACCAACTCCGCGCCGCTCAACGCCGACACCACCAGGTTCCCGGATTCCGCGCGGGGCGACGCGCTCACCCGCAGCGTCGCCGACTGCATCGTCTCGGTCAGCGTCACGCGCGACGGGCTCACTTCCAGCTCCTCGTCGTCCACCGAGACCTCGAGCACTATCTCCTGGTCTTCAATCAAGGAATATCCGTCGAGGCGCAACCCCACCGGTGCCTCGCCGCCCGACGTCAGCCGCAATTCATCGGCGGGAGAGAGCACCACCGCCACCTGCGGGATCGTCGCTTGCAAACTTAAACTCGGCAACGGCCCCAAAGCAACGCCCGGCGTCGGGTCTACCGACACCGACACCGGCACCGTCGAGCCGATGGCCGCCGTCGTTGCCACCGTCACCGTCTCGCGCGACTTGCCCGCGTCGAACCTGATCTCATGCTGAGTGCGACCGGCGCCGAAAGCGAAACCCTGGGTGAAACCCTGGTCTGAAATCGCCAGCGTCACCGTCGTCTGGCGATCCGCAACCAACGACGGGTTGATCGCCACCTCGAACTGCGCACTGCGACCTCGCTGAATCAATACCGAATCCGGATCGAAACTCAACGACACCGATTGCAACACGCGAATCGGCAACGCCACCGTCTCCATACCGCCCGCCAACTCGACACCGCCGACCGCCCTGACCACCAGACGCCCGACCGACGCCGCATCGGCCGCAGCCGACACCGTCACTTCCGCCGTCACGTCGACTGCGTCCAAACTCACCTGCAGGTTCGACGTACCGCCTTGCAAGCTCAGCCCCTCACCCTCGACCGACACCTCGAACACCGCCACGTGGTCGCCCGACAGCGTCAAGTCCGGCAGGCTCAACGTCACCGCCTTGTCCGTGCCCGTATTCAGTACCAATTCGTCTCCAGGCGCACCGCCGGCGGGGGTGAGGTCGAGGGCTGCACGAGGCACCGTCACTTGCAAATTCAGACTCGGCGGCAAACTCGGCAGCGGCGTCAAAGCAACACCCGAGGACACGGTCACCTCCACCGATACCGACACCGTCGGGCCCGGCGCCGCCGTCGTTGCCACCGTCACCGTCTCCCTCGACTTATCCGCGTCGAACCTGATCTCATGCTGCGCGAGACCGGTGCCGAAAGTGAACCTCGGATCTGAAATCTCCAGCGTCACCGTCGTTCTGCGATCGGCAACCAGCGGCGGGTTGATTGCCACCTCGAATTGCGCGCTGCGGCTCCGAGGAATCAGCACCACGTCCGGGTCGAAACTCAACGACACTGATTGCAACACGCGAATCGGCAACTCCACCGTCTCCATACCGCCCGCCAACTCGACGCCGCCGACCGCCCTGACCATCAGACGCCCGGCCGACGCCGCGTCAGCCGAGGACGTTACCGATATCGACTTCGCCGCAACCTCGCCCGCGGCAAAAGACACCTGAATCATCTGCGCGTTGCCTTGCAGGCTCAGTCCTTCACCCTCGACCGACACCTCGAACTCCGCCGTCTGATTCCCGCTCAACGTAAAGCCACCGAAACCCAACTCCACCGTCTCGCTTGCGCCCAGATCCAGTTCCAAGACGCCGGCGGGCGTGAGGCTGAGAGCCACCTGAGGCGTCGTCGCCTCCAGCGTCACGCGAGACCGGACGTCAACGTCGACTTCCACCTGGATATTCTCCAACACCGTCGCGGTGACTTGAGCGGTATTTCCGATGACCGCGTCCGAAGCCGCCTCCACCTCGACGTCAAGGAATGGTTGATCTTGGCTCAGTTCCACCGTGGCATTGGTGACAAAACTCAATCCCGCGTTGTCCGGTTCGATCACCAGAGATACCCTCGTTATCTGCCCCATGCCCAACGGCGGGTCGGTCGTCACGCGAAGCGTCGTGCGGGCGCCTTGTTGAACCTCGATCACCGGCGACGGCGAAAGCACCAGCGTTACTTCATCCACCGCGGCGGTTCTTACTCGAAGCGACGTGGCGCCGACGACGCCGACGTTTTCGCCCGCGCCCGACGCGGATAAACCGGACGGCAAATCCAAACTCGGTGTATCCGCGGTGACAGTGACCGTGGCGCTCGGGTTCATCGCACTCAAAATCAGCGTGTTCCCCCCGATCAACACTGAACCGGCGCCCCCCAAAGTCAAACCGGAGGCAACGCTCAACGTCACCGTCACCCGCTCGTCCTCCTCAAGCAACGGGGACGTCGCCACCGTGATTTCGGTCGACTCTGCCGCCACGATCACAATCATCTCCGCCGCTTGACCCGCGTGGTCCGAAAGCGACAACTCCACGCCGCGCACCACCTCGACCGTCAAAGACTCCGTCGTCACACGCGCG
>CAYFZO010000072.1:0-2977 GCA_964347615.1 uncultured Chromatiales bacterium
GTTAGCCCGGATAAATCGTTGCCCGTCACATCGGCGCAGTCGCTGACGCCGTCGACTAACCCCAAAATTCCGTCTTGAACTTGCGACGTCCTGTCGCACGTGCCTTCCTTGATCACCACCGGCGTCCTCGCGGGAGAGCCCAGCGCATAACCGATGCCGACCATCAGCGACACCTCGAACCACTCTCTCGTCGGCTCGATATCGCCGTCGTCAATGATCGAGACGGTGATTGCGGCGGTCGCGTCGTTTCCTCCAATTGTGACAACGCCGGCACCGGAGTCGGAATAGTCCGAAGCGTCCGCGTCCGCGGTATCGGGGTCACCGTCGCCGCCGATGCGGTAGCCGACGTTCAAACCGGTCGGCGACGGCGGGCTGACGGTGATAATCAGCTTGGCCACGTCGCCTTCTTCGACTTCGAAAACCAAGCCGGCGGCAACGTCAAACGACAATCTGGGGCCGTCCTCGATAACTCTGTGGCCCGCGGCGTCCGAGATTGCATGATTCCCCAAACTCGTATCCTCCGTCGGGTTCCCGCTCAGGTCGGTTATCTCAGCGTCCGCAAGCATCAGCGCGGTCGGCTCGATGCTGATGCCGTCGGCATCGGCGTCGCCGGCTTGGAGCGCGTAGACGAACACCAACGTCGAAACGTCGCTCAAATCCGGCGCGTAAGTCGCCGCTCGCGTCGTCTCCCCTATCGTGAGCGCCAACCACGGCCCGGCGGTTGAAGTCGACACCTCGACCGCCTCGTCAAAACCGACCGCGACGCGGATTGTCTCGCCGTCGACCGCCCAATACGCGGTGCCGCCGCGCAACGGAACCGAGACGACGGCAACGTCCGACACTGACGGGCCGACCACGTCCAGAACCAGTTCGCTTGCGGCGGTCACGATGCCGGAATAACCAGCCAACGTGCCCGTGGACGCCCTTAACGTCATCGGCAAATTCGTGTCCTGTGTCACGATAAAAGGAGCGCTTTCACTGCTTCCTTCGGGAATCACCGCCTCCTCAACCGGCAACTCACCACCTTCCACCGACAAGTCCGCGGTAACCCTCGTCAGCGCCGTTTGATCCACGATCAATTTGACTTCGGCAACGTCAGACGGGAACAGCCCCGGCACGCCCACCTGCTCAAGCCGTGAGAAAGCGAAAACAAAAGGCACGCCGGGGTTGTTGGTAAGATCCAACGTTTCCAAGTTAGCGAGACCTGAAAACACGGCGGACGGCAAGGCGGTCAGCCGGTTGTGCTGGAGTCTCAACGTTTCCAAATTGCTGAGACCTGAAAACACGGTGGCCGGCAAGGCGGTCAGCTGGTTGTGATTGAGTCTTAACGTTTTCAAGCTGGATAGACCCGAAAACACGGTAGCCGGCAAAGTGGTCAATTGGATGGTATTCAGGATCAACGTTTCCAAACCGTTGAGACCTGAAAACACGGTGGCCGGCAAAGTGGGCAGAGAGTTGAGATTCAACTGCAACGTTCCCAAATTGTCGAGACCTGAAAAATCACCAGCTCTGAGAATATCAATGCCTGCAGAGCGCAGATCCAAAAGCCCTGTTACCCCGGATAGATCGTCATCCGTCACATCGGCGCAGTCGCTGACGCCGCCGCCCTCCCCCACGTTGATTCTCCCCAAAATCCCGTCTCGAACTTGCGGCGTCCTGTCGCACATGCCTTCCTTGATCACCACCGACGCCGTCGTGGGAAAGGTCAGCGCATAACCGACGCCGACCGTCAGCGACACCTCGAACCACTCTCTCGTCGGCTCGACGTCGCCGTCGTCGATGATCGAAACGATGATTGTGGCGGCCGTCTCGTTTGCTCCAATCGTGACAACGCCGGGGGCAGAATAGTCCGAAGCGTCCGCGTCCGCGGTATCAGGAGCACCGTCGCCGCCGACGCGGTAGCCGACGTTCAAGCCGGTCGGCGACGGCGGGTCGACGGTGATAGGCAGATTGACCGTGCCGCCTTCTTCAACCTCGAAAAACAAGCCGGCGGCAACGTCAAACGACAATCTGGGGCCGTCCTCGATGACTCTGTGATCCGCGGCGTTCGGGATGGCATGGTCTCCCAAACTCGTATTCTCTATCCGACGCCCGCTCAGGTCGGTTATCTCAGCGCCCGCAAGCACCAGTGCATCCTGCTCGATGCCGATGCCATCGGCGTCGGCGTCGCCGGCGTGGAGAGTGTAGACGAACACCAACGTCGAAACGTCGCTTAAATCCGGCGCGTAAGTCGCCGCTCGCGTCGTCTCTCCAATCGTGAGCGTCAACCACGGCCCGGCGGTTGAGGTTGACACCTCGACCGCCTCGTCGAAACCGACCTCGACGCGGATTGTCTCGCCGTCCACCGTCCAATACGCGGTGCCGCCGCGCAGCGGAACCGAGACCACGGCAACGTCCGACACCGACGGGGCGACCACGTCCAGAACCAGTTCGCTTGCGGCGGTCACGATGCCGGAATAACCGGTCAACTCGCCCGCGGACGCCCTTAACGTCACCGGCGCACCTGCGGCTTGAGTCACGTAGAAAGAAGCGCTTTCACTGCTTCCTTCGGGAATCACCGCCTCCTCAACCGACAACTCACCGCCTTCCACCGACAAGCCTGCGGTAATCCCCGTCAGCGCCGTTTGATCCACGACCAGTTTGACCGCGACGACGGCTGGCGCGGACGGGTTCGGCTCGCCCACCTGCTCAAGCCGTGAGAGAGCGAAAACAAAAGGTACGCCGGGGTTGCGGTCGAGGGCCAACGTTTCCAAGTTGATCAGACCTGAAAATACGTTCTCCGGCAAGGCGGCCAGTTCGTTGGAATCGAGATACAACTCCTCCAAGTTGACGAGACCTGAAAATACGTTCTCCGGCAAGGTGGCCAACCGGTTCTTGAAGAGCTCCAAGATCCTCAAGTTGACGAGGCGCGAAAATACGTTTTCCGGCAAGGTGGCCAACCGGTTGCTGAAGAGGTTCAAGGTCCGCAAGTTGCCAA
>CAYFZO010000073.1:0-2921 GCA_964347615.1 uncultured Chromatiales bacterium
ATCGCCCGGAGCGGGTTTTTACCTTTGTCTCATATCTCTCTGAACCCATACACGGATCGCGGAACGGCGGTTGTCCTTGTCGTTGAGTCTGGAGCCGTCAAGCGTGGCGGCGGGTTCGTTCGCGACGGCGACCTTGACGCTTGAGGGTGCGGAGTTGTTGGCTGAGGAGCCTTCGGTGCGGGTATCCTTGACCCCGGGTCCGGGTCTCTCCGCGCCGTCGGAGGTGACGTTGAAAGCCGGCGCCGGCGGTACGCGATTCAGGGTATCCGCGAACCTCGATGCGTCCCCCGGGGATTCAAGTCTGATGGCAAGCGTGGATCTAAGCGTACAGAACTCGATCCAAGCGTTGGTGTCGAGCACCACGTTGGAGGTTCGGATAGACCGGCGTTTGATCGAGGTAATATGGGAGCCTGATGAAATTACGCTGATGCGCGGCGGTTCCGTTCAGGTAAAGGTGAGGGCGGTTCCCGCCCTGCAGGCGACCGAGTCCATCGTTTTGATTCCCGCGTCTCAGAGTGCGGATCTAAGCTTTTTGGACTCAGAGGGTAACGATATTGGAGCCGTTTTCTCGCAAGGCGTGCTTCTGGACGTGTCCACTTTTTCGAGCAACGTGATGACGATTACCGTCGCTGGGTCTGCGGCTGAAATGCGGACGTCGGTTTCCCTGAGTAGTGGCACGGCGACGGTGCTGGGGGACAACGTTGATTTGGATCTCAGGGCCGAGTTGGCGGTGACGGTGAGCGAGTCGCCGCCGGTCGTCGTGACGATCGGCAACGAATCTTCGATGGTGTCGGTCGAGGAAGGGGAGACTGCGATGATTACCGTCCGGGCAACCCCGGTATCGTTGGAGGCACTGACGATCGGCTATGGGATTGATGCAGACGGCGACGACGCCACGGCCGACGCCGACGGGGACGACTACGTTGACGTCGCCGGCGGCACGGTCACGATTGGAGCGGGCGAAGAGAGCACGACCATCGAGGTTCGAATCACCGACGACGAGGCAATTGACGCGCCCCGGGAATTTTTCAGGGTGTCCCTGACCGCGCCCCCTGAAGACGCAGCCTACGTACTGGCTTCATCCGACCGAACCGCGGCAATCGTGGTCATCAAGGAAGGCGTGTGCGACAGGACGCCGCAAGTCCGGGATGAGATTTTGCGGCAAATCAGCGGTGTCAGCGACTGCGCCGACGTGACGGATGACGATTTATCCGGGGTATCGAGGGTTTTGTCTCTAAGTTCCAGAGACATCGCTACTCTCAACGCCGGTGATTTTTCGGGTCTCGGCAACTTGCGGGAGTTGGACCTCTCGCGCAATCAACTGAGCACCTTGCCGGCGGGCGTCTTTTCAGATCTCGGCAACTTGACGAGACTGGTACTCGGGGAGAACCAGCTGAGCACCTTGCCGGCGGACGTCTTTTCAGGTCTCGGCAACTTGATGAGATTGGTACTCGGGGAGAACCGACTGAGCACCTTGCCGGTGGACGTCTTTTCAGGTCTCGGTAACTTGGAGAGGTTGGACCTCTGGCGCAATCAACTGAGCACCTTGCCGGCGGACGTCTTTTCAGGCCTCGGCAACCTGGAGGTGTTATGGCTCTTTGACAACCCCGGCGAGCCTTTCGTTTTCGTCCGCCCGCGACTTGAGCCGACAGGCACGTCGCCCGGGCCCGGCGTCGTCGAGGTCAAACTGGTCGTGGATGAAACGTTGCCGACGACGATGACCGCGGCCTTGTCGGCGGAGGGTGGCGAATTGTCGGCTGAGGAGGCGGTGATTCCCGAAGGAAGCAGCGAAAGCGCCGTTTTCTCCGTGACTCAAACCGCGGGTGCGCCAGTGGTGGCGTTGGCGTCCTCCGGTGGATTGACTAATTACGTCGGCGTCGTGACCGCGCCGAGCGAGCTGACTCTGGACGTGGTCGGCCCGTCGGTGTCGGACGTCGAGATTATTTCGAGGCCGGCTTCCGGTGATGCGTATCGGGCGTCTTCCGGCGAGATAATCCGCGTCGCGGTCGTTTTCGACGAGGCAGTCGAGGTGTCGATTCCCGCTGCCGAGCTGTGGTTGACGCTCACGATTGGGGAGACGACGCGTACGGCGAGTTACGTGCCGGGTTTGAGCGGAGCCTCGACGCTGGTGTTCGCCTACGCACTCCGAGCCGGCGACGTCGACGTGGACGGCATCAGCATCGAAGAGGACGCGCTGGTGCTTGCGGGTGCAGGGATAACCGACGTTTCGGCGCGCAAGAATCCGATAGAGGATACAAGTCTGGGGGATCATGCCATCATGGACGCCGGTCGTCATCGGGTCGCGGAACGGCAGTTGTCCTTGTCGTTGGGTCTGGAGCCGTCAAGCGTGGCGGCGGGTTCGTTCGCGACGGCGACCTTGACGCTTGGGGGTGCGGAATTGTTGGCTGAGGAAACTTCGGTGCGGGTATCTTTGACCCCGGGTTCAGGCCTCTCCGCGCCATCGGAAGTAACGCTGAAAGCCGGCGACGGCGGCACGCGGTTCAGGGTGTCCGCGGACCTCGACGCGATTCCCGGGGATTCAAGCCTGAGGGCGAGCGTGGATCTAAGCGTGCAGACCTCGATCCAGGCGCTGGTGTCGAGCACCACGTTGGAAGTTCGGATAGACCGGCGTTTGATCGGGGTGATCTGGGAGCCTGATGACGTTACGCTGATGCGCGGCGGTTCCGTTCAGGTGAAGGTGACAGCGGTTCCCGCCTTGCAGGTGAACGAGTCCATGGTTTTGATTCCCGCGTCTCAGAGCGCGGATCTAAGCTTTTCGGACTCAGAGGGTAACGGTATTGGAGCCGTTTTCTCGCAAGGCGTGCTTCTGGACGTGTCCACTTTTTCGAGCAACGTGATGACGATTACCGTCGCTGGGTCTGCGGCTGCAATGCGGACGTCGGTTTCCCTGAGCCGTGGCA
>CAYFZO010000074.1:0-2915 GCA_964347615.1 uncultured Chromatiales bacterium
TGACCGCGTTGCCCCTGACCGCGTTGCCCCTGACCGCGTTGCCCCTGACCGCGTTATCTTAGAGTCTGTTTGCCGCGCTCGGCCCTGTTCAGACCTTGCAACTGGGCAGCAAGCGCTTGACCGCGTTGCCGCCGGGCACGTTCTCGGGACTCTCCGGGCTGAGCGCGCTTCACCGGCGCGGCAAGCTCGGCTCCACCTTTGGATTGACGCCGCGGTGGGAGGCGGCCCGTCGAGGAAGAAAGCATCGTCGTTATCGGAAGTCGGGACAAGCCCCCAATCCACCCCCGAATTCACCCAAGATTCACGAACCCAATCCCGCCCGCACCAAAATTGACCCCAAAATTGACACCGCCTAGCCGACTGAAGTAACCTAAATGCCCCATGGAACAGCCGTCAACCAATACGGTTCCGTGCGCCCGACGCACAGCTGGCTTGATGGAAGCGCTTCCTTGAGAAACCAGCTTTCCGATTTGCCGTTTGCGTACCGTCATCGTGATTCCACGTACTCTCCTCTTCCTTGATGATCGAAGTTCACGCGCCGACGGAACGACGGCCTTGAGCATACTCGCCGGCGTCCTGGCGGTCGCACTGACGGCGACGATTTCTTGCGCACAAGCTCAACAGCCGGAGATATCGTTTGAACAGACCAGCATTGAAACTCGTGAGGGGGAAACGATAAACGCGGTCTTCAACTTCAGCGCCGCTACGACGGCGCGCACCACTGTCCGTTACACCGATGGCGGGCCGGTCAACATGGTCGAAGTGCCCACCAACGCGACCCGCGGAACCATTCAGATCTTCATCCAAGACGATGTCAGTATCGAGAAGACGCGCGATACATTCAGCCTGATCTTGCTCGATTCCGTCGACTATACATATACACTGGGTTCACAGACCAGGATTGAAGTCACTATCAAAGAAGGCGTCTGCGACAGGACAAGTTCCGTACGTGATTTTTTTATCCGAGAGGATACCCAGGCAAGTGATTGCTCCGACGTAGCCCAGATACCCAGCTTGACAACGATATCGCTTCAGGGATTTACGGATGTTACCAGTTATAAAACGAACGACTTTACCGACGCAAATTTGGATAAACTCCCCTTAACTGCATTGGAAATAAGCGGACATCCTAATTTGAGTAGGCTGCCGAGCCGCCTGTTCAGCGATACCCTTGAAGAGTTGGATCTGTACAACAACGCATTGGACCAGTTGCCGGATAAGCTGTTCGCCGGTCTCACTAATCTTCGGCAGTTGCGGCTGGACGGCAACCGCTTGACCACGTTGCCGGATAAGTTCGATCTGGCGGCCGGCGAGCACATTAGGCTTCTCGCCGGTCTCACCAATCTTCAGCAGTTGCGGCTGGACGGCAACCGCTTGGCCACGTTGTCGGAGACCCGGCCATTCACCGATCTCGGGAGCCTTCAACGGTTATTGTTGCACGGCAACCGCTTGAACACGTTGCCGGAGGACGTGTTCTGGGGGCTTTCGAGCCTGAGTTCGCTTCAGCTGCACGACAATCCCGGCGCTCCTTTCAGATTGACGCCGGGTTTGGAACCGTTTGACAAAACGCCCAACGCCAATCTGAAAAGGCTGGCAAGCTTGCTTTCAGCAAACACCGCCGCAATGGTCGAGCTCAAGCTGCGTGAAGGGGCACCGTATCCGCTGGAATTTAATCTGACGGCATCCGGCGTTCAACTATCCGCCAATTCGGTGACGATTCCCGCGGGCAGCACACGGAGCGAAACGATCATGGCGACCCGAGACACGGGTCAAGACCGAGTCAGGATAGCCCTTTCCGCGCCGCCGCCGCCGCCGAACACCTGTATGTCTACTTGGCAACGTCAAGGGCAATGCTTCACCGGTTTCGAAATTACGGGCGGGCCGATAATCAATTTTGTCTACGACGGAATGGCGCCTCGGGTGGCAACGATCCGGTTCACCTCGACCCCGCAAGACCGACAAGACTCGGGCGGCTACGCCGAGGGGGAGGCAATCAACGTTGACGTGGTTTTCGATCGAGGGCTGGTAATAGACCCACCGATCACGGAGGGGGCTTCATCCTCACCGACGCTGGCGTTGCAGATCGGAGCCGACCAACGCACCGCGACTTACGTGGTGGGAAGCAACGTCGCCGCCGGCATCCTGAGCTTCGTCTACAGGGTCAGAACAGGCGACTTTGATGACAACGGCGTCAGCGTCGTGCGAGACGGCTTGCAGTTAAACGGCGTAGCCATCACCGAACCTGTAGACGACCTCAACGCGAACGTGGACGTGAATAATTTTCTTGCCGATTTCCCGGAACAAAAGGTCCTGGCTTCCCTTGTCATATCGTTTGAAGAGAGCGAAATTGAACCTCGTGAGGGGGAAACGGTGAACGCGGTCTTCACCTTCAGCGGCGCTGTGGCGATGCAGACCATCGTCCGCTACACCCTTACGCCCGGCACGGCCGACGCCAACGACTACATGGCCGGCAGCGGCACGGTCGTCGTGCCCACAGGCATGACCCGCGGAACCATTCAGATCTCCATCGTGGACGATGGACTTATCGAGCGAGCACGCGAGACATTCAGCCTGAGCTTGGATCCTTCCGGCGACTATGAACTGGGTTCACCGACCTCGATTTCAGTCTCTATCAAAGAAGGCGTGTGCGATAGGACGCCGCAAGTTCGAGACGGGATTGTGGGGGTACTCTCCGCCATCAGAGACTCCGGCGTCAGCAACTGCGCCGATGTGACGGATAGCCATTTATCCGGGATAACGGAGAAGTTGGCTTTAGGGGTGGACTATGTTGGAATCATTGCTACTCTCAAGGTCGGTGATTTTTCAGGTCTCGGCAACTTGAAGAACTTGGGATTCGGGCTCAATCACCTGAGCACCTTACCGGCAACCGTGTTTTCAGGTCTCGGCAACTTGAA
>CAYFZO010000075.1:0-2691 GCA_964347615.1 uncultured Chromatiales bacterium
CGCACCTCCACCGTCACCGAACGAACCAGCGAATCCAACCTGACCTCTTTCACCGGCCCCACGTCGAAACTGAAACCCTGATCAACCGGCAACGTCAGAGTCAAGGTCACCGACTGCTCCTCAACCAGCTCCTGGCTCGTCGCCAGATCAAACGTCGCACTGCGACCGCGTTCTATCTCCACGACGTTAGGCGTCACAGACAACGACACAGCCTCCAAGCGCGGCAGAATCCTCAGCGGCAACGTCGCGTCCGAAACTGCAATGCCCGAGGATGCCGACGGCACCGACGCCGACAACACCGTAGCCAACAACTCCCGCTCCGACAACGTCTCAGCCCCGACCTCCACCTCAGCCGGCGGCGTACCCGGACCGAACACCACCTCATCCGGCGATATCGAAATCACATCAGCTCCTGCGCTCTCTACGCTCAAGGACACCGTCACAGACTCCTCCGGAAACAGATCGTAGGCGCCTTCCAAAGACAACGACACCGTGCCCGTCGTATCCTCAGCCACCTCCAACAAAGCCGGGTTGAACGACAGAGCATACGTGCGAGGCAATACCGACACCTCAGCCATCGCCCCGGAAACCTCCACAGCCAAGGGGAGAGGCGAAACCCCCTGCGCCGACAACGTACCAACGCCAGCGCCCGTTGTTGCATCCCGAGAGGCACTCAAACTCACCTCCGCAGACGTCGAACCGGCACTGAAACTCACCTGCGACGGAACGGGCAAAGACAAACCACTGCCTGAAACCGTCAACGACACCGTAACTTCCTCGTCAGGCAACAACCCAACCCCCGTCAATGACAACGTCGAAGCAATACTGCCGCCGGTGATTACTTCAAGCGAAGCCGGATCAAAAGACAACGAATAAACGCGGAGTGCCAATACCTCCACCGGCAACTCTGCACGACCTGCCACCAGTGCAACGCCGCTCTCCGCCGTCGCCGTCAAACTGCCCGACGCGTCCTCGAGCGTCGCCACCACCTCCACCGTCGCCGACGGCGTCGTCCCGCTCAACGTCACTTCCTGCGGATCCACCGTCAAACCTTCGCCCTGCACTGAAATCGACAACACCGCTTCCTGACCCGCGGCCAATTCATAGTCCCCGAGACGCAAAGACACCATCGCCATCGGGCTGTTTGAAATCAGCGACAACGTCTCCCCAAGAGAGAACTCCTCCCCGTCAACGGAGAACACCACCGACACTACCGGCGTCACCGACACCAACTCCAAAGACTCGGGAGCGTTGGCCGACAAGCCTTCGCTCGCCTGCGTCATCACGTCCACGGTGGCGCGGACGCCAATCGCCGTCGACGAACGAACCAGCACCGACGTTGAACGCATCCCCTCAATCAATACGATCTCCGCCGATGAAGATGCAAGCTCGCCGAAACTGAAGCCGGAACCCTCCGAAACACTCAAAGTCAACGTCACCGACTGACCCTCGCCGAGCCCCGCGCTCGTCTCCGCCGTCAGCAACACGCTGCGGCCACGTTCTATCTCAACTTCCGGCGCAGGATCAAAACTCACGGAAACGGATTCCGCCGGTTCCGTCGTTATCCCGACGGAGTCGCCGCGCACAACTCCGACGTTCTGCCCCGTCCCCGTCGCAGCGACCTGCCCCGACACGTCCGGATCGATCGCGGTCAACAACACCGTCGCACTTGTCCTAGCGCCGGACAATTCAACTGTGGTTTCACCCAACGTCAAACCGGCTCCTTCCACGGTCAATCCCACTTCAACGCTTTCACTGCCCGTCAACGTCGGACTCGTCGTCACCAGCAACTCGGTTGACGCGCCTGCCCCAAGCAACACCGCGTCAGCACCTTCCACGCCTGAAATCGACAACGCTACGCCGCGCACGACCTTGACCATCAGAGGCGTGAACGACACCTCCGCGTTCCCGATCGACGTGCCCGACCCCTCAAGAGCCACGACTTCCGTCGAAACCATCCCGGGGCCCGCGGTCACCGTCACCGTCACCGCCCTCGTCTCTGAACTCAACGTCGCCTCAAGAGGATTCACGCCAAGGTTGCCAGCGACGCCTGAGGTCAACTCCAGCACCAACTCTTCGTCGCCTTCCAACGCAGGCACCACGCTCACCGAGACGTCCGCCGAATCCGTCTCATCCGCCGCATCGCCGCGAACCAGCCTCACCATGCCCGGATCAAACGAAACCGCCAATTGACGCGGCGACACCGACACCGGCAACGACTGCGTCCCGCCGACCAACTCCGCGCCGCTCGACGCCGACACCATCAAGTTCCCGGATTCCACGCGGCGCGACGCGCTCACCTCCACCGTCGCCGTCGGCGACGTCGCGGTCAGCGCCACACTCGTCGGGGATACTGCCAGCCCCTCGCCGTCCACCGAAACGTCGAGAACGATCTCCTGATCTTCGGCCAATGGATAATCATCCAAGCTCAACTCCACCGGAGCCTCTCCGCCTGACGGCAGCGACAGCTCACCGGCGGGAGAAAACACCACCGACACCATCGGCGCCACAGACCGCAGCGTCAACGTCGGCAACAAGTCGCTGATCGTTACTCCCTGCACTGACGGCACCGAAACGTCAACCGAAACCTCCGACCCGATTACGGACGAGGAACGCACCTCCACCGTCACCGAACCAACCAGCGAATCCAACCTGACCTCTTTCACCGACCCCACGTCGAAACTGAAGCCC
>CAYFZO010000076.1:0-2626 GCA_964347615.1 uncultured Chromatiales bacterium
CCCCCCTGGGGTTTGTCCCTCGGTTTATCCTTCGGGGAGAGACACGGAGAATAGGAGAGACATGGGGAGAACGACCTTAGGCATCCTCGCCGGCGTGCCGGCGGTCGCACTGACCGCGACGACTTTTCGCGCACGAGCTCAACTGCCGTTGATATCGTCTGAAGACGTCGTCGAATTCGTCAAGACGGCGGCAAGGAACGAACGCCGCGTTGGTGTCTTCCGGCGCTCGTTCGAACTCTTGAACGTCCCCTCCTGTCCGTAGGAAGAAGAGCCTCATCCGTCTACGTCATAATGATTTCCCGGTGGACTTTTTCTTGGCGCTCAAGCGCGGTTCTCTACGCGGTTTCGCTGGCGACAACGGCGGCGGCGTTGATCTTTGCGACGCCGGCTCACGCGCAACCAGTACCCCCTGTGTGCGACAGGACGCCGCAAGTTCGAGACAAGATTGTGGAGTTAATCGACGGCGTCAGCGACTGTGCCGATGTGACGGATAGCCATTTATCCGGGATAACGGAGAAGTTGGCTGTGAAAGCTGGAGACCTTGCTACTCTCAAGGTCGGTGATTTTTCAGGTCTCGTCAACTTGGAGAAGTTGGGATTCGGGAACAATGAACTGAGCACCTTACCGGCAGCCGTGTTTTCAGATCTCGCCAACTTGAAGAATTTGGGACTCTCGTACAATCAACTGACCGCCTTACCGACAACCGTGTTTTCAGGTCTGGCTAACTTGGAGAAGTTGATTCTCAACAACAACCAACTGACCACTTTGCCGATGACGGTTTCAGGTCTCGCCAACTTGCGGCAGTTGAACCTCTTTGGAAATCGCCTGACCACCTTGCCGCCGGGCGTACCTTCAGGTCTCAGCAACTTGGAAAGGTTGGATCTCAGTTACAGCCGACTGACTACTTTGCCGGCGGGCGCGTTCTCGGGACTTTCGAACTTGAGAGCGCTTCATCTGATTGGCAATCCCGGCGCTCCTTTCAGCTTGACGTTGCGTTTGGAACCGGCCGACGAAGCGGCCAACGTCAATCCGGAAAGGCTGACGGACTTGCTTTCAGCAAACACCCCCGCGAGGGTCAAACTCACGCTGCGCGACGGCGCGCCATATCCGTTGGCGTTCACGCTGACGGCATCCGGCGTTGATCTATCCACCGATTCGGTGACGATTCCCGCGGGCGGCATGCAGAGCGAAACGTTCACCATGGCCCGAATCATGGACGGAAATCAAGTCAGGATAACCCTTTCCGGCCCGCCGTCGCCGCCGAACGACTGCGATCAGATTGTGAGAGTTGAACGCCGATGCTTCACCGGTTTCGAAATCGTTCACGACCGAACG
This sequence comes from uncultured Chromatiales bacterium, assembly GCA_964347615.1. Taxonomy (GTDB): domain Bacteria; phylum Pseudomonadota; class Gammaproteobacteria; order Poriferisulfidales; family Oxydemutatoraceae; genus CAYFZO01. The sequence continues at coordinate 1,336 of CAYFZO010000076.1, forward strand.
GCACCTAGGGCGACAACGATCCGGTTCGCCTCGGCCCCGGAACACCCGGAGGGCTACGCCGCAGGGGAGGTAATCATGGTTGGCGTTGTTTTCGACCGAGGGCTGTTGATAGACCCGCCAATCACAACGGGCTCATCCTCACCGACGCTGGCGTTGCAGATCGGAGCCGACCGACGCACCGCGACTTACGTGGTGGAAAGCAACGCCCTCGCCGGCATACTGAGTTTCGTCTACACGGTCGGAGCAGAGGATTTTGATGACAACGGCGTCAGCGTCGCGCGAAACGGCTTGGAGCTGAACGGCTCGACCATCACCGACGTATTCAACAACCCTGCGAACCTGAGAGTGGATAGTCTTCTTGCCGATTTTCCGGAACAAAAGGTCCAGGCTTTCCCTTTCATATCGTTTACGGATGGTGACAATCGGATTTGGGGCAATGAGGGGGGAACGGCTGAGGCGCCCTTCAGTCTCAACCCGGCGCCGACGATGCCGACCACCGTCTATTACGCTTTCGACCACGACACGGCCGACGCTGCCGATTACGAGGCCGGCAGCGGCGAAATCGTCGTGCCTGCGGACGCGACCGCCGGAACCATCGAGATCCCTATCGTGGACGATGCTGATATCGAACCGGTGCGCGACCGCTTCTACGTGAACTTGGTTGATTCCGCCGGTTATACGCTGGGGAACCGAACAAGGTTGGAGGTTCTTATCGCGGAAGGGGTTTGCGACAGGACGCGGCAGGTTCGTGACCGCATAAGAGGAAACAGGTCTTGCAGAGATATAAGTACCAGCACCATAAACGGTATAGGTGGACTAACTCTTAGCGCCCGAGGCATAGAGGAACTTAAAGAGAAAGACTTCCTGCAAATGGAGAGTCTTGAGAAATTGTACCTGCGCGACAACGAATTGACCAGCTTGCCGGCGGGGGTGTTTGCCGGTCTCGGCACCCTTGAAGTACTGACCCTGCACGGCAACGAATTGACCGCGTTGCCGGCGGGGGTGTTTGCCGGTCTCGGCGCCCTTGAAATACTGTCCCTGAACGGCAACGAATTAACCACGTTGCCGGCGGGGGTGTTCGCCGGTCTCGGTTCCCTTGGACTGCTGACCCTGTACGGCAACCAGTTGATCACGTTGCCGCCGGGGGTGTTCTCGGGACTTTCGAGCCTGAGATCGCTTCGGCTGCACGACAATCCCGGTGCTCCTTTCAGATTGGCGCTGGGTTTGGAACCGGCCGACGAAGCGGCCAACGTCAATCCGGAAAGGCTGGCGGACTTGCTTTCGGCAAACA
>CAYFZO010000077.1:0-2514 GCA_964347615.1 uncultured Chromatiales bacterium
TGTCTTTTCAGGTCTCGGCAAATTGGATATCTTGGATCTCTCTCGCAATCAACTGAGCGCCTTGCCGACGGGTGTCTTTTCAGGTCTCGGCAACTTGAAGGGTTTGTGGCTCTTTGGCAATCAACTGAGCACCTTGTCGGCGGGTGTTTTTTCAGATCTCGGCAACTTGGTGGGTTTATACCTCTATAACAACCAACTGATCACCTTACCGGTGGGTGTCTTTTCAGGTCTCGTCAACTTGGAATCCTTGGATTTAAGGGAAAACCCCGGCGCGCCTTTTGTTTTCGCCCGCCCGCGACTTGAGCCGACAGGCACGTCGCCCGGGCGCGGCGTCGTTGAGGTCAAACTGGTCGTGGATGAAACGTTGCCGACGATGATGACCGCGGACTTATCAGCCGAAGGCGGCGTACTGTCAGACTCGCAAGCAGTCATTCCCGGAGGGAGTACCGAAAGTGCCATTTTCACTGTGACCCAAGATGCGAGTGCGTCGATGACGTTAAGAGCGTCCAGAGGTACGCTGACTGGCTCTTTCTTCGGCGTTGAGACCGCGCCGAGCGAGCTGACTCTGGACGTGGTCGGCCCGTCGGTGTCGGACGTCGCGATTGTTTCGACACCGGCTTCTGGCGATGCGTATCAGCCGTCTTCCGGCGAGGTCATCCGCGTCGCGGTCGGTTTCGACGAGGCGGTCGAGGTATCAACTTCAACCGCCGGGCCGTGGTTGACACTCACGATTGGAGAGACGACGCGGGCGGCGACTTACGTCCCGGGTTTGAGCGAAGCCACGACGCTGGTGTTTGCCTACACACTCCGAGCCGGCGATGCCGACGCTGACGGCATCAGCGTCGAGGAGGACGCGCTGGTGCTGGCGGGTGCAGGGATAACCGACGTTTCGGTGCGCAGGAACCCGATAGAGGATACCAGTCTGGGGGATCATGCAATCTTGAACGCTCCGGGTCATCGAGTCACCGAGCCCGCGCTCGAGGGAATCAGATTACGTATCCGGGTGTTCCTCGAAGGCGCGCTGGAGTAAGTTTTCCGCGCCGGCGGCTTGGCTCGCGCGCTTTCAGGCGCCGAGCAGTTTCTCGATGATCCGGCGGTGGATTTCGTCAGGATTTTCCATGGTTTCCGAGCCGTCTGCCCAGTGTCAAAGTATCTGACACAACGCGCGTTCGGCCGAGCCACCGCAAACAATGTCGAGCGTTTTCTTATCAGATCGTTGAACCGGTGCCTTTTCCGGTGTGAGGCGTTGCAGATTGACGGCGGCAGCGAGTTCATGGCCGGGTTTGATGGTCGTCAACAAGCGGGCGTGCCAGGATGGCACTGTCAGGATGGCACTGTTAGGACGGGGATTGAACTTTATGTCCTGCCGCTGCGCTGCCCTCGATAACAGCGGCTGCGTCGAGCGGGTCAACCGAATCCGTGCGTGAGGCGTTCTACGCCCGATACCGAGGCGAGGCGGATTTTGCGTCGGTCAATCGTGGGTTGGGCCGCCCGTCAGTACAGATACAATCACTTCCGCCCGCACCGGGCGCTGGCTTTGAGCACTCCAACGGAGTATCTTGAGTGCCTCGGAACGGCTGTTTGAAAGGGGGTCTTTTTGTCTCCCCTTTGTCTCAGTGCGTCCTGAACCCATACAATTGCTTGTAGGCAAAAAGAGAATGCCTTAATATGGCTCCATCACCACTTTTTCAGAGAGGACACTGTAATGCTGGCATCCTCGCCTCCTGTGAGGAGAGAGGCATCGGCCGGGTACGCCGCATGATTTCTCGGCGTTTTTTTTCTTGGTGCTCGGGCGCGGTCCTCTGCGCCGCTTCGCTGGCGGTAACGTCGGTGGCATTGACCTTTGCAGCGCCGGCGGCTCACGCGCAAACCACGGTATCGTTCGACGAGACTGACGGCTTAAGCTTTGAAGTTAAAGAAGGCGACGTCGTCGCTCTGACCGTCACCGTCAGCTCGGTACTGGCAACCAATCTGAACGTCAGTTACAGCATCGGCGACGACAACGACTTTGATACCGCCGACGCGGATGCCTCGGATTACTCCGACCTCAGCAGCGGCGTCGTCACGGTTCCAGCGGGCAAGACAACCGCCCAACTAGTCCTTTCGATTATTGACGACGACGAGATCGAGCCGACGAGCGAGTCGTTCACGGTGTCGCTGACGCCCGGCCCCGGTTATGCCGTGGCTTCTTCCCCGACGGTACGGGTGGTAATCAAGGAAGGCGTATGCGACAGAACACCGCAAGTTCGAGACGGGATTTTGGGGTTAATCAGCGGCGTCAGCGACTGCGCCGATGTGACGGACGGTCATTTATCCGGGGTAGAGGGTACTTTGGTTCTAGGCGGGGAAAGCATTGAAACTCTCAACGCCGGTGATTTTTCAGGTCTCGAAAACTTGAGCACGTTGACTCTCAGCTTCAACCTCCTGACCACTTTGCCGGAAAGTATATTTTCAGGTCTCGTCAAGTTGGAATTGTTGGCTATTCGCTCCAACCGACTGAGCACCTTGCCGGAA